>CAZQMY010000025.1:0-29249 GCA_964594405.1 uncultured Spirochaetaceae bacterium | reverse complement strand
GGGTCGAGGTCCTCGCCCGCATGCTCGGCGTGAACATCGCGTTCCAGCTCGACGTGGAGCTCGAGCAGGCGGAGTGCTGGCACCCCCTGGTGATCGTGACGGGCCAGGAAGGGGACTTCCTGAAGCGATACGACGCCGGGAAGGCGGACGATCCCGAGCTCGTGCAGGAGTACCTGACGTGGAGCGAGGAGAACCCGAGCTCGCTCCGATCCTCCCTGCGCGCGGCTCGCGAGAACGCTCGCACCATCCGCGAGACCATCAGCCTCGAGATGTGGGAGACGCTGAACGACCTCTGGGTCTGGCTCGGCGAGCGCGAGGCGCGGCGGATGTACGCCCGCGACCGCACGGCCTTCTACCTGCGCCTGCGCAACCAGTGCCTGCTCTTCCATGGCATCGCGCAGGCGACGATGCTTCACGAGGACGCGTTCGAGTTCATGCGACTCGGTACGGCCGTCGAACGCGTCGGGCAGGCTGCGCGGATCCTGGACGTCAATCATCACGCGGTGGGGCCTCCGAACGCGGATGAGGAGTCACCCACTGAGCTCGCTCAGTGGCTGGCGACGCTGCGTTTCTGCTCTGGCGTCGAGCCCTTCCTGAAGCGGCGCACGGCTGCTCCCTCGGGCGCCGCCGTGGCGGAGTTCGTGCTCTTCGAAAGGGCCTTCGCGCGGTCGGTGGTCCACAATCTAGACCGGACCGGCAACTTCCTGCGCCTCGTCGTTCCCCGTGGCGAGACTTCGATCGGTGCGCGCAGTCGGACGCTGCTGGCCAGCACTCGGGACCGCTTCTCGTCGATGACGATCGAGTCGGTGTTGGAGGAAGGCTTGCACGAGACATTGACGGGGGTCGTCGACTTCACGGCCGAGCTGAGCGCGATGCTCCACGATGAGTTCTTCGATCCCGTTCCCGAGCACGAGTCCGGTGGCTGATACGCTCGCGATCCGGGAGCATGTCCGCGTGCGGCCTGGAGGGATGGTCGATGACCGGATCCGATGAGTGTCGGCGGCTGGTCGACGCAGTGTCGGCCCTCATCGATCAGGCCAGGCGATTCGAAGTGGATCGCGCCGCCGACATCGCCCAGGTGGCGCCAGCCTACCGGGCCAGCGCGCGCAACCTGGTTCACTACCTCGGAGTCCGACAGCTCGAGCTCCGGGATCTGCAGGAGCGGCTCTCGATGCTGGGGATGTCCTCGCTGGGCCGGATGGAGGCGCACGTCATGGCGACGCTCGAGGCGGTCCGCTCGACGCTCCTCCGGCTCGACGGTCACCCCGATCCACCGTCGGAAGGCACGCACGAGTCCGGCTTCCGGACCGGGCCGCTCCTGCTCGAGGACCATGCCCGCCTGCTGCTCGGTGATTCGCCATCGGGACGGAGTGTGCGCATTATGGTCACGATGCCGAGCGAAGCCGCTACTGATCCGAGGATCATCGAGGATCTGCTCCGCTCCGGCATGAACATCATGCGGATCAACTGTGCCCACGATGGTCCCGAGCGCTGGCATGCGATGCTGGACCACCTGGAGGCTGCGCGTCGCCGGCTCGATCGACCGTGTCGTGTGATCGCAGACCTGGCTGGCCCCAAGCTCCGCACCGGCATGATCGTGCCGGGCCCATGTGTCCTCAGGGTCAAGCCGCTGCGCGACGTACGCGGACGGGTGGTCCGTCGATCCCGTGTCTGGCTGACTCCGGCGCAGGCGCCGACTCGACCAGAGCTCGTCGTCGACCATGTCCTGAACGTGGTCGGCCCGGACCTCGGCGACCTTGCGCCCGGCGACCAGCTCCGTCTGGAGGACACTCGAGGTCGGCGGCGCCGGCTCGATGTCGTCCAGAGCGGCCCCGGCGGCTGCCTCGTCGAGTGCGATCGGACCTTCTACGTGGAGAACGAGCTGCCGCTCGTCGCGCATCGGACGGGTGCGAAGCCGCAAATGGAGGCGTCCTGGCAGATCGTCGATGTCCCCCCCCCTTCCGGCGGCCATCGACGTCCACGAAGGCGATCGGCTGATCATGGTGCCGGCAGACCGAGCTTCGGGAGCTGTGAAAGCGCCGGATGCTTCGCAGGTTGGCGCGCCCGCGATGCTCACCTGCTCGCTCTCGGCGGTCTTCGAAGCGGCACGCCCGGGTCAGCCGATCCTCTTCGACGACGGGAAGATCGCCGGTCGCATCGAGGCGAACGACGGCGAGCGGATCGAGGTCGTCGTGACCCATGTGCCGCCGCGGGGAGCGCGGCTTCGTGGCGAGAAGGGCATCAACCTGCCAGAGACGACCCTCGAAGTGCCTTCAGTCACTGCCTACGATCTCGATTGCCTGTCGCGTCTCGCATCCCGGATCGACATGGTCGGGATGTCCTTCGTTCGCGATCCCGAAGACGTCCTGATCCTCGAGGACCACCTCCACCGGCTCGGTGCCGAGCGACTCGGGATCGTGCTCAAGATCGAGAACCGCCTGGCCTTCGAGCGCCTTCCGCGAATGCTGCTCGCCGGGATGCGATCACCGCCGATCGGCGTCATGGTGGCACGTGGCGATCTCGCGGTGGAGGTCGGGTACGAGCGTCTGGCGGAGGTGCAGGAAGAGATCCTCTGGATGTGCGAGGCCGCGCACGTTCCGGTGATCTGGGCGACGCAGGTGCTCGAGTCCCTGGCCACCCGTGGCGCGCCCACGCGCGCGGAGGTCACCGACGCGGCCATGAGTGGGCGAGCGGAGTGCGTGATGCTCAACAAGGGACCCTACGTCGTCACAGCGGTCGAGTTCCTGAGCGGTGTGCTCGAGCGCATGGCGGCACACCAGGTGAAGAAGTCGTCGATGTTGCGGCGGCTTCGGGTGTCGGAGCTGCTCTAGCCACCCGTCCCGGAAGCTCTGGGACGGGACATCGGTGGGCAATCGGACCCCGGGCGGATTGCCCACGGATCGTCCGGACTTCGTGACGTGGACGAGCGAGCGCGTGCTCTGACAGAGTAGCCGGTGAGCGTTTCGCCCCGAAGGCCGGATTGCCGGAGACGCACACACCGCCTAGCCTACGCCCGGTCATGGAGCTGCACTCCTATACGCTGCTCGCCCTCGGCTCGCTCGCGGCGATCTTGAATCCACTGGGTACAGTGCCCACATTCCTGGCCGTGACCGAGGGCAGCAGCGACGATGAGCGCATAGCGATGGCGCGGCGCGGATGCCTGGTGGCCTTCTTCGCGATGGCCGCCTTCGCGCTGCTCGGCACCCGGATCCTCGCGTCCTTCCGTGTCGGCATCCCGGCGCTGCAGATGGCCGGGGGAATCGTGATCCTGCGCGTGGGCCTCGAGATGCTCGGGGGGACGCGTCGTCGACTCACTCCGGAAGAGAGCCGAGAGGCCGTCGAGAAGGACGACGTCGCGATCACGCCGATCGGGGTGCCGCTCCTGTGTGGCCCCGGCAGCATCACGACGGCCATGGTGCTCCAGAGCCAGGCAACGGACATCGCGCAGCATCTGGTGCTGGTCGCCTCCATCAGCGTGATCTATGCCGGGACCTTCTATCTGCTCTGGGCGGCTGTCCGCTACTCGGCGGTGGTGAGCCAGCTCGCGATGCGCGTGGTGTCTCGGTTGATGGGCCTGCTGCTCGCGGCGCTCGCCGTCCAGCTCGTGCTGAACGGCATGGCTGCGGCCTTTCCTCGAATCTTCGCAGAGGCGCCGTGACCTCGAGCCGACTCGCCTGCGATCGCGTCTCCGTGATTGGCCCCCGAGGTCGCCCCGGATCGGCACGCCCGCTGGTCGAACGAACCGAGCTCCGAGGACTCCATGCTTGACCCCAGCCAATGGCCCCTCGCCGCGATCGTCGTCGCTTTCCTCTTCGTCGCGGGCACGATCGGATTCTTCGGAATGAGGATGACTCACACTGCCCGGGACCTCGCGCACGAGACCGGCCTCGGAGAAGCGCTGATGGGCGCGCTCTTCATCGGCGCATCCACCTCGCTCTCCGGGATCACGACCTCGGTGTCGGCGGCCTCGGCAGGCCACCCTGAGCTCGCCGTGAGCAACGGGCTGGGAGGCATCGCTGCGCAGACGTCGTTTCTCGCGATCGCCGACATCGCTCATCGGCGGGCAAATCTCGAGCATGCCGCCGCATCGGCGGAGAACCTCTTCATGACCGCGCTGCTGATGACGCTGCTCTCGATCCACACCCTCGCGCTGGCCCTGCCCGAGGCCGCGCTCTTCTCGGTGCATCCGGCCAGCATCGCCCTCTTCCTCGTCTACGTCTTCGGTGTGAGACTCCTGGCGCGAACACACGAGATGCCGATGTGGCTGCCCCGGCGAACGAGCGACACCCCGCGAGAGCCGGCGAGCCACCCGGGCCGCAGACGCATGTACCTCCCGCGGCTCTGGCTCCAGTTCGCGGGATACGCAGCGGTGGTTGCGGCGGCCGGCTGGGCCCTGGCCCAGCTGGCAGTGCCGCTGGGAGACAAGACGGGACTCTCCTCTGGCCTCGTCGGGGGCGTCTTCACGGCGGTCTCGACCTCGATCCCCGAGCTGGTGGTCGCCGTCACCGCCGTTCGCATGGGCGCTCTGAACCTCGCGGTCGGTGACATCATCGGGGGCAATGCGTTCGATACCCTGTTCATTTCGGCTTCGGACGTGGCCTACCGATCCGGCTCCATCTATGCAGCGGTGTCCCAGGAGGAGAGGTTCTGGCTCGCCAACGCGCTCGTGATGACTGGCGTCCTCCTCATGGGGCTCGTCTATCGGGAACGCCATGGACCGGCGAACATCGGTGTGGAGAGCGTGGTGCTGCTGGTGCTGTACTTCGGGGGGCTCGTCGTATTGACCAGCATCGTCTAGGTGATCGAGATCCGCGCGATGCGCGGCGCATGGGCCCACGCCTCGAGCGCGGACTCGAGGGCTGCCGACGCGACGTCGTCCTCGGTGTCGAGACGCTTGGGCACCGGGGACGACGGCTTCGATCCCCGTGACTGGATTCGTCTCCCCAGCCGATCCCCGTTCCCCGATCCCCGTGCCCTGGGGCCCGATCGCGAGTGTGTGACCGACCCATGGCCAGGCGGGCCCCCCTTGGAGGAACGGCATCGCGGGGGCGACTACTGCGGCTCGCGGGCTGGTGTCTCGGCCCGCCTTCTCATGCGCGAGAAGACGAAGAAAGGGAGCAGCGTCGCGAGCAGCAGGATGGCGACGAGGATCCCGGAGCCCGCGCGCCGCCGCAGGCCGTTGATTGCGACCTGTCTCTGCGCGTCGTATCCAGGCGCAACCGGCAAGACGCCGTTTCGCTTCACGTACTCGCGATAGTGCGCCAGCATGCGCTGCAGCCGCATGGGTTCGGCATCAGCCAGGTCGGTGGTCTCGCCTGGATCATTGACGATGTCGTAGAGATGCCACGCGCCGTCCCCGACCGGTCCCCGGTTCATGACGATCTTGAAGTCGCCCTGGAAGAGCGCGGCATGGCCGCCGAGCTCGGTGCCGATGGTGTCCGTCTCGTCGTAGACGCGCTTGACGCGACCCTCGATGAGTGGGACGAGACTGCGCCCGATCATGGGCTCGACGATTCGTCCTCCGTAGCGTTTGCCGGGCTTCTCGGTGCCGCTCAGCTCCAGGATCGTGGGGGCGAGGTCCGTGACCCAGCTCAGCGCGTTCGTCATCCCCCCTTTTTCCTTCATCGCCAGGGGGGCGCCAGAGATGATGAGCGGCACCCTGAGGCCGCCTTCGCCCAGATAGAACTTGTAGTAGGCCAGAGGCGATGCCGCAGCGCTGGCGAAGGCCGGGCCGATGGAGTTGAAGCTGCCCTTCAGGCCCAGCGTCTCGTAGTCGACCGTGTAGCCCTGGAGCCCCGTGGCCAGGTTCGCGAAGCGCGAAGTCGGATCGACGGGCTCGGCCGCTTCACTCCCATTGTCCGACGTGAAGATGAAGATCGTGTCGTCGTACGCGCCGGATTGCTCGAGGTAGTCGACCAAGCGACCCAGGTGGAAGTCCATGGCCTCGACCATTCCGGCATAGACGGCCATGCGCTTCGATTGGTAGCGCTTGTGCTCGGCCGTGAGGCGGTCCCATTCGCCCGTCGTCGACATCGTCACCATGCCGGCACCCTGCGGCACGATCCCGAGCGCTGCGGCCCGGCGCAGGCGCTCGGCGCGCAGGCGATCCCATCCCTCGTCGTACACCCCCATGTAGCGGTCGGTGAACTCCTGGGGCGCCTGCACGGGGATGTGCACCGCCTGCAGTGGGACGTAGGCGAAGAAGGGTCGACCATCCGCTTCCCGGCCTTCGATGAACTCGATGGTCTTGTCGACGAGGAAGCGCGACGAGTAGAAGTCCTCGGGGAGCCTGGCCTCCTCGCCGTCTGCGAACCAGTTGGCCTTCTCGTAGATCGGGATGTAGGGCTTCTGCTCCCAGTTGTCCGCTCCGCTGTCGGCGAGAACGAAGGTCCGCTCGAAGCCTCGTTGGCTGGGCAGGAGATCCGGCTCCATCCCGAGGTGCCACTTCCCGGCGATGTAGGTGTGATAGCCGGCGCCCTCCAGCAGCGTCGCGATGGTCACCACGTTGCGATTCAGGGTGCCGCGAGAGTGCGCGTGCTGGCTGTGTTCGGGGGGCAGCATCTCGGGGATGTTCGGGACGCCGGCGCGGTGACTGTCGACTCCGGTCAGGAGCATGGCGCGCGAGGGCGCGCAGCTCGCCGCGGTGTGGTAGTTCGTGAAGCGGATTCCCGATTCTGCCAGCCGATCGATGGTTGGCGTCGAGATCTCGCCTCCGTAGGGAGCCGTGTCGGTGAATCCGAGATCGTCGGCGAGGATGAGCACGATGTTCGGACGCTCGGAGCCTGCCAACGCCGTCGGTGCCAGGCCGGCCAACGCGGCGACCAGCGCCGCAAGCCGGCTGTAGGCGCATCCGAATCGCGCGCGCGGACCCATCCGGTCTACTCCTCCTCGGAGAGGACGGACGAGCCGACCAGGAGCAGCGAAGCGATCAGGATCTCGGGGACGATCATGTTCATCATCAGCGCTGCGCCGTGGAAGAGCCAGGCCAGCAGGCGGAAGACCGCGACGAGGCCCACGAGGAGTCCGGGAGCGATGAACCACGTCCGCTCGCGCGTGACGAGCGCGGCGAGGATCATCAGGCCGCCTCCGAAGAAGAACGCACCCATATCGCCGATCTGCGAGCTCGCAGCCGTTCCTTCCAGGAGCGGCATTCCGAGCCCCTTGGCCGCGCCAGCCGGCGCCACGGCGAAGCGCAGGCCAGTGATCAGGAAGCCGATGGCGGGGAGAGCGAGAGCGATGCGAAGGACGCGCTTCAGTGCCGTCTTCATGGGCCTGCCCTTCTCATGGGCCTGCCCTTCGCGCGATGAGGCGTGTCATCTGGTCGGCCGTCTCGTGCCCGGAGTCCGGGTTCCGACCGGTCACGAAGCGCCGCTCATCGTCCCCGACGACGTCCTCCGAGAAGCCGAGGTCGGTATCGAGGAATCCGTAGTCGGCTTCGATCAGCTCTTGCCGGCTCATCTCGACACCCGAATCGCGGAAGCGCTCGAATGCGCGTATGGTTGGAAAGTCGTCATATTCTGACAGAATAGCTGTCACAAGAATCTCGAGGCAAGTGAGGCCATCGAGAAGATTCCTGAGGAAGTCGGGTGGCGGGCCCTCTTGCCCGACTGGCGACAACGAAGCGACACTCGGACCCGATCGATCGATGAGCCGAGGGAAACGCCCATGACCAGGCTACTCAAGTGGATCGGCGGTGCCGTCGTCGTCTATCTGGTCTTCGTCTCGATCTTCGAATCCGTCTACCTCGGCTACCTGCAGCCGAGCTTCGAGGAAAGCGGCATTCCGATGCTCGACATCGTGACGACGGACGAGGCGGGGCAAGCCAGCGAGCGCCGCCTGGCCCGGCTCGACTCGTCCTCCGGACCGATGTACGTCTCTGCCCACCACTGGACGCGCGGCTGGTACCACGAGCTGGTCGCCCATCCGGAGGTCCGCGTGGAGGTCGACGGCAAGTCTGCGGACTACCTCGCGGTCGTCGTCACCGGAGAAGAGTTCGATCGGATCGCCGCCGAGTTTCCCATCCCGCTCCCCATGCGATTTCTGATGGGCTTTCCACCGGAGCGTGACATCGTGCGTCTCGACCCGATGCCGAGCGCTTCCCAGCACGGCTTCCGGCGCCGATCGAGCGGTGCAACGACACCCTGACCCCGGGGACCGAGTGCGGATGCACTGCCCCGCTGGTCACGGTACGGACCTGGCTTCGATGCCCGGCGGGATGCGGGGCACGAGACGAGTCACCGGCTTGTGTACAGACGTCGTCGCCAGCGCGTTGGTATCCCCCATCTCGCGCCCTATCCTGACCGAGGGGCCGGGTGGTGTGGTCTGTCGACGTTCCCGCGCCCCGAAAGGATCCGACCTCTTCCTGCTCGACTCCCGAGCCTCGGTGACATGCGATGAGAAGACGACCTCTGCCGCACTCGTGGGCGCTGTTCCTGTTCCTGCTCCTGCCCCTGTCGGCTCACTCCGCCCCGAGCGAAGAGGGGACGAGCCTCGCGGAAGAGGTCGGGCGGCCGGCGACCCCCGGGACCGTCTATGTCTACTGCCACAGGGCGCATCCCACCTCCCTCGTTCGGATCACGCTCGATGGCGAGGCGAGGAAGATCCGGGCGAAATCCTTCGTCAAGTGGGAGGTGCAGCCCGGCCGGTACCGGCTTCGCGCCAGCTCGCGCACGAACTCGGCGATCCGCAACCTGCAGGTCGAGTCCGGAGAGTCGTACTACTTCGAGCACTTCGTCCGGTCCGACATGACCGTGCGACGGCTCTACCTCACCCCGCGGAGGGCCAGCGTCGGGGAGGCCGCTGTGCAGAGCATGATGGGCAGACCTTCATCGATGTGAGCCGCTGCACGATGAGCCGGCGACGCGGCTCGCGCGCAGAGGCGGCCTCGAGGTGATCCCGACGAGCGAAGGTCGGGCGGAGGGACGAGGCGGGACGGGTGGACGCCTCCCGTCCCGCGCGGCCGACATCTGAAGGGCGCCGCCTGTGCCAGCCCCGAAGCAGTCCCTTCCTCTCAGTGCACCGTGACCGGGATCTGCTGCGGCTTGGCCTCCGCCGTCTTGGGGAGCTGGAGCTCCAGCACTCCGTTGCGCATCGATGCGGTCACCTTGTTCGAATCGATGGGGGCCGTGATGCGGAAGCTCCGGTGGAAGCTGCCGACGTTGTACTCGGTGTAGACCGGCGTCAGGTTCGCGTAGTCGTCGGCCCTGACGTTGCCCTGAATTCGAAGCACATCGTCCTCGAGACGCACATCCACCGAATCGTCATCGACACCGGGAAGGTCGGCCCACAGCCAGAGGGCGTCCTCGGTCTCGCGGATCTCGACGTTCGGTGCGTAGACCCGCCCCGGCTCGAGGTTCTCCTCTCGCTCGGCCGCTTCCTGCTTCACGCTCAGTTCGTTGGACATGGTTTCCTCCTCTCTTCGGATGTTCTCTCCGAAGAATCCAGCGGGCGCGCTCCATGATTCCGCTCAGCTGCGGGAGCGCAGCTCTCCTAGCTCGCGTTGACGGTGATCTGCTGGGGCTTCGCTTCCTCGCGCATGGGGACGCGAATGCTCAGTACCCCGTGTCTGTACTCGGCGGTCGCCGCTGCCGGTGCGAGCTCCTTGGGGAGCTCGATCGAGCGCTTGAACTCGCCGCTCCAGCGCTCGTTCCTGTGGACGGTGCCGGGTGCGTCTTCGTTGCTCCGCTTGCCGGTCACGGTCAGTGTCTGCATCTGACTCTGGACCGAGATCGTGCCGGGGTCGAGTCCAGGCACCTCGAGGCGGACGACGTAGCCCGAGTCGTCTCGAAGGATGTTGACGGGAGGGAAGGCGCCCCGCCCGAGGAGGCCGGATGCGAACCAGCCGCTCGGCTTGCGAGATGCAGTGTCCAGCGCTTCCTGGAGCTGGAGAAGTCGTCCGAAGGGATCGACTCCAGTGATGAGAGCAGATCGAGTCATCGAAAATCTCCTTTCGCCGGTTCGGGTTCCAGGGGGTCCCTGCGCCCTCCTGGATTGCTCCCGGCTCCCGATGCCGGGCCCTGCTTCCAGCGGGCCGAACGATTTTCATCCGCTGTGGGCTGTCAAGAGGACGCCCAGGAATTTCTTCCGGTCCCTCGCCATGGCGCCGGAGGCCCGCCGTCGGGGTCGAGGCCAGCATGGGAGACGGCTCGTCCAGTCCCCAGCGCCCAGCCAGGGGCCTACGGGGCAGCGCTCGCCGGACACCCCGTCCGGCGGGTCGGCGTGTGTCGGGCTCCTGACGCGGGTCTCTCGCGGATGATCCGTGAGGGATTCGGCGCCTGTCCCCGTTCGATTCCAGCCGTGCCTCCGCGCTTCGCGGTCTGCCCTCGGCCTGCTCGTTGCGTCTTGTTGTGGCAGCGTGTGTGATCATGGCCGTCGGGAGCCCGCTGGGCGGACTGACCCGCCCGCGTGCCCCTTCGGCTGGATCGATGCGGGAGCCTCCGTCGGCGTCGATGGCGGATGGCCCCTCGAGTCGAGCCGCTGAGTGGAGGAGAGATGCGCTTCGGGAGGATCCTGGCACTCCGACTCCTGCTCGTCTTCATGGGGACGGTGATCGGCCGCGCTCTCGTCGAGGCCGGGCTCCGGATCGTCGACTACCGCTACTCGCCTCTCCAGGTCGAGATCCGCGACAAGAGCGATTGGCGCTTCTATCACGCCTTCGAGGACGAGCACTTCGTCTACGATGCCGCGAAGTTCTGGGCACCGCGAAAGGGCGAGCTGGGCTTCGATTCGCACGGATTCAAGGGGGCCGACTTCCCTGTGCCGAAGCCGTCCGACGAGGTGCGCGTGTTCGCCATCGGCGACTCCAACACCCTTGGCTGGTCGGGAGAGGGAGGGGCGAGCTGGCCGATGTTCCTGGAGGAGGCGTTCCGGGTCGAGGGGAGGTCGGTTCGCGTCGTGAACGCTGGCGTCTACGGGTATACATCCCATCAAGGCCTGATCCGCTTCGAGGAGGTCCTCGCCTTCGAGCCCGACGTGGTGCTCTTCAGCTTCGGCGGCAACGACGGCCTGCGCGTGATCACCAGCGACGCGGACTATGCAGCGCAGAACCTCTGGAAGACCGGACTGGCGGACACCCTCCTGAAGGTCAGGGTCGGTCATCTCGTCTTGCGGGCGCTGGACACGGTGCAGGGAGAGCCTGGCGAGGATGGGGGGCTCTTGCCGCGGGTCTCTCTCCAGGCGTATCGGGAGAACCTGCATGCCGCCATCGAGCTGGCCGAGCGGGAGGAGATCCAGATCTTCCTGTTGACCCGCCCCTTCCTTGGAGACACCGTCGATTCCCAGTACAAGCTCTCGAGTGTGGCGTACAACCGAGCCACCATCGAAGTGGGCCGAGAGAGGGGGGTCCCCGTCATCGATGTCTACGCCAGATTCAAGGATCAGGAGCAGTACTTCAGCGACTCCATGCACCACAACGAAGAGGGCTACCGGATCGCGGGGCGGATGCTCCACGAGCAGCTCCGCTCGCTGATCTGGTGACGCGCCGGGGCGCGCACCACCAGGTTGGCCGGGCGGCTCTCTCGTGGGCGGCTGCGCGACGCGCCCACCGCCAGATCGGCGATTCCGAGCGGTGGAGCCCACAAGCGATGACCGTGTTTCCCGTCGGATGGGCCCACAGCACCGGCTCCACAGTCAGGGCGGGGGATCGGCGCACGGGCCGGATCCCCCGCCGCTGCCCCCGCCGCTACCGACGGAACGTCGGCCTGTGGTCAGAGCGCCCGAGCGGATAGACTCCACGGCATGTCGGGAAGATCGCCGGATCGGATTTCGGGTGCGCCGAGGCTCGGCCCCCTCGAGCTGCTCGTGATGGATGAGCTCTGGAGGGGCGGTGCGCGGGACGTGGTGGCCATGCATCGATCGGTGGGCTCGCAGCGAGGGGTCTCTCGCAACACGATCCACTCGACGCTCGAACGTCTCGTACGCAAAGAGCTCGCCCAACGGCGCAAGGTCGGGCGTGCGTACGAGTACACGGCGACCCGATCACGTTCCGATTGGGTCGCCGGATCCTTGACCGCGCTCCTCCGCGCGGTTCCCGGTTCAGACCCGGAGACGCTGATCGCCAGCTTCGTCGACGTTGCGGAGCAGACCGGCGATGGCGCGCTCGAGACCCTCGAGCGATTGGTTCGCGAGCGTCGCCGATCGCTCTCGGGAGACGAGTGATGGCGCTGCTCGGGACCGCCGCCGTCGTCACGATCGTCTGGGCGGGCGTTGCGCTCCTGACCACGGCGGTCGTCAGCATCTCGTGGCGGTGGATCGAGCCTGGCGTCGCGCGGCTTCACCCGTCCGAGAGCGCGACGCTCGGTCTGGGGATCGCAACCGCGCCCTTCGTCGTGCCGACCCTGGTCGTCGTGCTCTGTCTCGCACCGGGCGCTCTCGGCCTGCTCGGCCTGCCCGTCGACCACTGCCTGAGCCATCCGGACCATCCGCACCTGTGCCTCGTGCACGGAACGATCGCACTGACACCGCTGCTCGCGGTCTGGCTTGCCGTCATCGGGATCGCAACTTCGATCTGCGGGGCTCGAGCGGCGCGTGAGCTGGTGGCAGCCTGGCGCAGACTGTCCTTCCTCGACCTGGCAGAGCGGAGCACGCGCACGCCGGAGATCGGCCTCGTCGAGTCGCCGCACCCCTTCGCCATCACCGCCGGGCTCGTGCGGCCGAAGGTCTGGCTCTCCACGAGTCTGGTGGCCGCGCTGACGGAGGAGCAGCTGGCGGTCGTCGAGGCCCACGAACGGGCCCACTCACGGCGGCGCGACCCGCTCTCGAGGCTGCTTGCAGGATGGCTCTCCACACCGATCCTCCCGAGCGCGCGCCAGTCGATCCTGGATCGGCTGTATCTGGCCTCCGAGCAGGCGTGTGACGAGGCGGCGGGGGAGGCCGTCGGGGACCGCGTCCTGGTCGCCGAGACCCTGCTCGCGGCCGCCCGCCTCGTCGGACCGGATCCAGCCGCATCGGGGCTGCCCGTCGAAGCGACCTTCGGCAGGGGGTTCGTCTCTGCCCGAGTCGAGCGCCTTCTCGATTCCGCCGTCGTCGGATCACCGCGGCGCCGGAGCAGGTGGCTGCCCGGACTGCTCGTCTTCGGGCTGCTCGCCGTCGTGCCGCTCCACCACATCATCGAGCACGTCGTCGAAGCCGTCGGAGTCGTCCACTGAGCCCCGTAATCCGATCCATGGTCGGACATGGCGCGCGCCCGATACGCTCCCGCTCCCATGCGAAGAGCGACCATCAGGATCTGGGTATGCCTGGCCGGCCTTGCCGCGGCGATCGCGACGGGAGCGAAGTCCTCCGACGCGGCGGACGGTGATCCCGTCACCGATCCCGCCACGGAGGGCTCGGCCTCTTCGGCGGTCGATACGGTGGTGGTGACCGGGCGACGGCCGGTCACCGCGACCTCCACCATGACGATTCCGGCGGAGAACTTCGAGCTGCGCCCACTCGAGAGCGGTGGTCAGATGCTCGAGGCCGTTCCCAATCTCGTGACTGGACAGCACACGGGAGGTGGGAAGGCCGAGCAGTACTTCATTCGGGGCTTCGATGCCGACCATGGCACGGATCTCGCCGTGTACTTCGACGGGGTTCCGATCAACCTGCGGAGCCACGCGCATGGGCAGGGCTTCCTCGACCTCCACTTCGTGACGAAGGAGACCATCGAACGCCTCGACGCGTTCAAGGGGCCGTACTTCGCTCGCTACGGCGATTTTGCGACGGCGGCGGCCGTCGAGTACGTCCCCCGAGACACCCTCGACCGATCGTTCGTCAAGTTCGAAGGGGGCTCCTTCGAGACCCTTCGGGCGGTCGGGGCGGTTTCGAGCGGTGGCGGTCTGGCCGCGTCGGACGGTCCCGCGCAGGGCTTCGTATCCTTCGAGGCCTACCACACGGATGGGCCCTTCGAGAACCCCGAGAACCTCTGGCGCTATTCGGCCCTCGCTCGAGGCTCCATCGACGTGACGCCAAAGCTTCGATTGTCGGGCCATCTGCTCGGCTACTACGCCGATTGGGACGCTTCGGGTCTCGTCCCCCAGAGCCTGGTCGAGAGCGGAGATCTCGACCGGTTCGGCTCCCTCGATCCCACGGAGGGCGGCACCACCGCGCGTGCCCAGCTCAAGGTCCAGGCCGACTGGGCACCCACCAGCGCCGGGCAGCTCATGGCGAACGCCTACGTGGCCTGGTACGACCTCGATCTCTACTCGAACTTCACCTACTTCCTCGAGAACAACGACGCGTTGGGGGATGGGATCGTCCAGCGCGACGAAGACCGCGTCTACACGGGGGGGCGGATCGAGTACGTCCACCGGTTCGACGGGCGGTTGCCGATCCGATTCCGTGGCGGAGCCGAGCTGCGGTACGACCGGGTGGGCGTCGTGCTCGGCACCCAGACCCGCCGCCGATCGAATGGATGCCAACGATCGCCCGATCCCGACCCGACGCTTCCCTGCAACGACGACGAGGTGAGGCAGCTCTCGGTCGAGCCCTACGTGGAAGCGCAGATCTTCCCGACCGATTGGATCACACTCGACCTGGGCCTCCGCTTCGCCTGGATGAAGATCGACGGGCGGAACCGGAAGGACGGCGCCGCGCGGGAGGGCGCCGACGACAGCCTCTGGCTGCCCAAGGCGAGCCTGGTGCTCCAGCCCTTCTCCGATGGCTCACCCTGGCGCAGTGAAGCGCGCATCCTTCGCGACTTCGAGCTCTTCGGCAACTTCGGCATCGGGTATCACTCGAACGATGCGAGAGCCGCCTTCGATGATCCGGGCGCCAGCGTCATTCCGCGCGCAACCGGCGCGGAGGTCGGAATCCGGACGAAGCTCACCGACCGGATCGAGGTTGCGCTCGACTGGTGGTGGCTCGAGCTCGAAGAGGAGCTGGTCTTCGTCGGCGACGAGGGCACCACGGAGGCGTCGGGAAGATCGCGGCGGCAGGGGGTCGAGTTCGTGACCACGATGTGGCTCACCGACTGGCTCTATCTGCAAGGGGACGTCGCCTACACCAGCGCTCGGCTCGTCGACGGTGATGAGCCGGTTCCCCAGGCGCCGCAATTCGTCGCGCGCGGCGCCACAGGCATTCGCTGGCAAGGCTTCGCGGCCGAGCTCGGCGTGCGTCATCTCGGCGAGCGCTACGCGACGGAGGGAGCGCCCGAGCTGAAGCTCTCCGACTATACGGTGGTCGACCTGGCCGGTCGCTACCGCTGGCGCTTCCTGGAGATCGGCGTGGCGATCGAGAACCTGACGAACACGGATTGGAGCAGCTCGGAGTTCTACTACGAGTCGCGCCCGGTCCAGGGGGATCCCTCGTCGAGCGAGGACTTCCACTTCTCTCCCGGCAACCCCATCGGCGCGCGCGCCTGGGTGACCGCGCACTTCTGACGAGCGTCCGATGAGCGAAGCGCCCGCTCTCCCGCAGGCGGCCGGGCCGCTTGCCGCGTGACCCTCTTCGGCCCGGGCCGCGAAGAGGAGGCGACCCCCGATCGTCCCCGATCCGGTGCGATCAGAATCGGTACTGAACGCCGCCCGAGACAGTGAGGGAGACGTTGTCGGTCGCCTCGGTGGGTTCGATCCAGTCCGTGAACCGCACGGAGGGCGCGATCTCGAAGTTCAACAGCCAGTGCTCGTCGATGTACGCGTCGAGGCCGAACCCGACGCGCAGCATGAAGTCCCACCGATCCACGTTCAGGGTCTCGAGCGATCCGGCGAATCTGACGTTGCCCGACTGCGCGCCCGGGCCGATGGCCAGGTACGGCTGGGTGCGCCAGATCGGGGCGATGAGCTTCACGTTTCCGACGAGGGAGTGGAAGTTCGTGTTGGCGACGGTCGAGCCGAGGATCCTGAGCTCGATGTCGTAGAGGCCCTCGTACATCCCCTCGATCGCGAGCCAGGAGAAGGCCCGATAGCCGCCGCGCAAGTTGAACGATCCTCCTGCGGCGAAGTCGACGAGGCCGCCGGTCTGATCCTCGACGTAGTCGTCCAGGAAGTCGAATGCGGCGCCGCCGCCGACACCGACGTACCAGCCCCTTCGGTCCCAGTCGCCCGCTGCGGCAGGCAGCGGCCACGACAGGAGGCATGCGGCGACAAGCAGACAGGGGCCGAGGGCGACGGCGAGGGCACACCGCTCCGACGTCGCTCGACCTCGAGCGGCCACGGAATCGACCGCCCTGCGCGCGCGCCACTCTTCGCGTGGGCGCGTTGCTCCATTGGCCGCCGCGGCGTCGTCGTGGTCGTCGTCAGGCTGCATGGACTCTCCTCCGGCCGGTCTTCGCCGCTCGGATTCTATCACTCTTGCTTTCCGATCGGACCCGGCGCGCGCCTGTCGGGACGGAGCCCAGTGCAGGGCGCCGCCCGATCTCGCCGTTTCAGCCCCGGCGCAGCACGGCAGCTCGCGTAGAATCCTCCGACGCGCACCCTTCTCGTCTGCCTCGAGCCGCAAGCGGCTTCGATGAAGCGCGGCGGCGCCCGCCCCGGGGCCGGACGGGGCTTCGACTCAAGATCCGCGATCGCGCCGTCGATCCGGGGGGCGGATCGGAACCGATCGGAGCCCGCCATGCCTCTGGGAAGCCTCCTCCGACGCCTCGCCGGCCGACGCGCCCGCGAAGGCGAGGACGATCGTGAGCGAAGCGGGTACGGCCAGCTCGACCGCGAAGAAGAGACGTACGACGCCTTCATGGCGATGGGAGATGACGACCTCGCCGCCGACGCGCCGGCTGAGGCGATCACGCGCTGGCTCTCGCTCTTCGTCTTCTGCTTCATCTGGCTCGTCTTCGGTGACTGGATCAAGGCGCTTGGCTTCGAGAGCTGGCTGGCCTTCGTGCCGCTCGGCGCCACGCTGCTCCTCTCCTTCGTGATTGCCGATCTCGTCTGGCGGCTCGTTCCCTGGCCGGTCCGGATCGTGCTGCGCCTGGGTGTGCGCCTGTGGCCCCTCACCGTTCCGCTGATCCTCTACCTCGTGATCGACATCGCGAACGATCGAGGCGCTCTCTCCCGAATGGCCGAGAACTCGCGCACCGAGCCGGAGGCTGAGAGGCCCACACCTCTGGCCTTTCAGGGTTCCGACTGGAAGGTGCTCCACGACGGCCAGCGGTACGCGTCCGTGACGTGGTCGGAGGCCTTCGATGCGTGCCTCCGGTCGGGCAACGGGTGGAGGATGCCGGCGAAGGTGGACTTCGAGCGGGTCGAGCAGATCGCGGACGAGAACGGCCTGCGCGAGCAGTTCTGGGGCGAGCAGGTCAACGAGCTCTACGTGGTGTACATGAGCTTCCGTCCGGGCGCCGAGCCCCATGTCGGGAAGATGAGCCGCTACGAGTCCTTGAACGGCGAGCACCGGGAGCGCTCCGGCCACGCCATGTGCATCGCCACTGGCAAGGACGACGCTCCTTCTCACGCTTCCCTCCGATAGCGCGATCCCGGCCACAGATCACGTGCTCCACCGTGCGAATGCCCGCCAGGTGGGTGGCGGCGAGCTACGCGAGCCGTTGTCGTGCGGTCTGGAGGGCGGGCTGAGGCGGCAGCGTGATCGCTGCGCCTTGCTCGCGCTGGCTGGCCGCGTCGGTCTCGGCCGGCACGACGTGGAGGGCGTGGACCTCCGTGTGGAAGGGCTCGGCGAGCCGCTTCGCATGGCCCGCTGCCACCCCGGTGATCGGCCGGAGATGCATGGGCAGGACGACCTTGCGGAGCTCGATCATGCCGTCCCCGCCTCCTCGCGGCCGGACACGTTCGCGGCGTCGGGCGTTCCCACCCGCGAGCGCCAGATGTGCAGCCCCACCAGCAGGGGGATCGCGAGCAGCGAGACCGCCGCCATGGTGAAGAGCGCAAGGGGATAGCCGAAGCCGGCCACCAGCCGGCCCACTACGAACGCCGACCAGACGCTGCAGAGATTGACCGCGCCCATGAAGGCGCTGAACTGCGTGCCGCCCAGCGCGGGATGTGTCAGCTCCATGTAGAGCGCATAGCTCGCGGCGGTCAAGCCTCCGAAGCAGGTGTAGGCCACGCACAGGGCGACCATCAGGACCGGCTCCGGCCCCTCGCTGTACGCCGCCACGGCGCTCACGCCCGCGGTCACTACGGCGAGCAGGACGAGCGCGCTCGCCAGCGCGCGATCCCGGCGCGCGCGATCGGAGAGGTGCCCGCCGACGATCGCGCCGATCGCCATGCAGACCACGACGGGAACGGCGAAGAACTGCCCGATGCTCTCCTTCTCGAAGCCGTGGTCGATGAGCATCGGTCCAGCGACGGTCCCGGTCGCCTCCATGCCCGCGCCCGCGATGGAGGCGATCGCGAAGCCGATCCACGTCTCGGGGGCCCGCCCCATGCGCAGCAGCGTGCCGCCGAACTGGCGAAGGCGCTCGGCGAGCGAGCCGGTCGCGCCGGCCACCCCGGCACCGCGCGCGCCGAAGGCGACGAGCAGGGTCGACGACCAGACGGCCGCCACCAGCAGGTAGATCACGGTCGAGCCGCCGATCCGGCGCTCGAGGGCGAGCGCCACCCCGCCGAACGTCGCCCGCCCGAGCAGCATCCCGAGCTGCATGAACGCGCTCATCGAGCCGCGCTCGAGCGCGGGCGTGGTCGCCACGGCCAGTGCGTCGACGGAGACGTCCTGGGTGGCTGCGCAGATGGCGTGGACGATCAGGAAGCCGAGCAGCAGATCGTAGCCGTCGGGGATCGGGATCTGGGCGACGGGGATCAGGCTGAGGCCCATCGCGATCTGCGCTCCGATGATCCAGGCGCGCAGACCCAGCCGGCGCGGCCGCATCGAATCGACGAGTGGCGCCCACAGGAACTTGAATGCCCAGGGCAGGGTGAGCATGGCCGAGAGCGCGGTGCCCTCCTCGATGGGAACGCCGGCCTCGCGCAGCCTTGTCGGCAATGCCCACCAGCCGTAGCCGATCGGCGCGCCCTCGCTGAAGTAGAGCGCCGCGAAGAGGAATCGTCGCCCGCGCCTGCTGGTGAGCAGGTCGAAGCGCTGCGGCGGATCGGCGGAGGGCGCCTCCACTCAGGCGGACCGCTCGTCATCGTCTACGCCCGCGTAGCGGAAGGCGTAGTGGTCCGTGCGCCGGTCGGTCCACGGGCGCACGGTCCCATTGTGACGGTTGCGGCGCAGCAGCTCGCCGTCGACCTCGTGGGTGAGCACCGTCTCGATGTTGGGCGAGCTCTCGGCTGCGATGGCATCGCGGGCAAAGCCGACGTCGGAGGGCGTGAAGACGCCGCACTGCGAGTAGTGGATGTCGGCGTTCTCCACGAAGGGGAGATTGCCCGCGCAGCCCGCGATGGAGACGTAGACCTGATTCTCGATGGCGCGCGCCTGGGCGCAGCTGCGCACGCGCAGGTAGCCGTGCCGGTCGTTGGTGTTGAAGGGGACGAAGATCAGGCTCGCCCCCTCGGCGATGGCGATGCGCGACAGCTCCGGAAACTCGATGTCGTAGCATACCTGAATCGAGATGCAGCCACGATCGGTGTCGAAGACCCGGAGCCGATCACCCGGCTGCACGCCCCACCAGCGCCGCTCATTGGGCGTCACATGCAGCTTGTCCTGCCGCTCGATGGTGCCGTCGCGCCGGAAGAGGAAGGACGAATTCTTGAGCGAGTCGCCTTCGAGCACGAAGGTCGAGCCGCCGATCACGTTGACGTTGAAGCGCATGGCCAGCTGGGACATGAGCTCCAGATATTGGGGCGTGAACTCTGCCAGACGCCGGGCGGCCAGACCGGGCCGTGACTCGGAGACCAGGGAGAGCAGCTGGGTGGTGAAGAGCTCGGGGAAGAGCACGAAGTCGGATTGGTAGTCGCCGGCGACGTCGACGTAGTACTCGCACTGCTTCTCGAACTCCTCGAAGGAGTCGATGCGGCGCATCAGGTACTGCACGAGGCTCATCCGCTGGGTCGCGACGGCGCGGTAGCGCTTGTGGGGCTTCTCGTGGTACTCGAGATTGCGCCACTCGAGGAAGGTGGCATGGCCGCGCGACTCGGTGTCCGAGGGCAGGTAGTCGGGGATCAGCCCCTGGAGAGAGAAGCCGTTGGCGATCTGAGCGGTGAGCACGGGATCGTGAAGATCCTTCGCGATCACGCGGTCCACGTACTCGCGCGCACTCATCTCGTCCGCATGGTCACCGTAGCCCGGAATCCTGCCGCCGATGATGATGCTGCGCAGATTGTGTTGGCGGGCGATCTCCTTGCGCGCGTCGTAGAGGCGGCGCGAGAGCCTCAGCCCCCGGGCCTCGGGATCGACCATGATCTCGATGCCGTAGAGCGTGTCCCCGCGGCGATCATGGTTGCGGATGTAGCCCTCGTCGGCGATCTCGCGCCAGCTGTGCCAGTGGTCGTAGTCGTCGTAGGCGACGATCAGGCTGCTCGACGACGCGACCAGGTCGTCATCGAGCTCGATGCAGATCTGACCCTCCGGGAAGATCCTGAGCTGGCTCTCGACCTGATCGCGTGTCCAGGTCGGGATGCCCGGGAAGCAGCGCAGCTGCAGCTGGATCAGCTCGTCGAAGTCGTCGAGGGTGAGCGGCCGGACGATCAGCCGCGATTCGAATTCGGATGTGTCGATGGGAAGTCTCTTGGACACGGGGAAAGGCCTTCCTGGTGGTCGTCTCCAGACAGTGCTCGGAGGCGCAGACGGGGTAGGGCGAGGCTAGCGCAGCCACGCCTCGAGGCGCGGGCGAGAGCCTGCGCCGGCCAAGCCCGTCTGGGAAGACGGGCTTGGCCGACTGGCTGCGATCTGCTCGATCGGGCCCGGGCGTGCGCCCCTGCGTCGACGCGACCGACTCCATGAGCAGGGGATTCGGCGAGCCGGTGAGGAGCCTCGACGAGCACAGGAATCCCTGACCCCGTCTTCGGCTCGAGGACCGGGCTCTGCGGACCCTGTCAAGCACCTGTTGGGCATGCCCTTCCGGCGCGAGAGCCAGAGTGGATCGACCGGACTGTCGGAGCGCGGATGGTGGTAGGATCAGGCGCGAGGTCGAGCCGCCGCCCGTTTCGCCTCGACCCAACCGAGCCCTCAGCGCGATCCGATCCTGCAAGGTCCCCGAGATGTGGAAGATCCCCGCCCCGAACAGAGCCCTGCTCGCCATCACCTCGTTCGTCGTCTGCCTGTGCGCCCCGATCGCCCTCGCAGGCGATCGTCGAGACGTCGCTGAGCGCCCTCCGAACATCGTCTTCATCCTGGGCGACGATCATGGCTATCCCTACGCGGGATTCATGGGAGACCCGCTCGTCCACACGCCCAACCTCGACCGGCTCGCCAGCGAAGGGACGACCTTCACGCACGCCCATACGACGGCGAGCGTGTGCCAGCCGGCGATGCGCACGCTGCTCTCGGGACTGCATCCCGAGCAATGGCCCGGCCAGCGACTGGCCCACTTCTTCGCGAGTGGCGTGCTCCGGCCGCCCGGCGAGCAGGTGAGGGACATGGTGACGCTGCCTCGCCAGCTCGCGCGGCAGGGATACGAGAGCTTCCAGGCGGGCAAGTACTGGGAGGGGACCTTCGAGATGGCCGGCTACGACGCCGGGATGGCGACCCACCGCGATCCCAGCATCCGGCCGAACGTCGGGGCGGACTTCGGACGGCCCTCCATCGACGCCATGGCGGACTTCCTCGATCAGAGGGACCCTGAGCGTCCCTTCTTCATGCAGCTCGCGCCGATGCTGCCCCATACCCCCCACGACCCCGGGCCGGAGTTCGTCCTGCCCTACATCTTTCGGGGTCTCAGCTCGGCCGCGATCTTCTACTACGCGAACATCACGCGAATGGACGAAGTCATCGGCCGTATCATCGAGGCCCTGGAGACACGGGGCCTCCGTGAAGACACCCTGGTCGTCTACGTGAGCGACAACGGCTGGGAGCAGGCGCCCGACCGGACGCACTTCCTCGGTATCGTGCTGGGAGGGGGGCGGGGCAAGGCTTCAATCCATGAGGTCGGATTCCGGACCCCGATCATCTTCAACTGGCCCGGCCAGATCGAGAGGGGGGTGCGATTCGACGACCTGGTCGACTTCTTCGACCTGCACGCCACCCTGCTCGACTACGCGGGCGCACCCATCCCCCCCGACCACCCGGGCGTCAGCCTGGTCGAGCGCATCGAAGGACGAGCCTCCCCGGCCCGGGATCACGTCTTTGGCATGATGCGCGTTCTGAGGGTGCGCGAAGGCGAGTGGACCCCTGGATCGGGTGGATCCTGGGTCTCTCAGGAGACGGCGACGTTCATCCGCACCCGAGAGTGGCGCTACGTGCAGTGGCATGACCGAGGTGAGGCGCGTCTGTTCGACATCGAGGCCGATCCCTACGAGCGCGTCGATCTCTCCGCCGACCATCCCGGGCTGATGGCGGACTTCGAGGCGGTCAGTGCGATGTACCTGGAAGAGATCGAGCTCCCAGCAGAGTGGATGGATGGACTGGGGCGGCTCCGGGACGCGCAGGGGCGACCGGCGGTCGGCCATCGGGTCTGGCTGCATGACCTGGACGGCAATGGAGCGATGGCGCGCTGGCAGACCCGAACGGACGCGCGGGGCTACTTCCGCCTCCCCAATGTGCCCGCCGACGCCTACCGCCTCGAGTGGGAGCTCGAAGCCGCGCCGGCATCCCACCGCTGGCACGAGGATCCACCGGCGGGGCCGACCGACACCATGGCGATCCGGCTCCAGCACTACGCAACGGCCCCCTTCATGGACCTGCGGATCGAAGGGCCTGCCGCCGACTCGCCCGGATGGCCGATCCCCCGAGCCCAGCTGACGCTGGACGCTGAATCCGACGGGGCCCCTGTCGTGGAGCGAGACGTGGTCCTGACGGGCTGGACGTTCGAAGGGCGCATCGAAGAGCGCGCCGTGACCGGGCCCGATGGCCTCCTCACCTTCGACCAGCTGCCACCCGGGCTCTATCTCATCGAAGCCGACGTCGAGCGGTCGGGTCGTCGAGGACGGGCGGATGGGCCGGTGCAACGCATCACCTTCCTGGCCCCCGGCGAGCGCGAGGAGATGCGGCTGTTGCGCCGCCCGTGGTGGTTCGATCTCCTGGGAGGCTGAGCCGCTGCCCCCGCTCGTCCTGCCACCCGCTTCTCCTCGAGATCAGGGCACGTCCACCTCCACCGTCATGGGCTGCCCCTCTGGCGTGACGAAGCGCACTCCGTAGCCGCTGGGCTGACAATCCGCCCAGGTGAGGGTGGCGAGCACCATCGGCCCGTGCACCATCGGACATCCCGCCGAGACCAGATCCGGGTCGCCCTGCACCCAGAGGCTCTGATCCTTCGAATCGAATTGCGCGGTCCCGTTGGCGTCGGTGCCCTGGAAGTTGCGGATCAAGCGGATGCCGTTGCGCCCCATCTGTCCCTGGCTGGCCGGGTGGCCCGAGGAGGCGTGCGACGCATCCCACTGGGTCTGGTGCGTGCCGATGGGTGCGAGCACGTTGTGGGCGGGATCCGAGACCACGTGCCAGACGCCGATGCCGCTGTCGGGGATGTTCCAGTCGTAGGCGGGGCCGCCGAGTCCCTCCTGTCGACTCTCGAGGATGAGGTACTCGTCCTCGAAGCCCTCGTGGTTGTAGCGCGGGAGCACGAACACCGAATGCGAGAGCCCGACCGGATCGAGGTCGTAGAAGCCGTCGAACTCGATGATGGTGGGTGTCACCCAGCCGAAGGCCAGCTTGTAGAGCGGGTCGAGCTGCGTCGTCGTCCCCGAGTTGCTCGACATCAGGCTCATCTGCCGCGGGAAGGTGGAGACGTCGAAGCTGAGATAGAGATCGTCCGCCCCGCCCAGCAGGTGCATGAGCTCGTGGGTCGCTGTCGTGTACTGGGTATTGGTCGCAAGCGACGTATTCCACTTCACGATGCTCTGGGGCAGCTGCACGCCATCGAGCTCCAACGGCGTGGACCCACCGCAGTTCGAGCCGTAGAGGCGAGCGATCGAGCTCCCGGTCTCGGTGGCGCGAGGCACGACGACGATGATCGCCAGCTCCTGCGGATCCACCTCGCCATCCTGATTCACGTCGTAGTCGGCGTAGTTCACCTCGGGGTCCGAGAGCCGGACCGCGTCGGCCACCAGCGCGCTCGAGCCATTGTCGAATCCGTCGATGCAGCCTCCGGGGTGCTCGTAGTAGTACGCCCAGGGCTCACTGGCCTCGTACCAGCCGAGCACACCGGCATCGACGAGCGTGAAGCGATCGCCCGACATGGCCTCCACCTGTTCGCGCACGTTGCGCCCGACGTTGCCGGTGAAGAGGGCACCCTCCACGTCTCCCACCGAGAGGTCGTCCTGGTCCTTGCAGGGCGGCGGGGGCTCGGGATTCTCGTTTGCGTACTCGTCGATCTCCACCTCCACATCGCAGGCGCGAGGATCCCAGAGGATGGCCAACACATTGCGTGAGCCGATCAGCGGCTCGACGCCCGGGATGTAGTCGTAGTCGACGCCGATGTGCCCACCGCCGAAGCGCGGCGCCTCCGCGAGGTCGGGCACGAAGCCCACCTCGCTCACCACCGCGAGTGTCCGATCGCCCGCGAAGGCGACCACACCCTGCGGCGTGGACCAGTAGACGTCGACGCGGTGCGCGCCCGGCGTGAGATCCTTCACGCCGAAGGTCCAGCTGCGGAGGTCCGGCGCATCGGTCCCCTGCGTGAGCGCGACCTCCGAGTCCGCGACCGGCCAGCCGTCGACGTAGAGATGAAAGCCGACCTCGGCCGGGCTGTTCGCGCTGACCTCGGCGCTGAAGTGCACCGCCGCCTCTCCGTTGCCGCGGGTCGGGATGTCGATCCAGGCGCTCATGTGATCGAGCAGCGTCACGGCGCCGGGCACGTTCATCACTGAAGGCCCGCTTGGCGCGGCGACGAAAGCCTCGCCCGAGCCCGCGTAGGGAAAGGAGCTGAGCATGAACGAGCGATCGCCCATCTGTGCGCTGCCGCCGCCCTCGACCGCCCACTGGAACCCCACCTGGTGCCATCCGGCGGCGAGGTTGCCCGTGCCGAAGGTCATCATCTGAGCCTGCGGATCCTCACCGCGGGCGAAGACCACATCCGACGGCATCGCCGGGACGCCGTCGATCAGCGCACGCACCGCGATGGCCTTGCCCCCTTCGGCGTCGGCCTCCGCGCTCATGCTCGCCGTGACGAAGCCGTACTCGGGCACGTGGATCCAGCCGCCCAGCCCGGGGATGTCCTCCCAGCCGCCGCCGGCCTTCTGCAGCGGCGCCGCCTCGGCCGGCGTTCCCACCACGAGCCCGCCGTCGGCCTTCGGCACGTCGGTGCCCGTGCGAACGGCGAGCGAGACGTCGCGCGAGACGTACGAGCCGATTACTGGCACGTCCGGCAGGATGGGCACGAGCGAATCAACCGCGAGGCCGAGCTCGAGGCCGAGCGCGACGCCGACGAGCGAGACGGCGCGCAGATGGCCGGTGGTCTGGGCGGCGACCTTCCACTCCATTTCGACCGTGTGGATCCCGGGCTCGACCTCGGCCGTGAAGATGAAGGCGCGCGTACCGCGATGATTCGTCGTGGCGAAGATGACGTCGCCCGGCTCGGTGGGCTGACCGTCGAGCATCGCGCGCACGTACATCTGGCGCTCTTCCCCTCGGTACGGATCCTCGACGAAGGCCTCGGCCGAGAAGATCACCGCCACCTGAGTGCCTTCGTCCCGGGCCACGAAAGAGCTCGTCACCCGCGCCTGCTGCGAAGCCTCGCCGCTGCCGCGCAGGTAGACCTTCTTCTTCATGGGTGCGAAGTTCGTCGAGCGGGTCGAGTTCCACTCGCTCACCATGCAGCGGGGCTCCGCGTCGGCGACCTGATCCGCTGGGCAGTCCGGACGCCCGAAGCGCGGCTCGAGGCGGAAGCCGACCTGCTCGGGGGTGGGCACGTTCAGAGTGGCGATGTCGTCGGTGAGCTCGAGGAGCCCGGACCAGGCCTGATCCTGGAGAGAGGAGGCCTGCCGCGGCCCCGCCGACTCCGCGCTCTCGATCAGCGAGATCACGCTCTCGTATTCAGCTGCCAGACGCGGGTCGTCCTGCGCGGGCCCGGACAGGGCCTCGCCGATCTCGCGCATCTCCTCCAGGGTGGGTGTCGCCGCGAGCGCGAGTAGCGGCGCATTCGTCGCGATGAGTGCAACGATCAGCGCCGCGGCCGCTCGCCGAATCGATCCGATCATGTCGTCGTCCCTCCATTGCGCTCCGGGACATTCCGGAGCGTCGGGAGGGAGGACGAGGACGCGGGGGATTCGGATCGCGGAATCGACGGGTCGGGGCTCGCGTACGACGACGCCTGGCCCCGACTCGCGCCGTCTGTCGGCGGCGGGCGCAGCGCCCGTCGTCCGAGGTCGCCGCGTGAGAACCGAAGCAGTCGGACATTCAGGCTCGGAAGGACGATCCCCGGGATCGGCTCGAGGACAGATGAGTCCACACAGGGTCGGTGCGCCGTGCCAAGGCGCCGATTCTCGGTGGGTGTGATTCCCACCCGGCAGCTGGTCGCTCCATCGGGTCGCCATCGGAGCGGCCGCGGAGGGCCCCTTGCTTGCGCGCCTTCTGCGCTAGAGGCCTTGGACTCAAGTCGAACAGGTGCCGCGTGCAGAAGTCTGCAATCGTGCGGTGCGAAGGGTGATCGCGCGGCGCGTTCCCGTCAGTCCGGCTTGGGCAGTGCCTTCGGGATCGGCCCGGGCGGCGCGAAGCCCCTGGCCTTCTGGATCAACCCGTCGATGTATACGTTCAGCAGATGGAGGAAGTCGCGGCCATAGGCGCTCAGGGCCTCTTCGGAGGGCAGGAGCCTCCTCGAGCCGACCGTCCTGGCCACGGATGGCGCGAACCCTGTAGCGGTGGGCCGCGGCCGATTGCTCGTCGGACACGGTCCACTCTTCCAGGGGCTTCTGGCCCAGCGCGAACTGCTGCCCGTCCGTGAGCAAGGGATAGGAGAGGATCTCCGCGAATTCACTGGCGACGCTGACGACGGTGTGGAGACAGTTGTCCTTGTTGTGCTCCTTCCTGAGGAAGAGTGAGTTCGCATAGACGGACTCGCTGAAGGGATTCCACGGCCTCGCTCCAGAGGTAGTCGAACCAGTAGCCGAAGCGCTTCGTCTCGTTCGCCTCTCCCAGCTGCGCGAAGGGGTCTTGATGTCCTTGATGCGGTCCCAGTGATCATCCTTCATGAAGTGATCGTGATGAGCCTCCGTGGGCAGCGGCGGCGCCTTGGGCCGAATGGACGGTGGCTTGTAGATCTTTCCGATGGCCATCGCTGGTCCTCCCCGCGCTCTTCCGCGGCAGCCGGCCAACTCCAACGAAGAACGGGGGCGGCTACTCCGCCCTCATGGCTTGGCTTCGCGCTTGGGCAACGTATGGCATCGCTGACCCAGGGTGCGCACTGCATCGCCGCCCGGATACGCGCGTTCTTCGTCCACCCTGACTGGGCGCGCCTCGGGATCGGGCGTTGGATCCTCGAGGCCTGCGAGGCGGCCGCATGGGAGCACGGCTTCCGCTCGTGCTGCATGATGTCGACGCTTTCCGGTGAGCCCTTCCACCGTGGCCTTGGCTACGCCCCGAACGGGCCTCCGGAAGATCTCCTCTTCGGTCCGGTCTCGATGGCCGGGATCCCGATGGCGCGAAGCAGATCGGACCGCGCGAGGAGGCGATCCGATCCCATCGCGGGCGCGCCGCGCTCTCGATCCCTCCTACCAGACGTGATCCTTGCCTTCCCACGTCTTGAAGCACGGTGAATCGTCGATGGTGAGTCCGTCGATCACCGAGATCAGCCCGCTGGCACTCTCTTCGGCAGTGATCTGTGCATTCGGCCCACCCAAGTCCGTCTTCACGAAGCCCGGGTGCACCAGCGCCACGGCAATCCCCTCCTTCTTGAGCTCCGGCGCGGCCAGACGCATCACCTTGTTGACCGCCCCCTTGGACGAGCAGTATGCAAACATCACCGGCAGATCGAAACCGATCGCGCCCATCTGGCTCGTCACCGTGACTGCACGCGGATTGCTGCCCTGGGCCAGATTGGCCCGAAAGGCCTGCAGCACCCGAAGCGGCGCCATCGTGTTGACCGCAAACGTCTCGGCCCAACCGTCGTAGTCCATGTCGGCGAGGCCCTGGTGCTGGAACGTCGGTCCGGCCATGCCGGCGTTGTTGATCAGGATGTCGATGGGACGGTCACCGACCTGGTTGGCCAGATTCGCCACCGAAGGGCCGTCGCTGACATGGACCTCGTGCACCTCGACGCTGTCGCTGGACGACGCGATCGCCTGCAGTTCATCGGCCGCGCCCGGTGCGCGACAACACGCGATGACGTGACGACCCGAGCCGGCGAAGCCTCGCACGAGCTCCAATCCGATTCCTTTGTTCGCGCCGGTGATCAAAACGGTTTCCATCGGGTCCTCCTGTGCTCCCGGCCGCGATTCGGCGGGCCGATATGTGGTTGCGCGCAGAGACTACGGAATCTGGCCTTGCCGGTGTAGCCGGCCTGGGCGTGGTGGCGTCGTCTGGCATCCGACCGCTCGGACAGCCTGACCCCGATCCCTCCGAAGGATCACGTCCTGGAGGCGATGGGCTCGATCAGGGGAGGGAGCGCCCTCCGCATCGCTCGGACGCTCGGAGAGCGGAAGCGAAACTGCGAGGGACAGGGTTCGCGGGCCCGGGGGGACTACGTCTCGAGCTCGAGACGACGAGAGCATCGCGTCCGGAGCTACATGGAGCGACATACAGGCGCTTGAATTGCGTCGGCATGAAGGGTGGGGCATCAGTCCTGCTTCCGGCTGCGAACAGACCCGGCTTCTTCACGTCCCATCCCGCTGCATGAGTCGCAGGAAGCCTGCTGGCCTTCGGTCATGAGGTATGGACATTCTTGCCATGCTCTTCGAGTTCGATTCCGGCAAGAGCAGCGCGGACATGGAGAAGCATGGGATCGATTTCGTCAGGGCTCAGACCTCGTGGGAGGATCCTGATCCGATCGAGATTCCAGCCCGCAGGAGCGACGGGCCGCGTTGCACCGTCATTGGGAGAATCGGGCGCCGGCATTGGTCCGCCATCATCACCTACCGCGACGATTGCATCCGAATCATCTCCGGTCGTCGATCCAGGAAAGAGGAGATCAGCATCGATGAGGGCTAGGCAGATCGACAGGCAAGAAGTTCGACGAAGGTGGGGACATGACCAAGTCCCTCGATGTCTCGAAGGCCCATCGAACCGAGCAGGAGCAGCGCCGTGTCAACGTCGACTCTTTCCGACCTGGATGATCCAGTCGCTGGACAAGGAAGCCAAGCGACTTGGCGTACCTCGCCAATCGATGATCAAGGTCTGGGTTGCGGAGCGTCTGGCCT
>CAZQMY010000024.1:0-29305 GCA_964594405.1 uncultured Spirochaetaceae bacterium | reverse complement strand
GGCCGAGGCCGAGCAGATCATCAACGAGCGGCTCAGCGGATTCTCGAAGAGCTGATCCCGGAAGCAGCCGCAGCGCAAGGAGCAAACGCATGGACATCTCGATCGATCTGCAGGACGACGTCGCTCTCGTCACGATGGACGACGGCAAGAAGAACGCCATCACCCTGGACGCCCTGGCCGACCTGAACGTCGCCCTCGACAAGGCGGAGGCCGACGCGAAGGCGGTCGTGCTGGCTGGGCGGCCAGGCTCCTTCTGTGCCGGCTTCGACCTCGCCACGATGACCGGTGGCGATCCGAAGGCGGTCATGGCGCTCAGCCAGGCCGGCGGCAAGGTGGCGCTTCGGCTCTGGTCGCTCCCGAAGCCGTTGGTGGCCGCCTGCACCGGGCACGCATTCACGATCGGCGCGATCTGGGTCTGCAGCTGCGATACGCGCATCGGCGATCGGGGCCCCTTCAAGATCGGCATGACCGAGACCCGCATGGGCATGCCGCTGGTCGGCTGGCCCCTCGAGCCGTTGAAGGCGCGGTTGTCCCAGCAGCTCTGGGTCCCCTCCATCGTCCAGGCGCGCGTCTACGACCCCGATGGTGCGTTGGAGGCCGGCTTCCTCGACGAGGTGGTGCCGCAGGGTGAGGCCGTGGATCGCGCCTGCGCGCTGGCAGGGGAGTTCGCCGCGTTGCCCGCGAAGGCGTACGCGAAGAACAAGCTCGTCACGCGCCAGGAGTCCATCGAGAGCATGAAGGCGAGTCTGGGCGTGGATTGATCGACGCTGCGTCGGCAGGCGCCCGCCCGTCACCGTGGGCGGAGGGCGTTTGCCGAGCGGATCGGCGATACGGATGGGGGTGCAGGGCGATGAAGTTCCTTGATACGCCGGATAGCCGCTTCGAGAACCTCAAAGACTACCCCTTCGAGCCGCACTATCACGAGGTCGAGGCCTCGCACGAGGTCGAGGCCTCGCACGAGGTCGATGCCTCGGGCTTGAGGATGCACTACGTCGATGAGGGACCGAGGGACGCCGCGCCGATCCTCATGCTGCACGGCGAGCCCTCGTGGTCGTACCTCTATCGCTCGATGATCCCCGTGGCCGCCCAGGCGGGACGGCGCGTGATCGCTCCGGATCTGATCGGCTTCGGCAAGTCCTCGAAGCCCGTGGCGAAGGCGGACTACACCTATCAGCGCCACTGTGACTGGCTCCAGGCGTTGATCGAGGCCCTCGATCTGCGCGAGATCACGCTCGTCTGCCAGGACTGGGGCTCGCTGCTCGGCCTGCGCCTCGCCGCGGAGCTGGAGGAGCGCTTCGCGGCGGTCGTGATCGGCAACGGCGGCCTGCCCGAGGGTGACTCGGGCCAGATCGGTCTTCGCGCGCTGCCCAACGCGCTGGCCTTCCTGGCCTGGCGGACCTTCGCGCGCTTCTGGCCCACGCTCCCCGTCTCGCGGATCATCCAGCTCGGCACCCGGCGGAAGCTCGATGCGGAGGAGCTCCGGGCCTACGAGGCGCCCTTTCCGGACGACAGCTACAAGGCCGGAGCGCGCGTCTTCCCGCTGCTGGTTCCGATCGGGCCGAATGACCCGGCCGTTCCCCGCAACCGCGAAGCCTGGAAGGTCCTGGAGCGCTGGGAGAAGCCCTTCCTCACCGCTTTCAGCGACGGCGATCCGATCACGCGAGGGATGGACAAGGCGCTGCAGCAGCGGATACCGGGGGCGCGCGGTCTGCCACACACGACGCTGGCGGGCGGGCACTTCCTGCAGGAGGACTCGGGGCCCGAGCTCGCCCGGCTGGCGATCGAAGTCGGATCGTTCAGGAGGTAGACAACGGCAGCCGTTCTCTCCTCGCGGGCCTCCACTCCTGCGATCACTGCATTGAGATCGGTGCGCCCCTACTGCCGTGCCATCGCCGCGCGCGCCGCGCGCGCGGCCTCCTCCTCACGGTCGCGCTCGCTCCGCCGCACCGGGAGCTCGAAGATCACCTTCATGATGCGCCCCGCGTAGACGAAAGGCGGTCTGTAGTCTCCGTTGATGGGAGCGAGCGCGCGCCCGATGTCCATCCCCGTGCTCGAGAGCATGCCGACCAGTCGGGGCACCTGTCCCCGCGCGATCACGGACCCATCGAGCGCGATGCGGACGTCGCCCCGACGCTCTGCGTCGCGCACGATCTCCACGTGGATCGTGTGCACGCCCTCGCCAAGGGGCTCTTCCGCGACGATGCGCGTATGGTCGTGGAAGCAGTTGTAGTCGAAGTGCAGTCGATCGCCATGCAGATAGAGGGCGAAGCCCGAGTTGATGGTTCCGCGATTGATGAGCGCCCCGTCATGGCCCGGACCCGGATGCTCGAGCTCCACCTCCATCGTCCAGCCACGGGAGACCGAGGGGCACGCGTCGGCGACCACGTGCGAGATCGGCGGGTAGAAGATGAAACGATCGCGGCTCGCGGGTAGACCCGGTCGTCGCGCTGCGCGGAAGGTCGCCGCTGCGGGGCGATCGTCCAGGGGAAGCACGCCGTGGCGCTCCGCCTCCTCCCACCACAGGTCGAGCATCTCCTTCAGACGCTCTGGCTGCTCTGCGGCCAGATCCTTCGACTCCGAGAAGTCGCTGTCGAGGTGGTAGAGCTCCCAGACGTCGTCGTCCCAGGGCTTGCCCGGGACGTGACGCGTGACGGCCTTCCAGCCATCCTTCCAGATGCCGCGATGGCCCAGCATCTCGAAGTACTGGAGCTCGCGCGTCGGGCTCGCCTCTTCGCGCAGGAAGGTCTCGGCGAGACTGGCGCCATGAAGCGGCATCTGGGCGACCCCATGGTACTCCTCGGGGGCCTCGCTTCCGATGAGCTCGAGCACCGTCGGCATGATGTCGATGGCGTGACAGAAGCCGTGGTGGAAGCCGCTCGGCCGCTCGATGCCGCGGGGCCAGTGCACGACGAGGGGATCGCGCACGCCGCCGCCATGGGTGTTCTGCTTGTACCACTTGAGGGGCGTATTGCCGACCTGCGCCCATCCCCACGGAATGTTGGAGTGGCTCTCCGGTCCGCCGATGTCGTCGAGCCGGCGCACGGCGGCGTCGACGTCCTCCCGCATGCCATTGAACCAGCGCATCTCGTCGAAGACGCCGGTCGGTCCACCCTCCTGGCTCGCTCCGTTGTCGGACATGACGACGAGCAGGGTGTCGTCGAGGCAGTCCACCTCGCGCAGGAAGGCGACGAGGCGTCCGATCTGGGCGTCGGTGTGGTCGAGCTGCGCCGCGAAGGCCTCCTGGAGCCGAGCGGCGAAGAGGCGCTCGTTCTCGGAGAGCTCTGCCCAGGGGCGGACGCCGCGATTGCGGGGGGCGAGCTGCGTGTCCGCCGGGATCACGCCCATCTCGCGTTGGCGTCCGAACCACTCCTCGCGCATCGCGTCCCATCCCACGTCGAAGCGCCCGCGGTACTTCTCGAGGAAGTCGCGGGGCGCCTGGTGGGGCGAGTGAGTCGCGCCGAAGGCCAGATAGAGGAAGAAGGGCCGCTCGGGCACGAGCGAGATCTGATCGCGCACGAAGCCGATCGAGCGTTCGACGATGTCCTCGGAGACGTGATAGCCATCTTCGGGGAGCGCCGGCGGAGCGATGTGGTGGTTGTCGAAGGTCAGCTCGGGATAGAACTGATCCGTCTCCCCCTGCATGAAGCCGTAGAAGCGGTCGAAGCCGCGCTGCAGCGGCCAGTTGTGGAAGGGCCCGGCGGCCGTGCACTCTGCCATCGGCGTCAGATGCCACTTGCCCGTAGCGAACGTCGCGTATCCCGCGTCGCGCATCAGCTCTGCGAGCGTTGCGGCCGAGCGCGGCAGGTAGCCGCGCATGTTCGGGTACCCCGTGTCCATGTTCGACACACCACGCATGCCCACCGCATGATGATTCCGGCCCGTCAGCAGGCATGCGCGCGTGGGCGAGCAGAGCGCGGTCGTGTGGAAGCCGGTGTAGCGCAGGCCTTGCGCGGCCAGCTGGTCGATGTTCGGGGTCTCGATGGTCGAGCCATAGCAGCCGAAGTGCGAGAAGCCGCTGTCGGCGAGGACGACGAGGACGACGTTGGGCTTGCCCCGGGGCACGCGAAGCTCGGGCCACCACGGCTCGGACTCGTAGACGGTTCGTCCGATTCGTCCTTCGAAGGCCTCACCGGACGGATGGTGATTGTCTTTCGATCGTTCGCTCATCGGGGCGAACCTCCTTGATGTCGGGCCAGGGGCGTCGGCCGGTCAGTCTTCAGGCGCCCGGCGAGCTTCTTCGCGCCAGCTCAGCGCGCAGCCGATCAGCCCGAAGAGCAACCCGAGGACCATGCGCGGGTCCCCGAGCTGCATCCATGGGTCGATCGGGAAGGCGATGGTCTTGCGCATCGCCGCCGCCTTGAACTCGTGGGCGCCCTGGAACTCGGGATTGGTCGCAATCTCGAGCATGTCGCGTCGACTGCGGTAGCGCATGCCGGCGCCGGTGGTCCAGCGCTCCATCCCATCCGCGTTCATGAGGTCCATCGCGGTGGCCGCGGCGGCTCCATAGAGGACGGGATGACAGGCGCGGACGAACAGCGCCGGCGTCATGTACTCCATGTACTTGGCGAGGACCTCTTCGCTGGACTCGCCGGGCTCGACGCCTTCGAAGGCCAGGGGCGTCTCGTACAGATCGATGACGTTGACCATCACGAAGTCGTCACCCGTATCTTCGGCCATGAAGCGCCGGATGCGCTCGATCTGATCGGGCGGAGGCTTCGGATCGGCCCGCTCGAAGAGGCCCATTTAGTGGGCGATCTCCTCTTCGGTCAGCGGTCCGCCGAAGGACGTGTACCAACCGAAGAAGAGCGTCCAGAGCGCGGCCAGGATCGCCCAGATCCAGCGCGTGCGACTCATCCGCAGACTCAGATCTTCGAGAGCACGTCTTCGGCGAGGCCGTCCAGCGCCTCCATCGGATTGCCGCCCAGCGCCTGGACGGGGACGATCAGGCGCGCGATCCCGAGATCCTGGAACTGCTTCAGGCTGTCGGGGCCCATGGCCGGGATCCACATCGAGGAGATCTCGACCTCTGCCGTGTCGCGTCCGACCGACTCGCAGGCCTTCGAGAGCGACTCCAGCATCGGCTTCAGCTGGTCGGGGCTCACGGTGGGCGCGAACCAGCCCTGACCGTACTTGGCGATTCGCTCGAAGGCCTTGCCCTTCGATCCGCCGATGACGACGGGGAAGGGCGTCTGGATCGGCACGGGGTGGCTCTTGAAGCCGGTCCAGGTCAGATGCTCGCTCTCGTGCTCGACCGTGTCGCCGGTCCAGACCTTCCTCATGGCCTCGATGTACTCATCGAAGCGCGCGCCTCGCCGCTCGAAGGGCGTACCCATGGCGTCGTACTCCTCGCGCAGCCAGCCGATGCCTACGCCGAGCATGAAGCGGCCGCTGGAGACGAAGTCGAGGCTCGCCGTCTGCTTGGCGAGCAGCAGCGGGTTGGTCTGCGGAAGGATGTTGACGCCGGTGCCGAGGCGCAGTCGTTCGGTCGCCTGGGCGACCGCCGAGAGCGCGATCAGCGGGTCGACGAAGTTGGTCTCGGGGGTGACGCCCATCTTGCCGTCGGCGCTGTAGGGATACTTCGAGCTGTAGTCGTTGGGGACGATGGCGTGCTCGAAGGTCCAGACGGACTCGAGGCCGATCTCCTCGGCCTTGCGCGCCAGGCCGATCATCGAATCGACGCTCGAAACGCCGACGTTGATGGGGATGATTCCGATCTTCATGACAGACTCCTTGGGGATTCGGGGGATCGACTGCGCTTCAGTCCGGTGGCTCTCGCCGTGCGGCAAAGGCGACCGCTTGAGTGGAGCGCTTCTGGTCTTTCTCGAGCTGATCGATCCACGGCACCCTGCCGCTGGCTTCGATCAGCAGTGAATCGAGGATGGGCCTCGCTGTCGCCGGGGTCCCGTTCGAAGAGCATACGCGCTTTCTCGCCGTGCACCTCGGGCTTCGCTCCGATCCTGTCGCGCGCCTCCGATCCCCGTCATCGCGGGGCTCCGTGGTCGACGAAGATCGGCGACGACCACGCGCGCGGCTCCGCCTCGCCGAGGCAGTCGTCCTCGTAGGGCGCGTTCGCGCCGCAGGGGTCGATCTCGATGCAACGACCCTGGGCGTCGAAGCCGCAGCGTAGCGGATTGTCGCCGTGGATGAGCTGATCGGGGGCCTCGATGGCGCGCGCGTAGTACACGGTGTCGCGGCCCCCGCGCGCGAAGTCCGGGTCGGCGAACTCGACCACGCAGCCCGATCCATCGGCCGGGCAGGGCAGGATGCGCCACGGATCCTGGACGAGTCCATCGAGCGGCTCGTCCTCGGCGATCTGCGGCCGGATCCGCACGATCTCGATGCGGGTGATCGGCCGGCGCCGCTCGCTCGGGTTGTAGCACTCGCCGACGCAGAGTCGGTCCACCCGCGCCTGCCCGAGCGCTTGCGTGACGTAGTCCGGGCAGCCGGGCTTCTGTTCGAATGAGCCGATGGCGCGGACGCGGAAGCGCGGCGTGTCGCTGCGGATCGTGGTGGAGCCCATCGGGAGCGGGCCTGCGCGGTCCAGCAGATCGAACCAGAGCAGCATTCGCCGGCCGCTCGTGGCGTAGACCTCCTTGCGTTGCAGCGCGCTCCAGATCGAGTCACGATCGCGCCCCGTCGAGTGGACCGCGACCAGGCCGCCCGTCGCGAAGTATGCCGAGCCGCGCTCGATCTCGAAGAGCTGGAGCGGGCTCTCGCCGCGGCCCACCCAGGGCACGGACTCGGCCACGGGCGCATCCGCGTCATTGCCCGGGCCGAACAGGCCGGCGTCGTCGACGCCCACATCGCCCCGGCGGCCGCGGCCGTCCGTCATCTCGCCCCGGCGGACCTCCTTGAATCCGGTGCCCGGTCGCGCCGAGTGGATGTCGCTCGAGCCGATGAAGCCGAAGTCGAAGCGCTTCGGCCGGCCGGGCTGGCTGAAGTCACGGATCGCCAGCATGTACTGGGCGGAGCCGCGGGGCCGATAGTTGAAGGCGGGCTGGAACATCTTCCGCGGCGCCTGACCGGCATCCAGCCAGGCGCTGGCGTCATGGCCGGGCAGGGTTCGCCAGCCCGCCTGGAAGGCCGCGACATGGTTGGCGCGAGCCTCCGCGGCGCGGCGCGCGCACTCGGCCTCGCTCTCGCCGACCTCCCTGCATCGTGATTCGACGAGGGTGCCCGCGTGCCAGCAGCTCGGCAGATAGCCGCCGCTGGGCGCCGGGCACGTGAGTGAGCCGTCCGGCCCAACGTCCACCGCGCGCCAGCTCGGCAGCTGCTCCGAGTTCCCATGCCCGGAGTAGACCTCGATCAGCGTCTGTCGCGCGGGGTCGTGGCCCGGGAGCTGCTTGCGCCAGTCCGATCCGGCCGGCGTGTAGAGGCCCCACGCGGTGCCGTGCGGGATCACGATCGAGTCGTATCCCCAATCGTCGAGCTTGTCGAAGAGCACTTCGGGCGTCGGGGCGGACTCGAGGCAATCCGCGGGCAGGTCGCGCACCGGGACGCCGTCCGGGCATCGATCCGCCGCGTTCACCTCGGCCGCCAGCCGCAGGAAGCTGCGACCTCGCTCGCCGCCAGCCGACGCCAGGACGGCGCGCGCGCTGAAGGGCAGGGAGATGCCGCCGCTGGTCGCGGGCGAGCGTGAAGCGATGGGCCTGGTGGGGATCTGCTCGTCTTCCTGGCCGCGGAAGATCACGTTCTTGTGTCCGTAGTGGTTCTCGGGCGTGGTCCCGATGTGGCTCCACTCCCAGCCGAGATAGGTCACGAGATCCGGATTGGCGGGATCGCCGGCGACCGCGTTGCACGTGCGCACCGAGTCCACCGTCTTGCGCCAGAGCTCCGACGTCAGATTCTCCGCGTGATCGTTGATCGACCAGAAGTCGAGCTGGGAGCAGAAGCGCGCGAAGTCGCAGGCATCGGCCGGCGGCGCGGTTCCGGTTCCGCCGGCGATCGGCATGCCGGTGAGGAAGGCGTCGAAGCTGAAGGTGGTGTGGACGTGGAAGTCGCCGAAGAGGATCTGCTTCGACGGCGATGCGCCGAGCAGGCGCGCGGTCTCGGCCTGCAGGGCAGCACGCGCTCCGTCGGTGGCTCCCGGACGGCGGCCGTCGTAGATCTCACCCGGCTCTTCGACGCTCCCGAGCAAGCCGCTCGCGCCTGCCAGGAGCCAGAGGCCGGCGAGGACGAGCACGGCGACGACTGCGAGCACAATCCTCTTCATGGACTCTTCCAATGACCCTTCCAGCGCTGCTCGAGGGCCCGGTGGACCAGCCCGACCCAGCGTGCAGGTACGCCATGGTCGGCCGAGCGCGCACGGCCGGCAATCCGATGCGTCACGCGCTCATTCCCTCCGGCCGGGCGAGCACCTGGCACCGTCGCAGCATCCTGCGCATGTGATCGGGGAAGCCATCGCGGCGATGCAGGACGCGGCGGTTGTCCCAGACGATGACATCGCCCACCTCCCATTCCTGGGTCCACACGAACTGGGGATCCACGGCGTGATCCCAGACCTCATCGAGCAGGGCTTCGCTCTCCTCGAGCGGGAGACCCTCGACGTAGGCGTACTCGCGCCGTCCGAGATAGAGCGCATCGCGACCGCTCTCGTCGTGACAGAGGATCGCCGGGTGGATCGCGCCGGGGACGTCCCGCGGATCCGAGGAGGCCTCGTAGCCGGGGCGCAGCGTGCCGATGCTCGTATGAGAGGCGTCGTGCTTGATGCGCAGCTGCGCGAGGCGAGTGCGCAGGGTCTCGGGCATGGCGCGGAGCGCGGCGTGCTGACAGCAGAACTGGGTATTGCCGCCTTCCGAGGGGATCTCGACGCCGTAGAGGACGCTCGCCGGCGGTGGCGCCTCGAGGAAGGTCATGTCCGAATGCCAGTTGGCCTCGCCATTCCCGAGCCCGCCGATCGGCCGGCCGTCCACGGTGATGTTCGAGAGGGGGAGGACGTAGAGGCTCGGGAGCTTCTTCTCCTGCTCGGGCGTGAGCCGCATCGGGATCTTCTCCAGCGGTCCGAATCGTGCGCTGAAGGCCTCGAGCTGCTTGTCGTCGAGCTGCTGGCCTCGAAAACGCAGCACGCCGAACTCGATCCAGGCGCGATAGACCCGCTCGAAGTCCGCGTCGTCGATGACGCTCAGGTCGATGCCGTGGATCTCTGCACCGAAGAGGGAATGGAGCTTCGTGATCCTCATATCTGTCTCCTTGCACCCGACGGCATGTCGCCCTTCGAGGGCTCGACGCCGGGCATGAGCTCTCTCAGATACAGTCGCGGCACCATGGAACGCCGGCCGATCGGTGTGCTCTGTCACCAGGCTGGTTCCCGTCGTCGCAATGCCCTCGTCCTCGAGGTCGTGGCTCGCCGCGCCGACCGCGCGGGTGCGGTGCGTCGAGGGCCATCAGGTCGGTTCACACTCCAGGGTCGGGGGTTCATCGGCTCGGGCGGCTCATCGGACGATCGGATCGGGGGCGCGTGTTGACAGTGAATTTCAGACAGCGTATCAATTTGAAACGATGTCGCAAAGTGATTTCGACGACGAGCGGCCGAGCGTCGGGCTTCGGGAGCGGAACGTCGAGGCCAGACGCCAGCGGATCCTCCAGGCCGCGCGGACCCTGCTCGCCCGAGGCGGGCTAGGTGCGCTCTCCATGCGCAAGCTGGCGGATGAGGCCTCGCTGAGCGTCAACACGCTCTACAACCTCTGGGGCACGCGCGAGGAGATCCTGCGCGCGCTCACGCAGGACGCCAAGAGTCGCATCGACGCGCTCCTTCCGCAGGCGGATTCCGCCGACCCCATCGAGTACTGCCGTTCGCTGGTACGGCTCACACTGCGCGCGATGATCAGCGACAAGGAGCTCTTCCAGGCCATGATCCTCGCCTGGCTCGAGGGCGAGATCGGAGGCCAGCCGGCGCCCATCCAGCCCATGGGACAGGCAATCCAAGTCCTCTCGAAGGCCATCCGGGCGGCGCGTGCCAAGGGGCTGGTGGAGTGCGCGCTGGGGCCGGAGCAGGTGGCCTGGCAGATCCAGCACGGCGCGCAGTTCGCGGCGATCCAATGGGCGCTGGGCAGGATCGACGACGCACACTTCGAGGCGCGCGCCCTCTACGGGTTGAACCTCACCCTTCTCGGACTCGTCTGCGATGACCGGCGACCCGAGGTCCTGACCAGGCTCAGAGGACTCGAGCGGAAGATCCGCGCCTCACCACCCAGGGTCTCACAAGCGTAGTCGCCGCCGCCGGAGGCCGGACCGATGAGGAAGGTGCTTCTACTCCGACGGGGAGTGGGCAGCTGCGCGCTCATGGTTGGCGCTCTCTGACAACACGTTCGCTACGTGGAGATCCGTCGGGAGCGCCGTCCTGCTCGCCCGGTATCCGTCGCGCGAGGTCTTCGAAGCATTTCGTGCGAGCCCGGCGTTGCCATCCCCGACCTGCTCCAAGCCGGCATGGCGGAGCAGCGGGCCTCCGATCGCGCCCAAGGGATGGCGATGGTCCGGGGATGGCGATGGTCCGGGTGATCGCGAAGGGATCCGCTATCCCCCGTCCGTGGAGACGAGCATGAGCACCCCGCCCCCGCACGGGCACCGCCGAAGCGCATGGATTGGACGGGCCATCGTGCTCGGCGCGATCGCGCTGGCGGCGTTTGTCGCCTGGGCCGATGGCGCATCGCCGCCTCCGAATCCTCGGCCTACGAGCTTCGAGTCGGCCGGCGGGATGCGGATCCACATCGTCCAGACGGGGTGGGTCTCGGTGAAGCGCAACTTCCGCGACCTGAACGTCTGGGCTGCGCTTCGCGTGCCGAGCATCATCCTCGACTGGCGCTGGACCGAGTGGCTCCCGATCCAGCTCTATGTGCTTGAGCACGCCGAGGGGATCGTGGTCTTCGATACGGGCGAGACGGCGCGCATTCACGAGGAAGGCTACTTCGCGTGCGATCCCGGAACGGAGTGGTTCTACCTCAACCAGCTCAGGTTCAGCGTAGCGCCGGAGGACGAGCTCGGCCCGCAGCTGCGCCGGCTCGATCTCGATCCTCGCGACGTCCGTTGGGCGGTCCTCTCCCACCTGCACTCCGACCACATGGGAGGCATGGCGCATCTGGAGGGATCGGAGTTCCTCATCTCTGCGATCGATTGGCCCGGGCAGCTCGGCGCGCTCGTCTGCCGCATCCCCGAGTTCGTCGAGCCTCGGCTCGTCACGTGGAAGGACGGACCGTTCGGCGCCTTCGAACGCAGCGAAGGGTTGACGAGCGCGGGCGACCTCCGGATGGTGCCGACGCCGGGTCACTCCCCAGGCCACCAATCGCTGCTGCTGCGAGAGGGTGATTCGTGGACCCTCTTTGCCGGCGATGCCGTCTTCGACCAGGTGCGGCTCGAGGACGGCCGCGGTCTGGCGGGAATCGTGGAGGACGTCGCGGCCGCTCGGGAGAGCGTCGCCGTGCTGCAGAAGCAGATGCGCGAATTCCGCACGCGCCTTGCACCGGCACACGACGCGAGGGTGCGCCATTCGCATGCTCATCCTTCGGACTGATCAGAGCGGAGGTCGGCACGAGGACCGGTCGACGACTCCGTACTCGTTCGAAGTCCCTTCGGAAAACGGGAGAGCTGGACGGCCATCCCCGCTTTCGCGATGCTCCCGCGCGTGAACCGAAGCTTCGAGAGACACCTCGGGCGCCTCGTCGCGACCATTGTCGAGTTTTCCGGCGCGCGACCGTCGCTCACGGTCAGCCTCTGCCTCCTGGCGACCGCCGGCGCCGTCTTCCTCGCGGTCACCATCCTCGAGGCGGACACCGACTCCGACCGCACGCTCACGTCCGATCTGCCCGTTCGGCGGGCGAATCTCGCGCTCGAGGCGGCCTTCCCCAACCTGCAGCGCAACCTCGTGGTGATGGTCGAGGCGGACGATCCCTTCGATGCGCGCGACGCCGCCGAGGAGCTGAGCGCGAAGCTGCGCTCCGATCCCGAGCGCTATCCGGGCGTCTTCCTGCCCGGAGAGGGCGAGTTCTTCGAAGACTTCGGGCTCTTCTTCCTCGAAGACGACGAGCTGGAGGAGCTGGCCGATCGGATCGACATGGCGGGTCCGCTGATCGCCACGCTGGCGGATCGACCGGAGCTGCCCACGCTGATCGGCGCGCTCACGCACACCATCGGCTCCGAAGACGGACTCGATGGGCTCGGCGAGGATGGTCCGCGCATCCTGAATCATCTCTCCGAGGCGGTGGAGCGCTTCAACGCTGGCGGGCATGCACCCGTTCCCTGGGAAGACCTGCTCTTCGACGACGTCGGGGGCGAGCCCGACAATCCGCAGCTCCTCTTCGTCCGGCCCAGTGGCGATCTCTCCTTGCTGCCGCCGGTGCTCGAGGCGCTCGCGGACATCCGGGCGCTCGCCGAGGGGCTGGAGACGCGGCCTGGGCTGCGCGTCCGCATCACCGGGGATCGCGCGGTGCACACCGAGGAGATGACGCTCATCATCGACGAGGCGATCCTGACGGGCATCGCCTCGCTGGTGCTCGTCGCGGGCGTTCTCTTCTATGCGCTCCGCTCGTTCCGGCTCGTGCTTGCGACGGTCGTGACACTGCTCGTCGGGCTGAGCTGGACCGCGGGGCTTGCCGCCATCGCAGTGGGCTCCCTCAGCGCGCTGACCAGCGCCTTCGCCGTGCTCTACGTCGGGCTCGGCGTGGACTTCGGCATCCACTTCGCCCTCGGCTACTTCGAGCAGCTCGATCGCGGACTCGAGCGCCACGAGGCCTTGCGTGCGACCGGAACGGGAGTCGGCAGCTCGCTGCTGCTCTGTGCGCTGACCACGGCGACGGGCTTCTACGCCTTCATCCCGACGGCCTACAGCGGCGTCGGCGACATGGGCATCATCTCCGGCTCCGGCGTCTTCCTCGGGCTGCTGGCGACCATCACGATCTACCCGGCGCTCATCGCATTGGGGCTCGGCGACTCGCCCCGAGCCTCGAGCGGCTCGGGCCGTCTGATCGACATCAGCCTGCCCTCGTTCCCGATCCGGTATCCGGCGGCTGTCTGCGGTGTCGCTGCGGTGGTGGCCATCGCCTGCACGACCTCGCTCGCCTGGGTGCGCTTCGATGCCAATACGCTCAACGTGCGCGATCCGCGCGTGGAGTCGGTCCAGGCCCTGAAGGACCTGTTGGAGGACGAGGCGAGATCGGTCTGGACCATCGAGATCCTGACGGGGGACCTCGAAGAGGCCAGGCAGCTGGCTGAAGAGCTCGAGATGCTCGAGGGCATCGATCATGTGAATACCGCCGTGGGTTTCATGCCGGACGATCCGGAGGGCCGCCTCGCGATCTTCGAGCAGATGCGGGCCGACCTCGTCTCCCCCGTCGATCTGACGGACGCGGAGCGGGCCGAGGGGTTCGATCGGCTCACGGCCGTCGACTACACCATCGAGGGATACGGCGTGGCGCTCGACCTCGACGCCGAGCTGCGCGGGGACGCCGACGCGGACGATCCCACGCTGATCGCAGCCGAGCGGCTGCGTGAGGCGCTCTACGTGGTCTCCGATCGATTGGAGAACGAGTACGACCTGGCGGACCTGGACGCCCTCGAGGCCGACCTGCTCGGGGAGCTCCCGACGCTGCTGCAGGACGTGGTCGACGCGGTGCCCGAGCGCACCTTCGCGTTCGAGGAGCTGCCCAGAGACCTGATCGACCGCTACCTCGCGCCCGATGGCCGCGCTCGGGTCGAGGTCTTCTCCACGCTCAACCTGGATGAGCCCGGCGCCCTCGAGGAGTTCACGGACCTCGTCCTCTCGGTGCGGCCAGACGCGGGCGGGCCAGCGGCGGGTACGGTGGGATTCGCGCGGGCGATCGTCGATTCGCTCCGCCAGGCGCTCGGGATGGCCGTGGTGGTCAACGCCATGCTGCTGCTGGTGCTGCTCCGCAGTGCGAAGTTCACGGTGATCACGCTGACGCCGCTCTTCGTTGGCGCCGTGACCACCGCGGCCGTCTCGGTCTTCGCGAACGTCCCCTTCAACTACGCGAACATCATCGTGCTGCCGCTGATCCTCGGGATCGGCGTCGACAGCGGGATCCACCTGGTGCATCGGCATAGGATGGGCCTGTCCGGCGCGCGAAACATGCTCGCGACGAGCACAGCCCTGGGCGTCCTCTTCAGCGCGCTGACGACGATGGGAAGCTTCTCGACGCTGGCTCTCTCCAATCACCTGGGCATCTCGAGCCTCGGGCTCCTGCTGACCATCGGGATCGGGCTGATGCTGATCGCCAACATCGTCGTGCTCCCCGCGCTCTTGACGCTCGTGGACGGGAAGCGCGAATCCGGATGACGCAGGTCGCGGCGAGGCTCTGGGTCGCGACGGCCTACGTGCTGGCGCCCTGCGTGCTCGCCGTCGGAGCTGCGGTGATCCGTTCCCTGGATCGATGCCGCGTCCTTCCCGAAGACGGGATGCGCTTGATCTCGCCGACCGTCGAGTGGCTGCTTGCGGCGATTGCCGGTGCCTCCGGTGATGCCGCTGCGGCCGAGCCGCTGCTGGCCTGGGCGCCGCCGGTGGTCGCTGCCAGCACGGTGATCGCGTGCTACGGAATCACGCTGCACTACTTCGATCCGCGCGTCGCGCTGCTCGCGAGCGCGCTGGTCTGCATCCTGCCCGCGAACGTCCTCTTCTCTCAGCTCGGCTGTGTCGACCACCACTACGCCGTCGCCTTCGTGACCTTGCTGCTGCTGGGCGCGGGCGCGGCGCTCCTCGGTCAGGCGCAGGACACATCGAGACCGACGTCGGCCTGTATCGGGCGAGCGGGCTTCGTCGGCGTGGCGATGGCCGTGTCGCTGCTGATCTGGCCGGGGACGATGCCCCTCGTCGCGATGGTCCAGCTGGCCTACGGGGTGCGTGTGCTCAGCGCACCGGGCCGTGAGTCGGCCATCGGCTGGGCGAGGACGATGGCCCTCGCACACGGGGTCGGCGCGCTCGCACTGGCGCTCTGGCCCTCCGGAATCCCTTCGGGCGCCCATGTGGTCTGGCTCGCGATGTGTGGGGCGGGCTACGGACTGCTGGCCGAGCTGTGGAGCAGAGGGGCGGGTGCGGCCAGCGCGCGCGGCCGGGCTCTGGCCCTCCTGGCCTTCGCGCTCATCGCGCTCGGCGTGGTCCTGGTCAGTGCCTCTCAGTCGGAGTGTCCGGCGGGTTGGGAGTGGCTCTGGCAGGACGCCGGCGCTCGAGCAGAGTTCGTGGACGCACCGCGTGCCGATGTGCTCTTCACGCGCTTCGTTTACGTGGCGCCGTTGGCTCTCGCGCTGGTGCTCTGGGACCGCCGCACCGAGCTGACCGCCAGCCTCTGGCTCCTGACGGCTTGGGGCGTCTTCACCGGCCTCGCCTCGCTGGTCGGCGGTCGTCTGACCAGCACCGCGTCGGTCGCATACGCGCTCCTGCTCGCCGCCGCGCTCGACGCGGCGTTCCGGCACGCGGTCTGGCGCGATGGCTGGGGGTGGCCGACGCGCTTCGGGGCGGCAGTGGTGTATGTGGCCGTGGTTGCGTGGGCGCTCTGGCCCAGCGTTGCGATGTACGCGGTGGAGCCGACGAGTTCGTAGCGCGGCCTCGTTCGCGAGCCGGTTGCGCCGCTTGAAAGATCGCCTGGCCTGCTAGTCCGATTCGAGACGAGGTCGATCCGCACCCGTCGGATGGCGTGGCCGGATCGGTGCGCGGCGCGAGGGCTCGCGTGTCCTCCGCCGAGGTCGCCCTTGCGGTGCCAACGCATTTCCCTCGCCCACTCTCGGTTCCATCGCCCGGCGCATCCGCTCCAGCGCGGCCCTGATGCGCGACTTCACCGTGCCGATCGGGACGTCCAGCTGGCCGGCGATCTCGGAGTGCGAGAGCCCGTGGAGGTAGGCGAGCTCGAGCAGGTTGCGATGCGCCGCGTCGAGGCTCGCGAGCGCGTCGCGCAAGCGGCCGTGTAGGCGTCTGTGCTCGAGGGCCCGGTCCGGGCCGCTCGGGGGCGCATGCAGAACCGTCGCGGCCGAGAGGCGATCGAGCTGCTGGCTCGCGCGCGCACGGCGCCGCATCTCGTCGATGCCTCGGCTTCGCAGGGAGACCCCGAGGAGCGAGGCGACGCTGCCGCGCGCCGGATCGAACGCGGACGCACGGCGCCAGAGATAGAAGAAGACCTCCGAGATGAGATCCTCGGCATCGGCGGCGTCGCCGAGCAGGCCTCGACTCCTGGCCAGCATCCAGCCTCGGTGTCGATCGACGATGATCGCGAAGGCCTCCGCGTCGCCTCGGGCGACTCGCTCCATCAGTCGGCTGTCATCCGCGCGCACGCCGTCTTGGAGGTGGGTCAGCGCTTCCATGATCCGTGAATCCGGAAACGCGCGGAGAGGTTCACTCGAAACCTCGAGCGCCGGGCCCGGGCGGCATCGGGTCGTGATCAGGATGTGCCGCCTGCCTTGGCGCGCGTGGATCGCAGGATCGCGACCCGCTCCCGGCGGCGTCCTCATCGCACGCGAAGGCGATGAGGACGCCCAGGGCTCGAGAGGTGCGACTCAGTCCAGCAGGTGGAATCCGTAGATCCGATCGCCATTGGCCATGAAGAGGCGGATGAAGGGGAAGGAGTTCGCGTTGCTCCACGCGCTGCCCACGGGAAGCATGGCCTGGAAGCTGCCGCTGGAGCCGTTGGCGAGGATCTGCGGGTTCGTGCAGAACTCGCCGCCGCCGTTCCAGAATTTGCGGCAGAACTCCAACGCGATCCCGAGCGTGCTCGAGAAGCCGTTCACCCGCACATCCCTGAAGTCGCGATGGTCGAGCGCGGTATTCGAGGGGACCGCGCACACCAGATAGGTGCCGAGGGCGGACGTGGGCTGGATGTAGCCGTCGCGATGCGTGGTCGCAGAGCCGCTCGCGACCTCGCAATGGCCCACCGCGCCGACGACCGCGCGGTCCGCCAGCGCCGAAGAGGCGGAAAGGGTCAGTGCGGCAAGAACGACGAGCGTGATGAAGTGCATCTTCATGAGGATCTCCGTGGGCTTTCGGGCGCCCCGACGCGGTCCCTACCGCCTCGGGCAATCTGCCTTCCTTTGCCCCTGCTTACGACGGGCAGGCGTGATCGGATCATGGCCGCCGCCTCGCACGATTTCGAATGATCAGAATCGCGGCGCCGGGATGTCGATTCCTGCGCGAGCGCCCACGCTCGCCCACGTCCCCCCGGAGCGGTTGGCCCACACTGAATGCCGAGGGCACGAACCCTGATGAGCCTCTAGTCACGCGCGTGCCCGATTCCGACGGCAAGCCCGCCGTCTTCCTGGGGCCACGGGGTGCCCACGACGATCCAGCTGTGCTCCGGATTTCATCGAGAATCTGGCCAGCCAAACAACAAGCAAAAATCCGTCCAGATTCTCTTTGAACCCGCCCACCCACACTGCGGATGTACGGAGCGAAACCGGGCAACGCAGGCCGCAACGTCAGCGGCCCCAGGCGCGGCTCATCGATGAGGACGCTCAGGCGCCTCCAGGAGCTCGATCCGATGTTCAACCGATCCCCGCAGTCCCCGATCGTCTCGTTCCACACACTCGCCGCCGTGCACGCCATCCTCCTGTTCGCCGGCCTCATCCTGCTCACCGGTCCCGCCCACGCGGGCTTCAAGGGCACCTGGGAGGCCGGCTTCGATCGCCCCGGTGGCGACTACGACACCTTCCAGACGACGAGCGCGACCGCGTGCCGGGACGCCTGCTCCGCCGACGGCAACGACTGCGTCGCCTGGACGCTCGACCTGAATGCGCGGGTCTGCCGCCTGAAGGACACCATGTTCGACAAGGTGGAGAAGAAGAACTCGACCTCGGGCGTCAAGACGTCCGCCTTCCGCTTCGTCACCCAGGAGTCCCACTACGACCGACCGGGCGGCGACTACCGCTCCTTCTCCATGCGGGATGCGAGCTCCGCCGTCTGTGCGCAGTCCTGCCAGAACGACAACCGCTGCCTGGCCTACACCTACGTGCCGCAGACGGGCTCTTCGCCGGCCGCGTGCTGGCTGAAGGACTCGAAGCCCGACAAGCGGATCAACTACGGGATGGTCTCGGGGACGAAGCCCGGCTACTCGCAGCGCAGGGACGCGATGAGCGGCAAGAGCAGCACGCGGCTCACTGGAACGATCTACGAGCGCCACGAGATGGCCAGCAACGAGCCCAAGGCCTGCCGCGCGATCTGCGGCTCCGTCGCGACCTGCGAAGGGTGGGCCTTCTTCAAGTACCAGGCGAACGAGGCGCCCATCGGCCAGTGCCGCCACTACTCCGACGTGATCGATCAGATCAGCGCGAGCTCGTACTACAACTCCGGCACCCGGCGGCAGCAATTCGAGAAGCCCAAGAACTCGAACTTCACCGCCACGACCAACAGCACCGGTGAGTTCAACGCCTCCACGTTCCACAACGAGATCCGCAACAAGCTCAATCGCTACCAGGGCTACGGGCTGGTCGTCATGGATTCCTCGGGTCGCGAGGTCTACACCCTCTCGGACGGCTTCCGCATCCACAGCATGACCGGTCAGGCCTCCAAGGCCTTCTCGGTCGACACCCCCACGCGCATCGGCAGCATCAGCAAGGCGCTCACCGGCGTCCTGGTGACGAAGAAGGAGCGCGAGGAGGGCGGCGTCTTCAGTACCCTAATCGACCGATACCTCCCCGAGCGCTGGGAGCTGAACGGCACCTTCCGCTGGGCGACGTACTTCACCCTGCTGCGCCACGAAGCCGGTATCCCCAACTCGGGCGGCCTGCTGCGGGAAGTGCTCGAGAACGATCCGGAGGAGAATACGGTCGGGCGCTACAGCTACTCGAACTACGGTCTCGAAAGCTTCAACGTGTCGCTGGCTTACCGCTTCTTCCCCGACTTGATGGCGAATGTCGAGGCGTCGATCGCGGACTACGACGATGCGACGTACGATCACGTCATCCGCATGTACGCCGCCGCCCACTACCGCTACATGATGGAGACGGAGCTCTTCGAGCCCCTCGGCATCGACGCCGCCTGCGACCCGACGGACTTCGCCAGGCCCTCCTACCTCTACTCCAAGAACGTGCGGGACTACTCGGTGAGCTCGGACGACTCGTATTCGATGTCGAACCTGGGCCTCCACTGCGCACAGGGCGCCTGGATGATGTCCACGCGAGACCTCGCCCGCTTCTGGCACACGGTGATGAATACCAACCAGATCCTCGACGCCGAGGGGCGATCGCGCCTCAAGCCGAATGTCATCTCGTCGGCCTACCGCACGGTCAGCCTCTTCCACAGGGAGCTCTCCGGTGGACGCGGCATCGTTTCGACGCACAACGGGGCACACCCCGGCGCAGCGGTCTTCCGGGTCGGAGACGGCACGCCCTTCAGCAGCTCGGTGATCCTGCTCCTGCCGGGCGGCTACACGGCTGCGTTCAACGCGAACTCGCCGAAGCACGAGGGTGAGGATCCCTACTGGGACATCATCCACGCCTTCAGCAAGGCCCGGGGCTTCTAGGGCAGGGCACATCGGATCGATCGGAAGGGCGTCCCGCGCACTGCGCGGGGCGCCTTTCTGCGTTCTGGACAGCGACGGGCTCCGGTTGCCGGTCAGATTCGCCCCTCGCCCCCGAAGGGGTGAGCTGGGCTTGTTTACGAAGGCTCACGGCTTCTGGACATCCGTCGGCTTTCCTTTGAACCTCTTGGCCCGCGCTACGGATAGACCCATTGAACCCACCGAATGAGGTGGGACGCCTCGGATCGGAGACAGGGCCGAATGGAAGCAGATCCGCAGACGACCGGGGGAGCGCGAAGGGCGCGTCCCGGGCCGCCGATGCCCTCCGACGCCGAGGACCAGCAGCTGATCACGCGCATCGCTCGCGGCGACGGCACGGCGTTCGACGAGCTCTACGGGCGCTACGCGCGACGGGTCGGGGGCTATCTCTGGAGGATGCTCCGCAACGCGGAGCTGGTGGACGAGGTCGTGGACGACGTGATGATGATCGTGTGGCAGAAGGCGGCGACCTACGAGCCTCGCGCCCGCGTGTCCACCTGGGTCCTGGGCATCGCGCACAACAAGGCGCTCCAGGCTCGCGAGCGCATGCGAAAGCTCGATCGTGAGCGCCCCATCGAGGATCACGATCTCGCGATGCCCGACCCGGCGCCGATGGCGAACCTCGGCGCCCTCGCCGAGGATCGCGACGAGATGGCCAAGCTCAAGCGCGGGATCGCAGGCCTCTCCGAGGACCATCGCGCCGTGGTCGAGCTCGCCTTCTTCGCCGGCCAGTCGTACCAGGAGATTGCCGAAGTGGTCGGCTGCCCGGTCAACACGGTCAAGACCCGGATGTTCCACGCGCGCAAGCAGCTCGGTCGCATCTTCGCGACGGCCAGAGCCGACGGCAGCGCGGAGAGTCACGAACGGAGCACGCCATGAGCCCCATTGACGACGGCCGATCCCAGGTCCAAGGAAACGAGCACGGCGAGGTGGCCGAGCTGCTGCCGTGGTACGTCAACGAGACCCTCGAGGCCGACCAGGTCGCGCGCGTCGATGCGCACCTGGCAGGCTGCGCGCAATGTCGCGATGACCTCGCCGCGTGCCTGCAGTTCGAGGCGGCCGTACTGGACGGAGAGGGGTGGGAGCCGCCGCCGGGGCAGCTGGAGCGGCTCAAGACGCGAATCGCGATCGAGGCACCGCGTGGGGTCGGCGAGCCCGAGCCGACCAGCTGGCTCTCGACCGTCATGGCGTGGCTGACCGGCTCGACGGTCAGCCCTCGCTGGGTGCTCGCCCTGCAGGCGGCGGCGATGGTCGTCCTCGCCATCCTGGTGATCCAGGCGCCCGGGTCGGATCGGGGGTCGGCGGAGTACGATGCGCTGACCAGCACCGCCGTCGGCGAGGCGTCGGGCGTTGACCGCATCGACCTGGCGTTCGCCTCGGATGTGAGCGAGCGCGACTTGCGCGGCGTGCTCTCTTCGGTCGGGGGCTCCATCGTCTCGGGGCCGAACGCACTCGGCGTGTATCGTGTAGAGGTCACGGCGGGCTCGATGCGCGCCGCGCTGGGCCGACTGCGCGAAGACGCGCGCGTCGCGCTGGCGACGCCCGCGAGCGCAACGCGTCCGCGTGTCGACGGGAGCCGCGAGTGAACGTCGGAAGCCGCCTGGCGGTCGCGATCCTCGCCGGCCTGCTGGCGGCCAGCTGTACCAGCGAGCGCGTGCCCGGCCCTGGGGCTCGGAGGGGCGCCGACCGGATGGCGTCGGGCGTCTTGCGAGCCGCGGCGCCTCCACCGCTCCAGCTCGAGGATCGACAGATCATCGTCGCCATCGATCTCGTCACGCCGGCCCTGCGAGGCCGCGTCGCCCGCACTCTCGCCCGCTCCTACGACCTCGAGCTGGCTGGCGCCTTCCCGCTCTCCTCGATCGACGTGCACTGCATCGTCTATTTCGTGGCCGATGACCGCGACATCGCCACCGTGATCGCCGAGGTGGCCGCACATCCGGGTGTCCGATTCGTGCAGCGCAATCAGACCTTCGAGGGCTCGGGGGCCGAGCACTCGGATCCCATGGCGGGATTCCAGTACGGCGCTGATCGGATGGGGGCCGCTGCGACGCATCAGTGGACCACTGGTGCGGGGGTTCGGATCGCGGTGGTCGACACGGGCGTCGATACCCGACATCCGGACCTCGCGGGCGCGATCCGCGCCCGGCGCAACTTCGTGGAGCACGGCGAGCGGAGCTTCGAGCGCGACGAGCACGGCACTTCGGTGACGGGCCTGATCATCGCGCGACCGGACAACGACCTCGGCATCTACGGCGTTGCGCCCGGGGCGGAGATCGTCGCTTCGAAGGCCTGTTGGCATCCGCCGAGCGGGGGCGGGGGCGCGCAATGCAGTAGCTGGACGATCGCCCGCGCCATCGACGATGCGGTTCGGGACCGGGTTCGCGTGATCAACCTGAGCCTGGGCGGTCCCCCCGACGGGCTGATCGAGCAGCTCCTGCAGGCGGCCGACGACGCCGGCATCGTCGTCGTCGCTGCGGCCGGCGATGATGGCGGGCCCGTCCAGTTCCCCGCCTCCCTCGATACGGTGATCGCCGCCGTCGCCTCCGACGCGCAAGGCTCGGTGCCCAGCCCGCCGCGGAATCCGAAGCCGAGGTCGATCGTCGCGCCGGGACGTGAGATCCTGACGACAGTGCCTGGCGGCGAGTACCGCTTCCTGTCGGGCAGCTCGCTCTCGAGCGCCTATGTGACGGGCGCTGCAGCGCTGCTGCTCGCCTACGAGCCGACCCTCACGCCCACCGCGGTGGCGGAGCTGCTCACTCACTCCGCGCCTACGCCCGGAGTCGACCCGGCCGAGGCGCGCGCGGCCTCGATCAAGTTGCGCCATCTCGATGCCTGCGACGCCCTACGGCGTCTGAGTCGGGGCAAGGCCTGTCCCTGAGCCCCCTTCGGGCTCAGCTCGGGCTCAGAGCTCGATCTCGAAATGGAGCCACACGCGCGCGCGGCTGGGCGGTGCCGCCGTCGTCGTGCGATGGAAGTAGCCCGTGCCGAGGAGCATGGTGACATAGCGGCCGATCGGTCGCGTCATGATCAGGTCGACCTCCCAGCCGAGTGCGCGTGCGTCCGCGTCATGCCAGAAGTGGTGGAGCTGGAGCTGGGCTGAGAGGCGAGCCGGCAGCTCGGGCTCGATCTCCAGGAACGCGTCCCGGAGACCCTTCGGACCTCCGTTGTCGAGGAACGCGTCTGCGAGCCCGTTGAAGGCGTGCGCCGTGGACAGCGGCGTCGTGACCACCGCCTCTCCATCGTCGCTGCCCAGCAGCTCGAAGCCGGCGCGGACGAGCCCGATTCGATCGTGGCGGGCTTGCAGGCTGCCCCAGGCGTAGTGGGCGTCATGACGCTGCCCAGAGTGCCCTCTCTGATACGCGTAGGAGGCGATGTAGCCGAGGGCCCAGCTTCGACCCATCTCCCTTTCGCCCTTCAGACGAAAGCCATACGTGTTGGACGAGGCGCCCGGAAAGCGCTCGAGATCGACGAGGTAGGTGAAGGCGGTCGCGTCCAGCTCTTCTCGAGGCTTCCAGACGGCCCGCATCAGGTGGATCTGCGACATCGTATTGCGCGTTGCCTGGGGCTCGCGGTCGCCGAAGATCCGATTCACCTGCGCGAGGTAGTGGTACGTGAGCGTCACGTCCTTGCGTCCGAAGCCGGTGCGGACGGAGAGGCCGTCGAAGCTCTGGTGATTCTGTCGCCATGCGACGTCACCCACCCATCGTTGATCGTCGAGCACGACGCGCTGCCGTCCTCCGCGGAGTCGGGTCGTGAGGCGTGGCCACTCCCAGTCGAGATAGCCCTGGTTGAGCTCGATGGTCGGTGGATCGGGCACGAACGCCCGGCCGTTGGGCGTGCCCGTCCCATCCCAGTAGAGGTCCGGCTCGATCGGGGCCACACCCTCACCCTCTACGAGCAACGAGAAGCCCTTCCAGGTGCGGCTCCCGAAGCCGAAGGCGGCGCGCAGCGTGACTGCGTGGGCCTCGTCGGTGCCGTCGTCGATGTGCGCGTACTCGTAGCGCGGTCGGAGTTGCAGATAGAGGCTGCCGGCCCGGTTGCGCTTCGAAGCCGAGAGCAGGCGCGTGAAAGCCGACTGCTGGCGAGGCTCGGCGGTGATGGACTCGTCCGCGTGCGCCTCTGTTGCGTGCGGTCGGAGGATCGAGAGGACGAGCAGCGCGATTCGAGCCCGGCGCGCAAGGGCCTGCGGGCTGGGTCGGAGCAGCATGCCGGGGTGTGTCTCGCCCGCGAGGACACGATCGCCGCGCGCGGGGGTATGGAGGAGGACATCCCATTCTGCCGGCGAGTCGGACATTGGCGCAAGTGGAGATTCGATGGCGACGAAGGCACTCGACCAGCTTCGGGATCCGCTCTGGCCCGTCGATGGGCCTCTTCCACCCATCCGCGACCGTTCCGGTGGTGCGCCGAGGATCCATCGGGCGCACTCCGGTCCGGCTCTGGGCCGTCTGCCCGACACCGATCGATCGGGCCGTAGGCGAGGATCGCATCAGCGCGGCCGCCGCGCTGGCTACCCAGGACCCGATCACGAGTGAGCCCACTCGTGGAAGTGTGCGCAGGCTGTCCGACGTCCCGACGTCCCGACGCCCTGGGGCGCTCGCCTAGCTCGCCGTGCCGGTGCCGTTGTACTTGTCCCGCATGGCCTTGGCCTGCTGGAACATGTAGTTGCGGAAGAAGATCTTCGACATCAGCACGTTGTTGAACCAGGGGCTGAAGGCGCCTCGGGAGTCGATGGTCTCGATCTTGCGCACGCGAATCTTGCCGTTGGGGAGCCGCTCCAGCTTGTAGGCGGAGGGCATCACCTTTGCGCGAACGGCGTCCTCCTTCTTGAACTCCTTGCCGTTGATGGTCTCCACCGAGTGAAAGCCCAGGAGCCAGGTGTCCGGGTCGGGCCAGTGCTCGATGTAGAGCACGACGGCGTCACGGTGTGCGCCGGGCGGCGGGGCGAGATGTACCGAGCGGCGCACCCACTGGGTGGGGTGCCCGACGGTGTCCTCCGGCTGCCACAGCGTGTCCTCGTACTTCTCGTCGGTCACGCGGCGTTCGAGACCTCCGTAGGAGTGGTCTCGCACGTAGGCGATGGCCTCCTCCATCGTCGTATCGAGCTCCTTGATCTCGTATCGGACCGTGCGGACGGGATAGTGGTCGGTCGACGACTTGACCTCGACGTTGCCATCCGACAGCTGCACGGGCCAGGACTCCGATTCTTCGAGCAGGCCGATCGCCTCGGCGAAGAGCTCCTCGGGAACGATGTCGCTCGTATCGTGGTCCTCGTACTCGGCCTCCCAGCCGAAGGCCGCGTAGAGGAACACGGCCAGCGCGATACCACCGACGATCAGGGCAATTTGCTGCGGGTTGTTCATGGAACGTCTCGCTCACTGGAGTGGGGTCCGACCCGGGAGTGGGTTCGGCCGCGGGCGTATCCTACTACAAGGCCCGAGGGCTCGCAGAGGCTCCTGGGGGCTCACCGGTGCCCCTCGCGCCCGCGTCGAGCGCGGGCTGGCCGGTCCGCAGGATGCCGAGGCAGGCGAGCCCGCCGATCGCCGCCCATCCCAGCCAGTCTCCGAGCCGCCCGTAGAGCGTCATTCGCGGGGTCTCGCGGAGCGCGACGCGACCACGCAGTGTGGCCTGCTGCATCACGCCGCTCTTCTCCTGCAGTCGCCCCGCCGGATCGATGAATGCGCTGATTCCGCTGTTGGTCGAGCGAACGATGGGGAGTCGATGCTCGATGGCCCGGAGCCGTGCGAGCGCGAGATGGATCTCCGGCTCCATGGAGTCGCCGAAGAAGGCGTCGTTCGCGAGTGTGATGATGAGATGGGGTCGCCTGCCGCGCACGAAGCGCGCGATGAAGTCGCTGTGGATGATCTCGAAGCAGATCGGTGTGGCGATTCGGTACCGCCCGAAGTCGAGCGTCGCCATACGATGCGAGGGGCGGTAGCGCTGGGCGTGCGGGGCCCAGTCTGCGACGAAGGAGAGGGTGCCTTCGAAGGGCATCGTCTCCGCCATCGGGATGAGGATGTTCTTGTCGTAGATGGCATGCGCCATGCCATTGCGGTCGGTGAGCAGCGCCGAGTTGGTGGTGTAGCGACCGTGCTCGTCGATTCGCAGCAGCGCCGCGCCGAAGAGCAGCGGGATGCGCGCCTCGTCGAGGTCCGGGCCGCGGACTGGCGACAGATGCAGGGGCTCGGCGTGACGAAGGCCCTGGGAATAGGCGGTCTCCGGCCAGACCACCAGGTGCAGGGGGCCGGCCTCGAGCAGCGACTCGGTGAGTGCGAGGTGGACGCGATGGGCCTCGGTGGGATCGCGCGCCTCGAGCTCGGGTGTGAGGTTGGCCTGGACGACGCCGACCTCGAGCACGTCGCCGCTTGGCGCTTCGCCTCTCGCATGGATCGCCTCCGTCCAGACGCCGTAGCCAGACACGGCGACCAGGACGGCGGCGCCGAGGGCGACGGTTGGCCAGCGCTCCGCCGCCGAGCGTGGGGACCGGTCGACCAGGGCATGGATCGCCGCGTTCCACAACACGAGCTGCGCGCTGAGCAGGAGCGGTCCGCCGAGGTCTGCAGTCTGCGCGAGCCACCTCGCCCGAATGAGACCGGTGCCGGCGTGGACTTCGAAGAGCCCGGGCCAGAGCCACTCGAGCAGGAGCCAGCAGGTCAGCACGGCGAGGAGCAGCGAGACGCCGGCATCGCGTAGGCGTGCAACGGCCCACCCATAGAGACCGAAGCCGAGGGCGAACCAGGCGCAGTACGCGGCCATGAAGAGCCCACCGCGCAAGAGCGAGCCATCGAGGAAGGTATCGACGAGCGGCCAGAGCCAGCTGAAGCCACCGGCGAATGCCACCCCACCGAAGAGCAGGCCGAGCGCGAAGGGGGACAGGGAAGAGGGCGTCGACCGCGCGCGCTCGAGGCTCCACCAGAGTGGAACCTGGAAGACGAAGAGGAGAGGCCAGCAACCATGACCGAGATGACCGAGGAAGTAGGCGGCCCCGCCCAGCGCCGCGGCGAGCGGAGGCGCCATGGCGCTTCGCGCGGCGCTCAGTGTGCTTCCGCCTCTTCGTTCCCGCGACAGCTCACGGCTTCGGGGGCGGACCGCTCCGCGGCGCTGCGGCCCTCGCGATCCCGGAGCGTGGGGTCGGCGCCCTGGGCGAGCAGGAGCTGCGCCATCGCGTCGTGCCCGCGAGCGCACGCCGCGATCAGCGGTGTATCGCCGAAGTCGTCTGCCCGGTCGATCATCGCACCGCGGCTGAGCAGCAGCGTGACCACCTCGCGGCGGTCGCGGCTGGCGGCGTGATAGAGCGCCGCTCGTCTCCGATCGTCGGTGCGATGGACGTCGGCTCCGAGATCGAGAAGGACGCCGACGAGATCCGCGTCGCCTCGGGCGGCGGCGAAGGCCAACGCCGTCATGCCGCCGGCATCGGCCCGGTCGGCCGCGACTCCCCTTCCGGCGAGGAGCCGGACGAGCCCAGGGCTGCCCTTGCCCCGGGCCGCGAGCAGCAGGGCGTTGCGGCCGAGCCCATCGACGGCGTGGGGATCGGCGCCGAGATCGAGGGCACGGGCGACGCTCGACTCATCGCCCTCTCCGGCTGCGTGGAGGTATCGCTTCTCGAGGGTGAAGACCGCGCCGACGCCGGCATCCGGCTCGGCACGCGCAGAGAGGGCGATCAGCGACAGGATGAGGAGGAGCGCGGTGGCGGCGCATCGCGCTCCGGCCCGTCTCCCCCATTCATTCGACTGCAGCACTTCCCGCATTCGAGCCGCTCCCGCTCCGCGAATCGACCCGGTCGGTGGAGCGCGATATGCGAGGCGACGCCGTGCGCGCCACCCCGCACATCGGGTCTCTGCCGGCTCAGAGCACTTGATCGATCAAGCCGCTGATGGCCCGCATCCCCGGGTCTTCGAGATTGTAGTCGTTCGGAGGCTCGGCGATGCGGCTATTTTGATTTCCGTTCACCCAGTCCTCGAGGAAGGTCTCGATGGGGGTGAAGCCGCTCGGGCACGTCCAGGACTGGCTCCAGGGCCACTGCCAGCGCTCGTACCATCGCTTCTTGCGGACCGTTGGGCAGGCGTGGCTGCCGATGAAGGTGATGATGGTCGAGCAGTGGCTGTCGTTGATGGGCCTGTGCCAGGGAATGTGGTAGCTGAAGTTCGGATGGGTGTTGAGCTCCGCGATGAGATTGGCCTGGTCCTCCTGCCAGAGCGCCAGCATCCCGGCCTGGTCGATGCCCGGGTAGAAGCGCTCGTACGAGTAGCGGGAGTAGTTGAAGTCCGTGGAGTAGCCCGTGTAGGCGAGCTGATCGCCCGGGAACTCGTTGGCGACCATCGCGTTGATGCTCCCGTAGTCATCCGGATCGAAGCTGGCGGGAAGCTCACCGAAGACCGAGTCGAGCCCCCAGACTGCACGGATCTCCTCGTGGAGTGGGCGGGAGTTGTAGCTCGCGTCGGGCGCGGGGAAGAGCGGTCCCGAGTCATTGAGCAGATAGGCCTCGTCCGGGTCGATGGGGCGGCGCACCTCGTAGAAGGCGGCCGACGTGGCGGCGCCACCGGCCGAGAAGCCCGTCACCAGGAGCTTGCCCACGGCCGGGAAGCGCGAGGCGAGGTACTGCACGGCCGAGCGCGTATTCTGGAAGCCCGCGTGGTTCCACACGATCGGCGGATTCTGGCCCGTCTCGTCCAGGTAGGTGGCGACGTTGTTGCCCACGTGCACGTCGCCTGTGCAGTAGGGCATGTAGACCACGTCCCAGCCCTCGGTGACGATCGGGTTCTTCGGCCGCCCGGGAATGCCGGGATCCGCACCGTTCAGGATGGGCGAGACATACTGGGGCTGGAAGTCATAGATGTAGTCATCGGTGATGCCGTCGCGGTTGGCGGCCGACAGGATGCCCGCCGCGCCGCTGCAGCTCGGATAGTCCCAGCATGCGCCGCCGCCCTCGAAGAGGATGAGCAGATCGTTCGATGTGGCGCTATCGGCCACGAAGAACTTGTACTGCGAGCCGTTGCCGCAGACGGTGCCCGGCAGCTCGATGCGCTCCCAGGCGTAGTCGTTGCCCCCGTCGACGATGTCCTCGATGCCGATCCCCAGGGCTGCGCCCGGGACCATCATCAGGCCGAGGGCGGCCAGGGCTGCCAATCCCAGCGACGGGCGGCGAACGCTTTCGAGGTCGAACCTGAGGCGCCTTGATGCGCCCGAACTCCACTTCATCGAACCCTCCTCTCGAATCTTCCGATTCTTCTCGGATCCGACCCGACCACCCGCGGCCCGCGGGCGCTCCAGTCTTCTTCAGTGATCGAACGTTCGTTGCAGAGTCGTGGCTGCGGGCGGAGTCCCGAAGAGCGACGAGCCGGCGCAGCAGCTGCGCAGCCAGTGCGTCCTGGACTTCCGTTATCACTGGCACGCACCGGAATTCAAGAAGAATCCGCACTGACCGCGAGTCAACCCGCGAATGCGCGAGAATCGGGGGGATCGGGCTTCGAAGCCCGGAAGCTACGCCCCGGAGTCGGCAGGCCCCCTCACTCGTCGAGGGAAGACGCGTCGCTTGATTCTCCGAATGCGGCCTGCTGCTCGCGCCAGGCCCGACGCGCGCGGTCCAGGTCTTCGCGCCGGGTCTGCGCGCGCGCCAGCGCGCGCGGCAGCTCGACGAGGCGCGCCGCGTTGAGGCGTTTGGCGATGTGGAGCAGCCCCAGATCGCGTTCGGGAAGCACGTCGCCATAGTGCTCGATCAGATAGCTCGCGAACTCGATGCCGTCGGCATGGACGCGTCGCTGATGGTCGAAGTAGGCGTTCACCTCCTCTTCGCTGGCCCGGCCCGACTCCGCGCGCGTCCGCTTCTC
>CAZQMY010000023.1:0-30101 GCA_964594405.1 uncultured Spirochaetaceae bacterium | reverse complement strand
CACCGCCTTCGCCTTGTTGATGCACGCGTCGAACTCGAAGTCGGGCTGCGAGTCGGCCACGACGCCTGCGCCTGCCTGGAGCGTGATCTTGCCGTCGTTCACCACCATCGTCCGAATCGTGATGGCCATGTCCATGTTGCCCGAGTAGACGATGTAGCCCGCACAGCCGCCATAGGGCCCCCGCCGTACGGTCTCGAGCTCGTCGATGATCTCCATGGCGCGAACCTTCGGTGCACCGGAGAGCGTGCCCGCTGGAAAGGTCGCGCGCAGCACGTCGAGCCAATCGAGGTGGGGAAGCAGCTTGCCCTGGACGTTCGAGACGATGTGCATCACGTGCGAGTAGCGCTCGACGATCGCGTACTCGTTGACGTTCACGCTGCCGATCTCGGCCACGCGCCCGACGTCGTTGCGACCGAGGTCCACGAGCATCACGTGCTCGCTGCGCTCCTTCGGATCCGCCAGCAGCTCCTCCTCGAGGGCGAGATCCTCCGCGCGATCCTCGCCCCGGCGCCGTGTCCCGGCGATCGGCCGAACGTCCACACGCTCGCCCTCCACGCGCACCAGGATTTCGGGAGAGGATCCGACCAGCACCGCCCCTTCTCCCATGCGGATGAAGAAGAGGTAGGGGCTCGGATTGATGGAACGCAGATAACGATAGATCGTGAAGGGATCGACCTGCAGCGGCATCTGGAACTGCTGCGAGAGCACCACCTGGAAGATGTCCCCCGCCTCGATGTAGGCCTTCGCCCGACTCACGATCTCGTGGAAGGCCGGCTCGGACAGACTCCGCTCCACGCGCATCGGCTCGCTCACCGGCGTCGCCGGCGCTGCGCCGGGCAGCGCCCCGCGAATGCGCGCCACGCATGCGTCGATGGCCGCCACCGCTTCGGCATAGGCCTTTGCGGGCGACTCCCCCCTTGCGAGTTGGACGTGACGGACGATCAACGCCTTGTGCTGGACGTTGTCGTAGACGACGACGATCTCGGGAAAGACGAAGTGCAGATCGGGTAGACCGATGGTGTCGGGATTGTCGTCCGGGATCTTCTCGACGAAGCGCACCCAGTCGTAGCCCACCATGCCAACGGCGCCGCCGATGAAGCGCGGCAGGTCCAGGCCCGGCGGATGGACGGGCTCGAAGGCCGCGATCTTGCGGCGCAGGAAGTCCAGCGGATCCCCGGGCTCGGTGGTCGTGGTAACGGCGCCGTCGGTCTCCCAGGTGACTTCGTGGCCGGTGGCCCGGAAGATTGCGCGCGCCCCGGTGCCGATGAAGCTGTACCGGGCCCACTTCTCACCGCCCTCCACCGACTCGAGCAGAAAGCTCGTACACTCGTCATCCAGCCGGGTGAAGATCGAGAGTGGGGTGTCCAGGTCCGCCATGATCTCGCGGACCACGGGAATCAGATTGCCCTGGCTGGCGAGCGCTTCGAATTCTTCCTGGGACGGGCGGAGCACGTTTCCCTCGAGGAGGCAGCGGCCCCCGGTCGGCGGTGCGTCGGGTCGGCGCGGGCATCCGAAAAGATCCGAAATTCTAGGGTGTTGACTCTGGGCCGGCAAGGCGGCCAGCGAGCCGGGAGGCGCGCTACCAGCTGAGCGCGCCGAAGAGCCCTGCATCGCCGGCCAGCGGATTGCGACGCGGATCGCCCAGGCCGAGCAGCGTGTAGCGAACGCCGACGAAGACGTCTCGCCCAGCCTCCTCGCGCACCTCCAGCCCCACCCCCCAGCACCGACACCGGGAGAGGTAGGCCACCAATCCGCCGTTGGTCAGCCGTCGCGGCGTCCGGTCCGCGCTGCCGACGTCATAGGTGATCCCGTAGCGAAGCACGAAGCGCGAGAAGAGGCGGGTGCCCAGCCCGACATCCACCTGCGAGACGGGCGCGGAGACGTTCGGCGCGAGCGTCGGCAGGTCGCGAAGGTAGCGGTAGCGGAGTGTCGCGTAGTTGCCCGCACTCGGCCCGAGGTCGGGGAGGCTCCAGCTGCCTTCGAGCCAGGCATCGTCGAAGCGGGCGCGGGTCGGATCGAAACCCGCAGCCGCGCGAAGACGCAATCCCTCCGCCACCTTCGTCTGGATCTCCAGCCCCAGGCGATCGCGTCCCTGCTCGGCGTAGTCCACCAGGTACGAGAGGCGCCACTCGCTCGATTGGAGGCGACCGAAGCGGTTCGACACGCCAACCTCCAGCTGCTGGGCGTCGGGGATCCGATCGGCCGGGTCGAAGAAGAGGCTCTCCGGGGCAAGCGAGCGGAGCCTCACCTGGGGCGCCGAGGAGGGAGGCACGAAGACCGGGTTCGCAGCCTGGTTGCGGGTCCACACGCCGGTCCAGCGCACGAAGGGCTCGAGACCGTGTCGGATTCCGCGACCGCCCGGCAGCCGGAGTCGTCCCATGACGGGCAGCGCTGCGTCGACCCGCCCATAGGCCACGCCGCGCTCGCCCACACCCAGCCGATCGGTGCCGTAGACCACCTGCGAGTATCCCGCCTCGGGCCGGACCTCCAATGGGCCGATGGAGAAGGGCCGCGCGATCCGCGGGGCGAAGACCAGGCGATGCCCGCCCTCGCGGAGGGGCTCGCCCTCCTGATAGATCCCATCCCCGGCACCGAGTCCGCCCTGCCCGGGGCGCGGATCGAGGCCCGTATCGAAGTGGAAGGGATCGCGGCCGAGCGCGGCGCCTGCTCCGACGGCACCCGCGTCCGAGTGCGGGTAGAAGTAGCTGTACTCGCCGTCCAGGGCGATCCGCAGACCGCTGCCTGCGAGCCCTGGTATCGGGCCGCTCATCCAATGGCCCCGCAGCTCGGGCAGCCGTAGCAGGAGCCGTCCCTCCAGATCCGCCTGTCCGGGCGCGCGGATGCCATCCGCCCAGTGCACCGCGGCGACCACCGACCCCCGCGCGGCGCGCGTCCCCGCGCCGCCGAGCGGGCGCCCCGCGAAGACCTTCGAGCGCAGGAAGAGATCGCGCCGATAACGGCCTGCATCGTCGAAATCATCGAGATAGAGATCGTCGGAGACGAGCTTCACGTCCGCCCGTGCACGCATGCCGAGGGGCAGCGCCTGATCGTGCTCGAGCTGCACGGCATAGCGGTGCTCCTCGAAGGGCGGCTGACTACCGTCGCTGTACTGTCGGTCGTTCACGTAGGTGGCGAAGAGCTTGCCGCCTGACGATTCGCCGATCAGGTACTCCACCTCGAGGTCGGGCTTGAAGCCGCGCTGCTCCACCCAGCGCGGGGTCAATGTCACGCCGACGTCGTGTCGCGGCGCCCAGAAGAGCGGCAGCCCGACCTGCGCCCCGTTCCGACCGCCGAAGGCGAGCTCGGGAAAGAGCACACCGGACTCGCGCTCGGTCTTGATGGGGACGGCGAGCCAGGGGAGCCAGAGCACGGGAATACCCAGCACCCGGGCCTTCGCGTCGCGGGCGGTCGCATAGCCGCCGAGCTCGGCGTCTGCCTCGCGGGCCTCGATCTCCCAGGGCAGGCGCGAGTCCTCGTCGGGACAGCGACAGCTCGTCAGGACGCCGCGCTCGAGCCGATAGCGACCCTCGGCAACACGCTCGAGTGACGCCGCACGCACGCGGAGCTGGTCGGGGCCCGCGACGAGCCTCGCGCCATGGAGCACGCCCGCCAGCGTGTCGAGCGAGAAGCGCATCCCTTCGGCCTCGACCCAGGCGTCGCCCTGCATCAGCCGCACGTTGCCGCGGGCCACTCCGATGCGCCGGCGCCCATCGAATCGAACTTCGTCGGCGATCAGCACCCGCTCGCCCTGCACGACGCGCACGTCTCCACGGGCGAGGTAGCGATCGCTCGCCACCTCGTAGACGATCTCGGCGGCGCTCACCTCCACCCCGAGCCCGTTCGGCAAGACATCGAGGCCGGCGAGCACAGGACCGGCGTCCAGACAGAGCACGGCCCGGAGCACACACGCTGCGATCAGCGCACGCACTCGTCGCCTGCTGCGCATGCCAGGCGCCCGGCCCCCCACGCATCACCCCCCTGATCGCGACCCTACCAAAGTGCTCGCGTGGACTTCATCGAGGAATCACAGGAGACACGGCGAGGGCTTGCTGGGCGATTCTGTCGAGGGCCGCTCCGGTGCGTCCGGTCAGGACGGCGCATCCAGACAGGACGAGAGCGTCTCGATGTCGCGCGCGACCAACACGTCATCCACCAGCTTGACCAGCTTCTGGTCGAGGAGCTGGTGCAGGGCCCGGTGCGTCTCGAGCATCGACAGGCCCGCGTCCGATGCCAGCTGACGCAGCGTCGTCGGCACGCGGATGCCGTTCGTCGCATCGGGCTCGGCATCACGGACCAGGGCCCGCACCACGGGTCGAAGCAGATCATCGATGCCGAGGGCCGCCAGTCGTCGCTCGGACTCGATCAGCCGAGTCGTGAGACGCCGGATGATGCGGATCGCGATCTCGGGGCGCTCGATGCACATGGACTCGAGGGTCTCGCCATCGAGCTCGAGCACTCGCGTCGGGCGGACGGCCACAGCACGCGCCGAACGCGTCTCGCCGAGCACGACGCTCATCTCGCCGAAGAACTCGCCAGGCCCCAGCCGCGCGACCATTCGTCGTCCCGACGCCCCTCTGCGGGTCAGCTCGATCTCGCCGCTCTGGATCACATACAGGACCTCGCCCACGTCGCCCTCTTCGAAGATGACCTCGCCGTCTTCGAAGCCCTGCTCGTAGGTGTTCCGGACCTGTACCTGTGTGCTCTCGCCCAAGGGCCACCTCATCGGGGCGCATCTCTTTGCGCACCACTGCCCGGAGTGGATCGTCGGTCTCGGGCAGGCGCTTTAGCGTGGAGCGCGCCGAGCGGGCGTTCCAGTCACACCGCAATCCGGATCCGGACAGCGTACAGGCTTGTGAGAAGCCGCGTGACGCGACTCTAGCCAGCGGGCGCCGTTCGCTGCTCGGTGAGCACCGCCTCCAGAGCTTCGAGCTCGACGACGCCCATGTGCTCGGAGTGGACGAGGCCGTCCGGGCCGACGACGATCAGAAGCGGGATGCCCTCCGCCCGAACCGCGCGAAGAAGTGCCTCCCCGCCGAGCAGGATCGGGTAGCGCACCTCGTGCTCCGCCACCCATCGCTCGACGAGCTCCTCGTCGCCGGTCGCGTCCACGGAGACGCCGAAGATCGCCACGTCGCTGTCGCTCCGGTGTGCGTCGTAGAAGCGGTTCAATACGGGCACCTGGAACTGGCAGGGCGCACACCAGGTCGCCCAGAAGTCGATGATCAGCGTGCGACCTCGGGCTTCCGACAGCGCGAAGCTTCCTCCGCCGAGCCGCTCGAGTGCCAGATCCGGAAGCGCCATGGGCTCCGTGAGTCGCTCGAGGCCCTCCCGGTCACGGCAACCGAGGCCGAGACAGATGCAGCTGACGAGCAGCCAGCAGAGCGCTCGCCACTGCCCCGTCCGCCTGGGCCCGCGGCCTACGAGAATGATTCTTCCGTTCATGCATTCATGCACGTCATGCACGCATGCGCCCGCATGGACGCACCGATCCCCCGACCCGTCGCCCGCGCGATCCCGGACCGCATGCTCCGACCGGGATCGTGCCGGCACAAGGTGGCGGGTCGGCTCGGCGCTGGCCAGCCGGGCGAGCCTCTCCCCTCAGCCCCATCCGATCTCGCGACCGAGGGTGCTCGGCTCGTCCCGGAGCGGGTCCATCCCGCCTCGGCCTACCAGCCGTCGGGACCCGATGCCACCTGCGCGCCACCGGGCGCATCCACGCGATACTGCGGAGAGCGACCGACGAACTCGATCTCCTCCTGGCCCACCAGCGTCGCGGGCGTGATCACGTAGGTGCCGCGCACCGCGCGCGTGAGGATCGTGCTCGCCACCTCGGAGTCGCCCCCCGAGAAGCACCACGCCATGCCGGCGATGACCGAGCCGCCCGCGGCGTAGACCACCTTGGCTGGCCCGTAGACCAGGCTCGTGATCGCGGCCGCGGCGCCCAACCCACCCTCTTTGGCGGTGCCGCCGGCCTCGCCGGCCTGGGCGGCCGTCGAAGCGAGGAGCAGGAGCCCTGCGCCGAGTACTGCCAGGGCGCATCGAACGCCCCGTCTTCCATGCTGGATCGGATCGTAGATGGACTCGTCCATGGATCACCTCTCACGATTGGGCGGCCAGGCCGCCGAATTCCCCCATCCGGAGTGTTCCGGTTTGGACCGCGCACGGCAAGGTCGAGTTCTGAGAAAGCCTCGGGTGAAGTGTCCCGAACGGCTCGGAGAGCGCTTCCGGCTTCGCCCCGATCAGAATCGCTTGCGCGTGTCCAGCAGCACCGTCACGGGTCCGTCGTTCAGAAGAGCGACGGACATGTGCGCCTGGAAGCGGCCCGTGATCACCATCACGCCCTCTTCACGCGCGGCCTGCACGACGCGCTCGATCAGGGGGGCGGCCTTCTCCGGCGCCTCGGCCTGCCCCCAGGAGGGGCGACGCCCCTTGCGGCAGTCGGCGAGCAGCGTGAACTGCGAGACAATGCCGAGGGTGCCGCCGGTGTCGAGCAGCGAGCGGTTCATGCGACCGCTCTCGTCCTCGAAGATGCGCAGGTGGACGATCTTGCGCGCGAGATCCTCTGCCTGGCGCGCATCATCGCCGACCTCCACGCCCACCAGCGAGAGCAATCCAGCCTCCATCTCGCCGACCCGCTCGCCTTCGACGTCGACGCGGGCGTTGGCCACCCGCTGGATCACCGCCCGCAACTCAGATCTCCTGCTGATCGGCAAAGCGCCCCGCGTAGATGGCGCGCCCCTCGGTGCGCATCAGGACGAGCTGGCAGATGCGTACACCCGCATGAATGCGCAGCGGCTCGCTGGACACATTGCTCATCTCCAGGACCTGCCGATTGCTCACGCCCGGCTGAACCAGGGCACTGGTCACGTGGATCATCAGCCCCAGCCGGGCGAAACGGCTGCGACCCTCGAGCACCCCGCACAGGTCGGGCGGCAGGGTGACGCGCTCTCGCGTGATGCCGTGGATGGTGACGCCCGGCTGCAGCAGGAAGGGCTCTCGGAGGTCCCGCACGCTCGTATGGTCCCGGAAGTCCGTGCTCTCGAGGATCTCGATGGGCCCGGGGCCCGCCTCGATCACGCGGATCTCATCGCCGAGGGTCAGATCCACCGAGGCCACGCCGATCTGATCCTCGACCATCGGATCGATCACCAGACGGCCGGCAGCCATCTCCTCGAGGATGCGATCGCGCGTGAGTACGGCCATGAGCAGTCATGGTAACCTACCGGTCATGCGACACCCCTACTTCGATCTCCCCAAGCCCATCATCCTCGGACACAGAGGAGCCGCCGGTGACGCCCCGGAGAACACCCTGGTCGGCTTCCGCAAGGGACTCGAGCTCGGCGCGCACATCATCGAGAGCGACGTCCACCTCACGAGCGACGGCGTAGCCGTGCTCGCACACGATCCCGAGGTGGATCGCATCACCGAGGGCAGCGGTCACATCGCCGACCGGTCGCTGGCCGAGCTCAAGGCCCTCGATGCCGGGCATCGCTATTCGCCCGACGACGGCGCTGGACACCCCTACCGCGGTCAGGGGATCAGCATTCCCACGCTCGAAGAGGCCTTCGCGGCGCTGCCGGAGGCGCGCTTCAACCTCGAGATCAAGGCCGAGCGCGCGGAGCTCTGTGAGCAGGTCATCGAGCTGATCCGCGCCCACGACCGGGCCGATCGCACGCTCGTGACCGCAGGCGACGACCCGGTCATGAAGCTCCTCCGTGAGGCCCGAACGCGCGGTCTGGCCGAGGGCGAGCTGCCCCCCGCGATCGGCGCGAGCCTCGGAGACATTCTCGCGGTGGTGCGAAGCGCCCAGAGTGGCGAGGCGCCGGACACCGACAGCATGGCGCTGCAGATCCCCTCCTCTTTCGGCGGCGACCCGCTCGTCACCGACGCTCTGGTCTCGCACTGTCACGCGCATGGCATCGAGGTCCACGTGTGGACCATCAACGCGCCGGACGAGATCCGCGCGCTCCTCGACCTCGGCGTGGACGGCATCGTCACGGACTACCCGGGTCGCATGGCGGCGCTGCTGGCCGAGCGCGGCTAGCAGCCGGCAGGATCGACGCGGTCGCGTATGACGTCCGACGGTCGCGCGCCCTCGCCTCTCTTCCTCGCCGCCCGAGAGGTGCTGCATGAAGCCGCGCGCCTGGGGCCCATCGCGGACGTGGCGTGCGGGCGCGGCCGACACGCCCGGCCCGCCCTCGCGTGCGGCTGGCCCGTCCTCGCCCTGGATCGGAACGCTGATGCCCTGGCGGAGCTATGCGCCGCCGTGCCTCCTGGCGCGCGGCTGCAGGCGATCCGTTGCGACCTCGAAGCGGGCCTCGGTCTACCCATCAAAGCAGGGAGTTGCGGCGCAGTCCTCGTGTTTCGCTTTCTGTTTCGCCCGCTGGCCCCGCTGCTCGTGGAGACCCTCGCACCGGGGGGGGTGCTTCTGTACGAGACGTTCACCGTGGATCAGCGATCGCTCGAAGGCGGCCCCCGTCGGCCGGCCTTCCTGCTCGAACGCGGTGAGCTGCCCGGACTCTTTCCAGAGCTCGACGTCCAACACTATGAAGAGACCCGCGTCGGGCATCCGCCGGCCTCGGCGACCGCGCGACTGATCGCACGCAGGCCGCTCTAGGTGCTGTCACCGCGGTCGGCGCTCTCGCCGCTCGCGCCGATCCGGGCGAGCGCCCAGCGGGCGTGCTCGGCGAGCATGGGATCGTCGCCCCCCGCATGGCGCTCGACTGCCGGTCGCAGCCTCGCGTCGCCGAGGTTGCCCGCGGCGATCAGGGCGTTCCGGACGAGGCCCCGCAGACCCGCCCGCCGCAGCGCCGTGCCCCGACTCGCCGCGCGCCAGTCGCTGTCGTTCAGCTCGAGGAGGCGCGCGAGGTCGGGCAGGATCCAGTCGGCGCGGGGTCGCAGGCGGGCGCGAAGCCCGAGCGGATCCGCGAGTGACTCGAGTGGCCGGCTCTGGTTCCACGGGCAGACCGTCTGACAGATGTCGCAGCCGAAGACGTGCGGCCCCTGTCCAGCGCGCATCGTCTCTTCGATCCCCCCCCGCACCTCGATGGTCGTGTAGGAGAGACAGCGCCGGGCATCGAGCACGTACGGCGTCGGAAACGCGCCGGTCGGACAGGCATCGAGGCAGGCCGTGCAGGTGCCGCAGTGGTCCGGGGGCGGCGCTGGCTCGGGCGGAAGCGGAAGGTCGGAGAGCAGCGCACCCAGGAAGAAGCGCGAGCCCAGGTCCGGATGGATCACGCAGGTGTTCTTCCCGATCCACCCGAGGCCCGCGCGCGCCGCGAAGACCCGCTCGAGCAGGGGGCCGGTGGCGACGTAGACGCGCGTCCTGACGGGGCGCGCGGCCAGCACGGGCAGCGCATCGGCGAGCGCATGGAGTCGCTCGCCCATCACGTCGTGATAGTCGTCGCCCCCCGCGTAGCTCGCGACGACACCCCGACCCGCCTGTGCGGGGATCGCCTCCTCGCGCCCGAGCGGCCGATCGCCGTAGACGAGCGCCACCATGATCAGGCTGCGCAGCCCGGGCATGATCAGGCGGGGGTCGCTGCGCTCGGCGGCGCGTCTCTCGAGGTAGCCCATCTCGCCCGCATAGCCGCGGGCGATCCACTCCGAGAAGAAGGCGACGCGCTCACAGGGCTCGGGATCGCTGATCCCACACAGGTCGAAGCCGAGCGCCAGGGCGAGACGGGTGACGCGGGGGGCGAGGTCGAGGCCCTCTTCGCTCGGCGCGCTCATGCTCGCTCCGCCTCGCCCGGCCGGCTCAGGCGGGCACCTCGCTCGCGCTCCGGTCCGACTCGGAGACTCGCATCAGCCGGCCCACGCCGAGCAGCACCGCGCACGCGAGCAGATAGGTCCCCACGCCGACCCAATCGTGCAAGGCGGAGTCGGTGGCCGCCTCGACGCCGACCCGCTCTGCCAACACCACCGTCCCGACCACGCGCACGAGGTTGCCGAACATGGCCACAGGCACCACGGAGAGCACGAGAATCGTCCTTCTCGCCAGGGTCCGCTCGGTGAAGTACGCGAGGAAGACGCCGAGCGGAACCAGCGTGATCAGCGAGGTGATGCCGCTGCACGCCTCGGCCACGAAGAGCGTCTCGCCGCCGGGCAGCTCGAGCACGTTGCCAAGACGCATCAGCGAGTATCCGGCGAGACGCAGCAGCGCCACCGCGGCGCTGCTGACGAAGCCCTGCAGCGCGACGATCAGCGGTGTGATCAGCGACTCGGGCAGCGGCACCATGAAGATCAGATAGCCGATGGGAAAGCTCAGCGCCGAGAGCCAGGCCGTCCCGCGAAGATGAAGCACGGCTCCGGCCACGCCGGCGATCAGGCCGGCGCCCACGAGCAACAGCACCCCGGAGAGGAGCCCGACGAGGTAGACACCGATGGCGACGCCCACCAAGAGCAGTCCGCGCGAATCGCGCCGCGCGGGCAGCTGGGGCAGCCGATGGCGTTGCGCCGTGGCGGCCCAGAACGCCACCAGCGGCACCAGATAGCCGTGGCTGTAGTAGTCGAAGCGGTCCCAGACCACCGAGAGGGCCACGATCCCCGGCGCGAAGGCCGCAGCCAGGCAGGCCAGCAGCAGCCAGTCCGTCGTCCGCAGCCGAGCGAGCGGCGTGCGGGCACCGGCGACCAGCGTTCGGTTCTCGGCAGTCAATTGGCCCCTGGGTCCCTTATGTGGCCTTCACTGCGGCCGATCAGACCGCACCGCCCCACTCCAGAGCGCGAGACGAGGCGCCGTCGCCCCCTGGCAGGGCTCCAGACGGAGTGCCGCCGCCGCCTGCCAAGGTGACGCATCGCTGCGCTCGAGGGCAACTCCTCCCCCTGGGCCGCGCTTTTCATCCCGGCGGAGGATTCAAGTCACTCGCGACATGCACCGATGCGGAGGCGGATGGGCAGTCGAGACAGGCGATGAGTGAGAAATCCAGCCAGGCGGATGGGTCGTCGAGCCGCACCACCGATCCCTTCGAGCTCCGCTCGGATCCCCGGGTCGGGACCGACATCCCGGTCCGAATCGATGCACGCGGGCCCGGCGGCGGTCTCGTTGCGCGCACCCGGGACCTGTCGGTGGGCGGATGCTGCATCGCCACGGCGACGCCTTTCGACTTCAAGCGGGTCGCAGAGCTCACCCTGACGCTCCCGGGTGGCGCGGTCTCGCTCCCCGTGGAGGGGCGGTGGCAGCAGGAGGAGCCCTCCGGAAACCTGGTGCTCACGGGCCTGCAGTTCGGCGAAGTCATGCCAGAGGCCCTCGACCGGATCTGGGACCTCGTCCTGGCCAGCGGCCAGCGCCTCGCGCGATTCCTCTACGAGCACTCGGCGATTCGCGAGCTGGGCCTCGAGGAGGCGATGGGTCTCGCCCAGGTCACGCGCCTGCGCTCCGTCCCCTTCGGCCACACCCTGTATCGCCAGAACACACGCAACCCGGGCGAGGACTCCATGTACATCGTCATGCAGGGCACCGTCGTGCTTCAGGTACGGGTCCGGGAGGCGATCGAGAACGATGTGGCCCGGCTCGGGCCCGGCGAGCTCTTCGGCGGCCTCCCGCTGATGGCGGACGTTCCGCACTGCGAGTCAGCGGTCGCGGACACCGACGTGCACCTGCTCGAGATCGACCGTCAGGCCTTCCGCTACATCCGCACGACCAAGCCCTGGCTGGGGCATCGCCTCTCGAGCGCCCTGCTCCGGATCACCGCGGAGCGATTGCATCAGCTGATGAGCCACGTGCGCGACGTCCTTTGAGCCCGCGCCGCCCGAACCTCACGCCAGGCCCCGGAGCGGCCGATGCGGGGCCTGGTATATTGCGTCGTTCCCCGCGAATGTCCCAGCGGGATGACGGAGGCCAAGGCGGATCGTGCAGGACAGGCTGCTCTTCATCATCGGCTCTCCCCGGTCGGGCTCCACGCTGCTCAACCGGATGCTCGGTGCCCACACGCGCATCCACGCGCCGGTGGAGCCCCACCTGCTGACACCGCTCGCCCACCTCGGGTACTACGAGAAGGTCGACCAGGCACCCTACGATCCCACCATCAGCCAGCGCGGCATCCGCGAGCTCGTGAGGCACCTGCCGCGGGGCGAGGAGGACTATCTCGACGCCCTGCGCGCCTGCACGGACACCCTCTACGCCAGGCTCTTGCAGGGGACCGGCGCGGACTGGCTGCTGGACAAGACCCCCGCGTACGCGCTCGTCCTCGACTTCGCCGCGCGCCTCTACCCGAACGCACGCTACGTGGTGTTGACCCGGAACCCGATGGCCGTGTGGTCGTCGTATGTCGAGTCATTCTTCGATGGCGACCACGTGGTGGCCCACGCCCACAACCCGCTGCTCGAGCGCTACGTCCCGGCCATCTCGCGCTTCCTGCGCGAGAAGCCGGCGCCGATCCACCACGTGCAGTACGAGGACCTGGTGGCGGATCCCGAGAAGGTCGTGCCCGAGATCTGCGCCTTCATCGGGATCGATTTCGAGCCCGGCATGATCGACTACGGCGAGACCAACGCCCAGGGCGAGGCCAAGCGGGGGCTCGGCGATCCCATGAACGTGGCCAGGCACAAGCGTCCCAGCACCGAGTCCCTGGCCAAGTGGGCGACACAGCTGCAGGGTGAGCCGGGCAAAGTGGAGCAGTGTCGCGAGATCCTCGCCCGCCTGACCGACGAAGACCTGCAGCTCTGGGGCTTCACGCGCAAACGGATCGCGGCCGACCTGGACGGGATCGACGTCGACGCCAGACCCCTGGGTCGCGCCAAGGCCACCCGCTACGCACTCGAACGACGGGCGTTGGTGATGCTGCGCCGGAACATCCACGACAACGCGCTCGGCCGCGTGGTGCGCCAGGTGCGCTCGGTCTGCGACGTCCTGCTTCGATGATCGCCCGCGTCTGGTCCGCCATACAGGAAGCCACGCGTCGCTACTTCGTGACCGGGCTGCTGGCCTTTGCCCCCATCGGCATCACCGCCTGGGCGATCTGGTGGATCATCCAGCGCCTGGACAATCTCCTCCTCCCCCCCCTGCTGCGGGCCCTCTTTCCGGATCTCGAGCAGTCGCCCTCGGTGCCGCCGCTGGTCGGGCTGGTCTTCACCTTCCTGGTGATCCTTCTCTCTGGCGTGATCGTGCGGCACTTCTTCGGCCAGGAGGTGGTCCGGATCAGCGAGCGGGTGGTCGCTCGGCTGCCCGTCGTGAGCAGCATCTACGCAGGCGTGAAGCAGCTCTTCGAGGCCGTGCTCACCACGAGCAGCGCGCGCTCGGGCTTCAGCCGGGTGGTGCTGGTGGAGTACCCCCGGAAGGGGCTGCACGGCGTGGCCTTCGTCACCGGTGATGCCACCGGCCCCCTGGCCACGCCCTTTCCCGGTCAGGAGATGCTGAGCATCTTCGTCCCCACCACGCCGAACCCGACCTCGGGCTTCTATCTGCTGGTGCCCAAGGAGGACGTGATCGAGGTCGACCTGACGGTGGAGGAGGCCTTCAAGGTGATCATGTCGGCTGGACTCGTGATCCCCGACAGGGCGCATCCCGTGCAGCAGCTCCCTCGGGTCTGAGCCTTGCGCCCTACTCCGCCGCGGCCACTCGCTGCACCACGCGCTGGATGCGCGGGTCCGTCATCAGGGCCAGCGTATCGCCAGCCTCGAGCATGGCGACGATCTCGGGATCCTCGGCCAGGGCCAGCACCTCGGGGTCGTTGCGCAGGCCCTTGAGCCGCGGTCCCAGCACGGTGAGCATGGCGCCTACCGTCTCACGGAAGAGGTCCGGGTCGGCCGCCGCCTCGGGGCTCACGAGCCCGAGCTGCGCGAGCCGGCCGCGCATCTCCTCGTCGTGCACGATGCTGTAGATGCTGAGACGGTTCAGGGCGCGCTCGCCGGCGCCATTCTCCACCAGCACCCAGAACATCCTGTCTTCCTGGACGCGAGCCAGGCGGTCGTCCTCGAGCAGGGCCTTCACGTTGTCAAGGCTTGGTCCAGGGTCGGCGGCGATGCGGGCCATCACGCGAGCGACCGGGGCCGGCCCCTCTGTGTCGTCCTCGTTGATCGCGCTCTCGACCGCCTTCTCGATGAGACGTCCGGTGGCCGTGCCCACCACGGAGTCCCGTGAGTCGACGGGCGACGACAGGCCCTCGAGCACCCCCAGGTCGCGCGCGGCGTCGAGCCACGTCGCGAGCACCGAGACCAGCACCACCACGAGGGCGCCCCGCAGGCCGCCGAAGAGCGCCCCCCCCAGCCGGTCGACGGTGGGCCTCGGCTCGTCGCGGCGCCGAGCGCCGTCCCAGCGCAGCAGAAGGCTCGAGAGGACGCCGCAGACCAGGAAGGCGATGGAGAAGCCGAGCATGCCGGCCGCCGGCGGGCCGAAGATGCCCGGCAGCGAGAATCGCTCGGCCACCAGCGCGCCGTGGGCGCCGGCCGCGTAGACGGCCGCCGCGTAGGAGACCACCAGGCTGACGAAGCCGGAGCCAGAGGCGATCGTGCCCCGGTAGGCGCCGAGGCCCATGAAGACCACCAGGATCAGGAGTGCGAGCAGATCGAGGGACATCGCCCCTTCTCATCGTCAGAACTGCGCTTCGCTGTAGCACCGCCGGGGAGCCGCACCGCTCCGCCCTCATTCACTTGGGCCGTAGCGGATTTCAAGGATCGTGTAGGAAGCCGTTCCCTTCGGACGCCGGACCTCCACCTCGTCGCCCAGGCGCTTGCCCATCAACGCCCGCCCCACCGGCGAGTCCACGCTGATCCAGCCGTCTTCAGGACGGGACTCGTCCGGGCCGACCAGGCGGTAGCGGACGATCTCGCCCTCATCATCCTCGAGCCGGAGCCAGGCGCCGAAGTAGACGCGATCCGGGTCGCCGGTCGGCGCGCGATCGACGACGGTGAGCTGATCCATCCGCTTGGCCAGAAAGCGCAGTCGCGAGTCGATCTCGCGCAGCCGCTTCTTGCCGTAGATGTACTCGGCGTTCTCCGAGCGATCGCCGAGGGCGGCCGCAGCGGAGACCTGCTCGGTCACCTTCGGACGCTCGACCCGCCAGAGCGCTTCGTGCTCCGCACGCAGTCGCTCGAAGCCTTCCGGCGTGATGTAGTTGCTCCTTCGCGGATCGGAGTTGCTCACGCAGAAACCATTGCGCTGGGTCATCTCCCGGTCAAGTGAGCGAGTTGTCCGTCGTATCGCCAGAGCTATGCTCCGGGCGCCGGCCGGGACGCTGGCCGGATGGGCACCCAGCCGCGGCGAGGCCCGGGCCGGGCCCAGTGGAGGCGCGAGGACAGCGAGCGTGGATCAGCCCAAGCAAGAGCCCGAGACGAGCAGGAAGGAGCCCGCGGCCAAGGAGTCCGATGGGCCCGCGCGACGCGAACGGCCGGAGTCGCCGCCGACGCCCTTCGATCACGCGCTCTTCCTACCGGCGCTGCTGATCGCCTTCACGCTCTACTTCGGCTACGACGGATTCCTCACCTCGGATCCCGAGATGCTCGAGCACCAGACCTTCAATCGGGTCGGGTTCTTCGTCCTGATCCCCGTCACCGTCTGGTTCACCGTGAAGGGCTGGCGCGAGTACAAGGAAGAGAGCGCCGCCAAGCGTGACGCCGATCCCGGAGCCTGATCGGGCGCGCCCACCCACCCTTCCATTCATGGCGTTGCGCGTAGCCCGCTGCACGTGGATTGCGCAGCCCTTACTGGTGCCGGGGCACATGACGCCCTCGCACGGCTTTTCCCTCCGACTTTGTCGGGCACCATCCGATAGCAGGATCGGGGGCCGGCGGACCCGACGGTGGAGTTGCGTCACCAGCCCCGAGGAGCTCGCGTGCGCGGGAGCAAGAGGGATCACGCAGGGACGGAAGGCGACGGAGGGACCGAGGTCGAATCGGTCTCGCATGCGGATTCGCGCGCCACGCTGGTCCGAGACGACGCGACCGACGAGGAGAAGCCACTCGCGCCTGCGCGAGTGGCCATGCCCGAAGTACCTCAGGCAGGCGACGTCCTCGAAGCGACGCATCGCTACCGCCTCGTCCAACGCCTCGGCGCCGGCGGCTTCGGCTCGGTCTTCCTCGCCGAGTGCCTGACGCCGGGCGCCGCCAACGGGCGAACGGATGGGCCTCCCGCTCAGGTGGCCATCAAGGTGCTCGGCCGCACCGAGGGGCCCGAGGCACGGAGCTCCCTGAAGCGCGAGCTGGCCGCACTGCTGGCCATCGACGCCCCCCACATCCCCCGCCTCTACGACTGGAGCCTCGAAGCCGACACCCACTTCTCGGTGCTCGAGTACTTTCCGGCGGGCAGTCTGGCCGACGCCCGTCCGCTGATCGGCCAGCTCGACGAAGAGCAGACCTGGCGGCTCCTCTCGGATCTCCTCTCGGCGCTGAACGCCGCCCATCGGGCATCCGTGCTGCACCTCGACGTGAAGCCTTCGAACGTCCTCCTCGATGGCGAGGGGGGGTACGTGCTCACGGACTTCGGCGTCTCACACGCCTCGCGGATGTCGCGCGGGCTGCTCCACCAGGGGCAGATCGCCGTCGGACTCGGAACCCATGGCTATCGCGCCCCCGAGCAGGACAGCCGCTCGGTGCAGTCCTTCGATCTGCGCACCGACCTCTGGGGCGTGGGCGCCACCGCCTGGTCGATGTACACGGGGATCGACCTCAACAAGCGGGCCGACGTCCTGCGCAAGAAGCAGGACGGCAACATCTACGGCCTCCAATGTCTGTCGGACGTGCGCTTGAACGCGTCACCGCCGCTCGAAGAGGTCATCATGGGCATGCTCTTCATCGAGCCCGCCCGCCGGCCGGGTGGTGCCAGCGAGGTACTCTCTCGCGTCAGCGCAATCGCCTCGGGCTTCGGCCTGGACGCGCAGACCGTGGCCGCGGCCCGCCGCAATCATGCGGCACCCGAAGACGCCCTCCGCGTGATCGACGAGCTCGTCGATCCTCTCTGGTCCTCCATCTGCCGCGCCCCCGGCTTCCATCGCTACTTCGTGCAGTTCGACGACGCGGAGGTCCTCTCCAGCATCGGCGAGACGGCGCACCATACCTTCCTGCTGCTCAAGGGCGAGATCGCCATCGAGCGGGACGGCCAGCTCGTCGACGTCGAGCGCCGCGAGGGCACGCTGATGGGCGCCATCTCCACCCTCACCGGCGCTCCGCGCACCGTCACGATGAGGGCGCGGGGGCCCGTCTGGGCGTGCATCTTCAACGAAGCCGAGCTCGAGCAGCTCGTGACGTGCAACTCCTCGGTGGCCGTGCGGATGGTTCGCATGATGGCCGATCGCATCGCCAGCGGACCGCCCCGCCAGCGCGGCTGATCGCGCGCCGTCCGGAGAAGGGACGGGCCCACGCCCCGCCATCCACCGTGGACGTGGGCCCGACTGGATCCGTGCAGCGGGCCCTCACGGGCCCTGCCTCACTCGACGCCTTCCATCCAGACGCAGATGATCAGCGGCTTGCCTCCGACCTCGCAGTCCACCCGCGCACCGGGCGTGCCGTGCCCGCCGGACTTCACCTCCTGTTTGGCGCCGGACATCACCGCCGGGATCGAGAGGTCGAAGACCCTGTCGTCCACGGAGAGCGTCGTCTTCGCGGCGCCCGCCACCATGTTGGCGATCTCGCCGACACCGTCCAGGAGATCATCGCCGATCTCTGCGGGGTCGGCGCCGAGCATCGACGCGACCACCTGCCTGGCCACCTCCTCGCACAGGCTGACCAAGAGCAGGCCTTCGCTGCCGTCGTGGGCGCACAGGCCCATGGTCGCCGTGTAGTCCAGCGTCTCGCCCAGGGCCGAGACCGACTCGACACCCACGACTTCCATGTCCATCATCGCCATCGTGCCCAGCGTCTGCCGCGCACCGTCCACGAAGGCCCCGATCACGGGATGATCCTCAGTCATTCTCGAAGTTCTCCTTGAAACCCAGATTCAAAGCTCATCGCGACAGGGCGAGCATCATGTCCGACCGATCCGCGGCCACCGCGAAGTCCTCGATGAGCTCGGGGATCGCCTCGATCTCGAGACCCAGCTCGTACCAGCTCGAATCCACGAAGTGCTCCAGGGCGCCCTCGACCGAGAGGCCGTGTCCCTCGTGGTCGGCGATCCAGTCCGCGAGGTGGATCACCACCGCCCAGATCCGGTGGTCCTGCGGCGCCGTCCCCGGGTGGTGATGGTGCTCCGCGGCGTCGGCGACGGCGTCCGGCAGGCCCCACTCCCGAATCAGCTCCGCTCCGACCTGCATGTGATCGAAGCCCAGGCTCTCGCGCTCCACCTGGTAGAGCGCCCGCCCCTCGGTCTCGGCCTTCATCAGGACCTTCGAATAACGCTCCCTCAGGAAACGCACGAGCACGAAGATGCCCACGTCATGCATCAGGCCGGCGACGAAGTACGGATTGTCTCCGGCAGTCCCGGAATGATTGATCTTCGGTGCCCGCTGGGCGACCATGCCCGCCGCGATGGCCGTCGTGAGGCAGTGCTTCCAGAATCCGCGGTAGTCGAACGGGCAATCGAGGTCCCTGAAGACGTCGATCACGCCCGTCGCGAGGACGATGTTGCGGATCTCGCGGAAGCCCAGTCGCGGGATCGCCTCGTTCACCGACGCGATGTTCTGGCCTGCCGCGTTGTAGATCGCGCTGTTCGCGAGCCGCAGGACGCGCCCGCTGATCGCCATGTCGGCTGCGATCAGCTCTGCCACGTCGTCGGCGCTGGAATTCTCGTCGTCCAGAGCGGCGATGATGCGACTCACCGCGGGAGCCAGGCTCGGCAGGTCCTTGTCTGCGCCGATCTTCGAGAGTATCGATGTAGTGGTACTCAACGGTCAGCTCCCGAGACCGAGACATTCCATGATCTTGGTCGCCAGTGTCTCCGGCGTGAACGGCTTCGAACAGTAGTGATTCGCGCCCTCCTGGAGCGCCTCCGCCATGCGCTCTCGCTCGGATTCGGTGGTCAGCATCATCACGGGCATGTCCTTCAGCCTGTCGTCTGCTCGAATCGCCTTCAGACAGGAGAGCCCGTCCATGACCGGCATGTTCCAGTCGAGTACCACCAGGCAGACTTCGTTGCCCTGGGCGTGGAGCACGTCCAGGGCTTCCTGTCCATTCTCCGCACCGACGGCCTCGTAGCCGGTCATCTCGATCACACCACTCACGATCTTGCGAACGATGGCCGAGTCGTCCACGGTAAGGATCTTCATTTCTGTGCTCCCGGCTTCACCTGGTAGTAGAACTGCCCATCGCACTGCCTGAGTGCGAGCTTGGACAAGCATCCTTGGAGGGACTCGGAGGCGCCAACGATGAGGCACCCATCCGTCCCGAGCGTGTCAGTGATGCGCGCCACGATGTCCCTCTTCAGATCGGGTGAGAAGTAGATCAGGACATTCCGGCAGAGCACCAGATCGAAGCGGCCGAACGACGCGTAGGAGTCCATCAGGTTGTACTTCTGGAACTTCACCATCTTCTTGACGCGATCCTCGACCTTCCACACCCGCCCGGACTGCTGGAAGTACTCGTCTCGCACGCCCGGATCGAGGCCGCGGCTCACGGAGAGCCCGTCGTAGCGCCCCGAGATCGCAATGAAGAGTGCCGAGGGCGAGAGATCCGTCCCGAAGATCTCGAAGGCCTCCTCCTTGACCCCGGGCATCGGATTCGCCTTCAGGTACTCGAGGATCGTGATGGCCACGGAGTAGGCTTCCTGACCGGTGGAGGCCGCGGCGGACCAGATCCTCACCTTCTGCCTCTTGCCCGACTGGAGCTCCTCGCAGAATCGCTTGATCAGCTCGTTGTCGAGGATCTTCCACGGGCCCTTGTCGCGGAACCAGAGTGTCTCGTTGGTGGTCATCGCGTCGACCACCTTGTCGCGGAAGGGGCAGCTCCTGTCGGTGGTGATCAGCTTGTGGAAGTCCATGAAGGATTCGCAGCCGGCTTCCACCACGAGGGTCGCCAGACGCGTCTCGATCAGATAGCTCTTCTCGTCCCCGACCGCGATCCCGCTCATTTCCTGCACGAAGTCGCGGAGGGCAGTGAACTCGTCCTTGCCCAGCTCGAGCCGGCTCATCGCCTGCCTCCCTGTGCGAAGAGCGCTACCTGCTTGCCGAGCTCGTCGAGATCGAGCTGGGCGTCCGCGAGCCCGGCCTCGACCACTGCTCGCGGCATTCCGTAGACGACGCAAGTCGATTCGTGCTGCGTGTAGCAGCGCGCCCCCTTCTCCTTCAGGCGCTTCACGCCATCGCAGCCGTCTCGCCCCATGCCCGTCATGACCACGCTGAGCACTCTGCCCCGGAAGCCTGCGGCCACGGATTCGAAGAGCGTATCCACGGAAGGGCGGCACTCGTTTCGAAGCGGCCCCTCGGTCAGACGCAACACGCCCTGCCTCGCCGTTCGCGACGGCGAGAGCTCCATGTGCTGACCGCCCGGGGCGACGAAGACGCGTCCCGGCTCGACGAGGTCACCGTCCTTCGCCTCGGCGACGGCGAGCAGGCTCTTCCGATCCAGGGTCTGTGCCAGCGAAGCCGTGAAGCCCTTCGGCATGTGCTGCACCACCAGGACCGCCGCTCCCAGGTCTCCCGGCAAGGAGGGGATCAACCGATCCAGGGCCCTCGGCCCACCGGTGGAGACGCCGACGACGATCAGCCGCTGCGAGGCGTCGAGCGTCCCAGCGACGACCTCGTCGACCCTTCGATCCGTCGGCGTCCGCCGTGACTCGTCCGGAGGCGCAACGCCCCTTCGTGCGATCTGCTCGACCAGCCGCTCCGTGCGCTTCTGCGCTCGGACCACGGCGATGCCACGCTGGAGGTCGGCGAGCAGGGTCTCGCTGCCCTGCTTCTCCGGCTTCGGGATGAAGTCGACCGCGCCCAGGGAGAGCGCCTGCAGCGTTCGCGCGGCGTCGGCGATGGATGAGACCATCAGCACGGACACCGAGGGGAAGCGTTGGCGCATCTCGGCCAGCGCTTCGAGTCCGTCCATCACGGGCATCTCGACGTCCAGGAGGACGAGATCCGGTGGCGACGCCTCGATGGCGTCGAGGGCCTCGCGCCCGTTCCCGCAGATACCGACGAGCTCGACACCCTTGATGGTGGTCACCAGCCGCTTGACGATCCGCTGGTAGATCGGCGAATCATCGACGATCAGTGTCTTCAGATTGGAGTCGCTCACGCTTCTCCCATGACGCCGCGATGCTGAAGCAGCCGACGCACGTTCAGGATGCCCATCGTCTCCGCTTCGGTCTTGCAGACGCCGGACAGGAATTCGGCGCCTACGCCCTTCAGATTCGGCGGCGGAGCCTCGAGCTGCGTCGCCTCGGGCGTCACGACGTCGGAGATCCTGTCCACGAGCAACCCAACCTTGTCGTCGCAGGTCTCGAAGTCGCAGTCGTCGAGGGCACCGAGCTCGGAGTTGGTCTTGAGGATCACCAGCCGGCTCCCCTCCTGGATGGGTCGATCGCCGAGCCCCAGACGCTCTGCGAGATCGATCACCGTCACGATCTGCCCACGGAGATTCACCAGCCCCTTCACGAAGGACGGCCCCCTGCGAGCGGGAGTGATGTCGATGTGCGGGTTGATCTCGCGGACGAGACGGATGTTCACGCTGAAGAGCGCACCATCCAGGTAGAAGCAGGCCAGCCCGTGCTCGACCGCCTCGCTGGCGAAGGTGGAATCCGTGCTCATGCCGCCATCTCCTCACCGAGCAGGCCCGAGGCGTCCACGAAGGTCGTCAGCCTCCCCTGCACGACCGCGCGCCCCTGGATGTTCTGGGCGTCCTCCGCCGCGCGATCCAGCACCACCTTCGTCTCCACGGTATCGATGACGCGGCTCGCCAGGATGCCCGCACGCTTGTCCTTGCTGACGCGCGGGATCAGCACATAGAGCTCGTCGCTCTCGGGATCGATCGGATCGACCGGCAGCTGGTGTTCGAGCCGAACCAGCGGTAGCCCGGAGCCCAGATACTGGATGTACTCGGATCCGCCGATGCTCTCGATATCATTCCGCTCGATCTTCTCGAGGCGCTCGATCTGCGAGAGGCTGACCGCGAACTGCTCCTCGCGGGCGTTGGCGAAGAGGATCAGCTCCCGGGCCTCGCCTTCCTCCTCGGAGGTCCGGGTGGCCTCCCGCTGGCCGTGGTCCTCGAGATCCTCGCTGAAGTTCAGCTGTGCATCCGCCGCGACGCCACCGACGTCGAGGATCGTCGCCACGCGTCCATCACCCATGATCGTCGCCCCCGCATAGCAGCGACACTCCTTGAGGAAGAGCGAGAGAGGCTTGACCACGATCTCCTCCGAGTCCGCGATGGCATCGACGACCAATCCGTAGCGATCCTCGCCGGTGCGCAGGACCACCACGTGGATCGGCGCGTTGGCGTGATTGCGCCGTCGCTGCCCGAGCGCCTCGTCCGCGTGGGCGAGCACCTCGGCGTCCGCGGCCTCGTGGCTGGCGAGGCGTGCGTCGGCGATGTTGTCGCGCCGGTCCGGCCGGAGCTCTCCGCTCTCCGGGTCCGGATACGCGCGCGGGATCTCGAGCACGTCCGCCAGTCGAACCAGCGGGAGCAGCCGGCCGCGCAGGCGCAGCACGTCCGCCCCCTTCACCCGATCGAGGCGTTGTGCGGCCTCCTCGGCCTTCACCCGGACGATCTCCACCAGATTCACCTGCGGGACCGCGAAGCGCTCGTCGTTCACGCCGACGATCAGCGAGGGGATGATGGCGAGGGTCAGCGGAAGGCAGATCCGGATCGAGGTGCCGAATCCCACCTCGCTGTCGATGTCGATCTTCCCGCCGAGCTTGGTGATGTTCGACTTCACCACGTCCATCCCGACGCCGCGGCCCGAGACGTCCGTGATCTCCTTGGCCATCGAGAAGCCCGGAGCGAAGATCAGGGCGACGGCGTCGGAGTCGGAGAGCGCGTCCGCCTCTTCCTGGGACATCATGCCCTTCTCCACCGCCGATCGACGCGTGGCGTTGGGGTCGATCCCCTTGCCGTCGTCCCGGATCTCGATGTTCACCTGCCCGCCCTCGTGATAGGCCCGCAGCTGCACGTGACCCACCGGATCCTTGCCCGTGGCCTTTCGCGCATCCGGCGCCTCGAGTCCGTGATCCAGTGAGTTACGGACCAGGTGCGTGAGCGGATCCGAGAGCATCTCGATGATCGACTTGTCGAGCTCGACCTCCGTTCCCTCGAGATCCAGCTCGACCTTCTTGCCGAGCTTGCGCGAGAGATCACGAACGACGCGGTGATACTTCTTGAATACGTTCCCGACGGGCTGCATCCGGGTGTTCATGATGTTGCTCTGCAGATCACTCGTCACGAGATCGATGTTCTGCAGGACCGCCTTGATGCCCGAATCCTCGTCCCCGTCCAGACGAGCCAGCAGCTGATTGCGGCCGAGCACCAGCTCGCCGGCGAGGTTCATCAGCTTGTCCAGGAGGTCGACGGAGACGCGAACCGTCTCGGCCGACTCGACCTTCTTGGTGGAGAGCTTCGATGTCTTCTTCGGGCCACGGTCCGGGATGTCGGGGAGATCGTCCCCGGGCGCATCCTCCCCTCTGGTGGGCGGCTCGGGCACCAGATCGCGCGCGGCCACCGCCATTCCGCCGCTGGCCGGCGGCGAAGCCGCCTTCGACGGCTGCGCGGTCTCCTCGTCCGCCGCCCCTTCGGGCGCCTCGACCTCGGAGACTTCGTCTCCAGGCCCTGCGGCCTCGGCGGCCGCTGCGGGCGCGCCGCGCCCGACCGGGTAGGACTTCGCGGCGAAGGTCACCACGGTGTCGACATCGAGCCCGAGGGTCGTGGCGAGGAGATCGCCGTCGATGACCGAAGCCGCCAGGATTGCGAGCTCCTCGGCATCGTCGTCGCCTCGTCGCTCTTCTCGAACGATATTGCCCATGGCCTTGATCTGCTTTCGGACGTCGTGCAGCCTCGCTTTGTCCACCGCGATGTCGGCGGGCACGGTGATCTCGTGCAGCCGATGACCGAAGCGCACCGCGTCGTCGATCACCTCCGGCTCGACCACGAAGGTCGGCGTCGCTCCGCCTCGAGGTGCTGGCTCATCTGGCGCGCTCTGCTCGCCGTCTTCTCCCGGCTCTATCGGGGCGCTGGCGGCGCTGGCCGGCTCGGGCGCCGCGTCCGGCGACGGCAGCTGGGGGGTGGCTGGAGCGCCCGCATCACCGGCGATCAGCGGCTTGAGCAGCCCCACCTCTTCGTCGATGGGCAGCTCGATCCGCTCGGGCAGCGCGTCGATCAGCTGCTGGAGCTTGTCCAGCGCAGTCAGGAGGGCATCCGTCATCTCCGGGCGGAAGGCCAGCTCGCCATCGCGAACCTTCATGAGAAGGTTCTCCATGGTATGCGCGAGGTCCTGGATCAAATCGAGGCCAAAGAACCCCGCCGCTCCCTTGACGCTGTGCGCGGCACGGAAGATGTGGTTGACCTTCTCGCCGAAGTCCTCTCCCCCTGCGTCATCGAGCTCCAGAAAGAGCGGCTCGATCTCCGCGAGGTGCTCCAGCGATTCCGTCCGGAAGTCGAGTAGAAGTTCGGCGTCGTCGTCCATGTCCCTCTCTCGCAAACATTCGCGCCGGCGACGCTCAGCTCGAGGCCCGGTCCGCCGGCGCGCGAACGCTCCGATCCCACTGCAAGCTGCTCATCGGATGGCGCCCCATCGACTTGAACCGAATCACGTGCACGACGCGGGCAAGAATGCTGGTGTATCACGAGAATCAGGGCCGCCGAAGTGGGCTGAGGTGAATCGCCGAGCAGCGGCGGCAGCTGACCGGCGCTTGCGCCAGGAGCCCCCGGCGGTTCAAGAGGAATGCCGGTTCTGCCGATTCGCGTGCGAGCGGAGAGAAGCAGTGGCCTTCCAACCTGGCGCCTCCATCGGCCAAGGGACCCAGACGGGCGGGCACGAAGACCCGGAATGAGTGACGAACCGCTCGACAAGGACGATGAAGTGATCGCGGAGGAGGACTCCGCCTTTGCAGCCGCGCTCGGCTTCGGCCGATCGAACGACGAGGGTGCGCCTGACGATGCGCCGGACGAGGCGACCGCGGCGATGAACGACGAAGACGATCGCGATGAGGGGGCTGCCTCCGGCGCTTCGGACGATTCGGGCGCCGATGAGCCGGTCGCGCTCGAGGACGAGAGGGGCGACGACGGGCCCGAGGAGGTGCCCGACGAGCGGCTCGGGGCCGATCATCGGCACGATGCGTCCCAGTCGTCCGAGCGCGAATCCGCTCCCGGCCTCGCGCGCAGCGAGCTCGAGCGAAGGGCCGCAATGCTCGGCAACCGCAAGCTCGTCATGCCGGCGGAGGGGAACAGCTGGGACACCGTCAAGAGTCAATCGGCGCGGATCGTCGATCTCACCGAGCAGCTGCATCGATCGCGCTCGGCGCTCGCGTCCGCCGAGGAGGCCGCGCGCGAAGCCGATCGCCTCGCGGCCGGACACGACCGTGAGCATGAGGCTCATCGCGATACCGTGGCGGATCTGCAGAAGACCATCGCCTCACTCGAGGCACACGCCGAGGAGGCGGAGGTCGAGCGGACTCGCCTTCAGGAAGAGCTGGCGGAGCAGTCGCGCCTGCTGACCGGAGCCCAACACCTCATCACGCAGCTCGAGTCGCTGCGCGACCGTGCGCACTATCCCGAGACCCAGCCGGAGCGCGATCTGACCATCGAGCTCACCGGGCTGCGGCGGGCCCTCGAAGACTCGACGCGCGAGGCCACGGAGAAGGAGGCCGAGCGCGCTGATCTTCGCGCCGAGCTCTCCGTCGCGAGGGCGGCCGTCGAGGCGGCCGAGATTCGGACCCAGCGCGCCGAGCGCCGAGTCGCAGAGCTCGAGGATGCCCTCGCCCTTCGCACCCAGGAGCTCGAGCAGCTCTCCGAGGCTCAGCGTGATCTGCAGACCGCCCATCATCGCCTCGGGCTCGAGCGCGCCGAGCTGCGCAGCAGCGTCGCCGCGCACCAGGAGACCATCGAGGCGCGCGAGCGCGAGCTCGCAGCTCAGGTCGAGCAGCTCCTGATCACCCGGCAGGGCGTGAGCGAGCGTGACACCCAGATTCAGCTCCTCGCCGGTCGGGTGGAGTCCCTGAACGAGTCTCTCGCCCTCAAGGATGCCGAGCTCGAGATCCGGATCGAAGAGCTCCGCAAGAGTCGCGCGCGGGCCACCGCGCGCGAGGGCCACATCACTTCGCTGGCCGAGACCCTCGCGACCATCGAGCAGGCCATCGCAGGCAAGACTCCGAACGCGAGCGCGCTGCGAATGATCCCGGAGGCTCGGCGCGAGCCCGACGACGCCCTGCCGCCGCCCCGCCCTCGCCCCGCCATGGCCTTCGGATCACGCGATGGGCATTTCGTCACTGGGCCGCTGGATGAGGCAGCTCCCGACACGAAGGAGAGCACCCCTGGGCCCGCGCCGAGCGAGTCGGTCTTGGAATCCGGCACGCCGCTGCCGATCCCCGGGCGCGATGACGAGGCGACGGCCTTGGTGCGCTCCGAGCCCGAAGCCGAGGATGCCGCCGGATCCTCGTCGCGCTCTGCCTTCGTCGTCGCCAGCGAAGACCTGGAAGGCGATGCGACGGACGACGACGAGCCGACGTCGGGGCGCTCGGGCTCGGCCGTCTCCGACGACGACCTCGAGGCGAACGACGACGACGAGGAAGCCCCTCCGACGAGCAAGGGCGGTGGCTTCGCGGTCGCCGCGGAGGACCTGGAGGCAGCCCAGGAGACCGAGCCTGCGCCCAAGAGCAGGGGCTTCGCGGTGGCCGCCGAGGATCTCGAGCCCGCCGAGGCCCAGTCGACCGGCTCACCGCCCGTCAGCACCGGAGACCGCGGCTCGGCGGCCCCCCATGAGGATCTCCATGCCGAGTCGGATGCGGGCCAGCGCAACGATGCCCCGAGCGCCGAGGCTGTGCTCGCGGCCCTCGACCAGGCGGACGTCGGCGCTCCGGATCCATCGAATGTGGAACGGAGCGCACAGGATCCGCCCGAGCTCCGGGTCGTGGCCTACGACACGCCTCATTGGTTCATGACCCATCGCCCGCTCGCCGTCGCCGCGGCCCGTCGCTACTGGCGCGATGCATGCCTGAGCGAGCTGATGAACGAGCACCGCTGCAGCGGGCTCGACGACCTCTTCGCGCAGCACTGCGCGAAGCGGGCAGACGAATGCGGCGACGAGCCCCTCCAGATCTGGAGCGTCGGTGGCGGGGACCCCGCCCTCGAAGTCCGGCTGCTCTCGACCCTCGCCGAGCTGGGCATCGACGACGCCGTGGTGCACTGCCTCGAGGGCGACGCGAAGCGCTGCGCCGCGCGGGAGGCCGCCGCAGAGGACGCCGGCGTGGCCGATCGGATCCAGCACGAGCCCCCCGAGTGGATCGGCTGGCCCTTCGAAGAGCCCTGCCATGTGCTGATCCTCTCGGATTGCCTCGCGGGCACGGACTCGGTGACGAAGCTGCTGGATATCTCTCGGGAGGTCTGCCAGTCGTCCGGGGCGACGCTGCTGGTGGCCGAGCGCTGCGGCCCGCGAAGCCTGAAGCTCGGGACAGAGGCCGAGGCAGCGCTGGCGGAAGTCTGGGACGTGATGCCAGACCGCTACCGAGTCAACCTCATCACGGGCGAGCATGAGGACGCGCTCGACCCCGAGGCGCTCGCGCCCGAGATGCCGGGTGACGAATCCCTGGAGGAGCTCCTCCCGGCGCTCCTCGACCGCTTCAACCCCGAGGTCCTGGTCTGCTTCGGACACCTCATGGATGCGTTCCTCGGTCCCGCCCGCGCGGGTCACTTCGACATCCGCCATGAAGCGGACGTCGAGTTCATCGATCGGCTGACGGGGATCGATCGTGGCCGCTTGGTGGCCGATGGCGCGTGCGCGCGGCACCTCGTCGCGATCCTCAGGACGGGTGACGTCATGGAGCCCCTGCTCCTCGGGCCCGAAGCCAGCGCCTAGCCGCCCCTGCCCCTGCGGACGCGGGAGCAGCGGCTTCCTACGCGCTCTCGGCCACGGGAAGACGCACAGGTACGAAGAGGTCGAGCGACACGCCGCCGCCCTCGCCCTGCACGAGCTCCACCTCACCATTCATCTGCGCGAGCAGGTGGTAGGCCCCGGCCGAATCGACGGCGGGCTCGAATCGAGCGAGATCGACATTGCCGCCCTCGTCCTGCACCCGCACCCGCAGCTGCATGCGATCGCCTCGCCGATCGCCCGAGAGGAAGATGCGCACGGGCTCGCCCGCCCCGGCCCGAACGACCACCTGGCCGGCCCAGAGCACGAGGGGCGCCAGCCAGTCACGATCGGCGATGAGGCGGCGGGGCAGCTGCTCGTGACAGCTGATCGTGACGATCGCACCCGAGTGTGTCAGGCATTCCAACACCTCGCCCGCCATGGCTTCCAGGTCGAACTCCGCCTCCTCGAGCTGGAGCTCCTGCAGCTCCGGAGCCAGGCGGCGCGGGCGCCGCTTCTCCGCGGCCGGCTCGTCGCGCCGCCGCGGATGCCCCGCGGCGCGCTCGACCGGCGCGGCGGCTGGGCGCCTCAGCGAGGCGACGAGTCCAAGAGTCAGCGCCAGACCGGCCAGCCCCAACGAGACGGCACCCATTGGCGTCGATGCCCAGATCAGCGGCTCCAGAGGATCGTGCGGCTGCCAGGAGAGCAGCACCAGGGACGCACGGTCGGCCGCGTCCATGGCGACCCAGCGAACGTGGAGGAGCCCCCCCTCGACCTGCCGGATCGCCCCGGGCTGCCCAGGCTCGGAAGCCATCTCCGCCAGGACCTCGGCGACCGCTTCCCCGCGGCTGCTCAGCGGGCGGATGTCGGGCAGCCGAGGCCGCGTGTCGCCATCGCTCTCACCCGACCCGGCCGCCCCATCCGCGCCCGATCCGGGCCACGTCAGCGGATCGCCTTGCGTATCTGCCAGGACGTGCCGTCCCTCGAGCGCACCCACCGTCGCGATCTCGCTGGCGATCGAACGCAGATCGAGACTCACCACGAGGACGGCCGGCACAACCTCGTCGGCGGCATGAACCGCGAAGGCCGCGCGGAGCACGGGGATCTCGCCCTCGCGCCTGCCCGCGTGCTCGCGCAGCACACCGGATCGCATCGCGACCCGCGGCTCCGCACGAACGGCGCCCCGCACGTAGTCGGCGTACCAGAGCGCCTTGCGCTCGGCTTCGTCCTGCGGCTGCGCGACGCCGGCGAGTGGCCCGAGGCCGAGCCGATCGACGCGCACGGCGTCGAGCCCGCTCTCGAAGGCGGCGATGAGCTGCATGGATGCGAAGGCGGGCTTGGAGAGCATCGCGTCGGCGAGCGTCGTTCGAATCGCCTCCTGGGCCGCGTCATCGAACAACCCCGCCCGCTCGCCATTCAGCCGCGCGAGGGTCTCCGCAATCGCCGGGCTCCTCGAGACGAGGACCAGGTCCTCTTCGAGGGCGGCGACGCGCCCATCGATCAGCACGCTCATGAGCTCCGCCTCGTCGGTCAGCTGCGCTGCCTGCGCCGCGCGACGGTCGGCGTCCTCGATGCGCATCAGCCAGTAGGTCGAGGCGAGTGCGCCCGCAGCGCCGAGCACGACGAAGAGCATGCGGAGTGCACCCATGAGCTTCGAGCGATCGTTCATGACTGCTGCTTCGGCGCATCCCGAGCCGGGACTTAGCCCTCGTTCCTGCGCACCCGCGACGTCGGCCCGCGTCGGCTCCATTCGGCTCCGCCCTGGGGTAGCATCCGCGTTCGACGTCGGGTCCACGCCGGAGGTCGGCTTCGAGAGGAAACATGAATCCGGGCGCCACCGAGCAAGATGCGTGCGCCGCCTCGTCCGCGGCCCCTCCCAGCCGGTTCGTCATCCGCCTCGCCCTGCTGCTGGTACTCGGCGCAGTCGCCCTCGCCCACTGGCCGATGCTCGACAACGCCCTCACCAATTGGGACGACGAGGGCTACGTCCTCCACAACCCGTACATCCGTCAGATCGATGGGCCCACGCTCCGCGCCGTCTTCACGGATCCCTACAAGGGCAACTACCACCCGCTCACCCAGCTCTCCCTGGCCCTCGACTACGCCCGCGGTGGCGACCTGGCGGCCCCCTACCTCCAGACCAACCTCGCGCTCCATCTGACTTGTACGCTGCTGGTCTTTGCTTGTGCAGCGCGGTTGCTTCGCGAACCCTTGGAGGGTGTACTCGCGGCGGCGCTCTACGGTCTGCATCCCC
>CAZQMY010000022.1:0-30192 GCA_964594405.1 uncultured Spirochaetaceae bacterium | reverse complement strand
AGAGATGCCAGGTCTGCTCCCAGAGCGTGGACGAGTCCACGTCGAGCCCGTCGCGGGCCATCTGGCGGACTGGCACTCCAAGGGCATATGGTCCGCGAACTTCGCGATGGCCACGTCCACGGCGAAGTGCTTGCGCACGTCGAGGCCGGTCTCGCGGGCGATCACGGGCCATGGTGCTCCCTGCTCGCGGCGGCGTGCCGCGTAGCGGCAGACCTCCTCGCGGACCTCGCGCGGAACACGGGGCCGCACGGTGCCCGTGGTCGTCTCGGTGATCGGGTCTCGGTCTGGTGGGCGGTTGCCATTGAAGGGTCCTCCATGGTTGATGAACACGGAGACCTTCCGTTCAGCTCAGGCGTGGATCAAGACGGGGTAGACCGAGGACGTACAATCGAAGCAAGCTCTTGATGGTCCGCTGAACGCCTCTTGGGCGGCGCAACTCGAAGCAGGGACCGGCGTCCTCAGAACTCAGCAGCCCTACTCTCTGCGAGCCGCTTGCTGCAGTGCACAGCCATCACGCATTCCTCTTCCGTCCAACGCGTGACGCATCATGCCTCCGTTCTTCTGGAGGCAGCGGACAAGCAGATGCAAGTGCTGGCAACGAAGAGGAGTGCCAGCAGAACGAAATGGTGGCTGCCAAGCGAAGGGACCGGATCCGCGGCGCACTCTACTACCTGCTGGCGCGACGCGGATATGATCTGTGCGTGCTCGTCGATCAGCTCGCTGCCTGGGTAGAATTGCGTCAGGAAGACGCCGAAATACCCGATCTCGAGATCGATCCACGGAGTCGCACCGAATGCACCTGGGTCGGTGACGAGGATCGCCGTGCCGTCTGGCTGAGTAGCATCTCGAAACACCCCTAGGCCGTAGCCAAGCCCTTCCTTCCCGGCAACGGTCTCCACGATCGGAAGCCCCATGGTTTGGTCTCCGAAGATCTCTTCGACGGCCTCGGGAGTCAACACGCCCTGCCCGTCGTATCGACCATTGCGTAGAAGCATGCCGATGATTCGAGCGTACTCGGGCAGCGTGGTTCGAAGGGCGCCGGCGATTCGTGGGTTGTCCGTGGCTCCCAGGCCCTCGTAGTCTGTCGACTCCAAGTCCAGCGGCGCGGCGATCTGTGTCGCGAAGACGTCGTCCCAGGTGGTGCCACTGGCTACCTCGGCCATGCGGCCCGCAACGTGCATCGATAGACCACCGTACCAGTACTGTGCGCCGTGCGGGGCGACGAGGTCGATGCAACAAGCGATGTGATCGACAGCCTCCGCGAGCGTGATCGAGTCGTTGAAGAGGATGGGATGCGTCGTTCCACCGGGCAGGCCTGTCGTCATCGAGAGCATCTGCCGCAGAGTCATTTCGCCCTTCTCGGCTGCGAACTGGGGAAGAACACTCGCCACGGGAGCGTCTAACGAGAGGAGGTCCTCGTCCACCAGAGACATCAGGGTTGCCGCTGATACCACTTTGGATGCGGATGCCAGCGGCACAATCGTCTCCGGCCCCCATGTACCGAAGTAGGCCTCATAGAGGGGTGGTCCGTCGGTCCGTGCAATCCAGACGGCCGCGCCCGACACGGACGGCTGTGAAGTGACAAAGCCCTGAACGACCTCGGCAACAGGGGAGAAGTCGCAGGCCGCGGCAGTTGAACTCGAAGGCGAAGAAGGTGAAAGAGAAAGCACGAGCGCATTCGCAAGAATCAGCAACCGGCCCACGACATGACCTCCACAAGGCGGGGCAGCGCGCGCCGCCCGACGGATCGGGCTCGAGCGGCGTGGCGCAACCGTGCACCGCGCCGTCCGAAGCCTCGAACTCCGCGATTCTACCGTGATCGACAGGAGCACAGCGTTGCCACGTCCGCCGGAACGGCTTGAGCCTCTGCACACGCTCATCGGAGGCGCAGCCCAAGACGGAGCGCTTGCCCGCGTTGAGGAAGTCGGAGACAGCGCCGTCGCGGCCGGCGAGATCGTGCCCGCTCGCCGAGTCGCCGCGCATGGGGTCGCCGCCTGCAGGCTCGACTCTGATCACCTCGGCGCCGCAGTCGGTCAGGAGCTTCGAGCCACAGGGTCCGGCGATCTGCGTGGAGGAATCGAGAACCCGAACGCCCTCGAGACCCGTGGACATGTGGCGCCCCCTGCCGCTCGCGATCGAGCCAGCCCCGGACGCCGCTTGCCAGAATTGGAATACTGATTCAATATTCAGGAATGGTCCCGAGAGCCTCCCAGCCCGCCGCTCAATCGGCTCGCGCGAGCTACGCGAAGTCCGCCGAGACGCGCGCGCGCATCCTCCGAGCCGCTCTGGAGGAGGCCAGCGAGACGGGCTTCCACAAGACGAGCCTCGCCCGCATCGCGGTTCGGGCGGGCGTGGCCGCCGGCAACCTCAACTACCACTTCGGCTCGCGCCGCGAGCTGCTGCGGGAGCTGATGGGCTCGCTGATCGCCGACCTCGTGTCGCGACTCGAGAGCGCGGACGTCGCAGAGGGCGCGGGCTTCTTCGAGCGCCAGCGCGCCGGCCTGCTCGCCTATCTCGACCATCTCCGAGCCAACCCCGCCCACGTGCGCCTGGCCGACGAAATCAAGCTGCACGAGCCCGAGCTCCATCAGCAGGCCGTCGCCGAGTGGGTCGCGCGCCTGATCGACATGATTCGCGGGGGCATCGCCGAGGGCACGCTCCGCAAGATGGACGAGGAGGAGATCGCCGCCCAGGCGCACTTCCTGCTGGGCGCCCGCCACTTCCTGGAGCAGATGATCGAGAACGTCGACGGCATCCGCGACGAGGCCGCCGTCGACGCCTACCTGGCGCTGATCGGAGACGGGCTGAGACGCCGAAGCCGGCGCACCGCCCGCTCCCGGGAGTCGAAGGCATGAGCGACACCCAAGAGCGGGGCTCGTCTTCGGACATGGACTTCGACGTCGACGCCTTGCGCGAGAAGTACGACGCCGAGCGCCGCAAGCGCATGCGCGCCGACGGGGTCGCCCAGTACATCGAGCCCAGCGGACGCTTCGCCCACTTCGTGGACGACCCCAATGTGGACCCGGGCTTCACGCGCGAGCCGCTCGAGGACGAGGTGGACGTCGTGATCATCGGCGGCGGCTTCGGCGGCCTGCTGACGGGCGCGCGGCTGCGCGAGCTGGGCGTAGACGACATGAGGATCATCGAGAAGGGCGGCGGCTTCGGCGGCACCTGGCACTGGAATCGCTATCCGGGGATCGCCTGCGACATCGAATCGTACATGTATCTGCCGATGCTCGAGGAGCTCGGCGACCTCCCGGGCCGCCAGTACAGCCCCGGCAGGGAGATCTTCGCGCACTGCCGCGCCATCGCGCGCAGGTTCGACCTCTATTGCGCCGCGCTCTTCCAGACCGCTGTGGCGTCGATCCAGTGGAACGACGAGCGCGTCGGCATCATCGGCACGGGGGCCACTGCGGTCCAGTGCATCCCCCACCTGGTCCGGGACGCGGGGCGCCTCTACGTCTTCCAGCGTACCCCTTCCTCCATCGACGTTCGCGACGACCAGCCCACCGACCCGGAATGGGCCGAGCACCTCCAGCCCGGCTGGCATCAGGTGCGCATGGACAACTTCCAGATGCTCACCGCCGGCGGCGATGCGGAGGAGGATCTGGTGGGCGACGGCTGGACGGACATCGTCCGCAACCTGCTCTTCAACCTGCTCTTCGTGATGCAATCGGAGGGGGACGCCGTGGTGAAGGCCCCGGAGACCGCCCAGGCCCTCGAGCCCTACTACCGCCAGTTCTGCAAGCGTCCCTGCTTCCACGACGAGTACCTGCCCACCTTCAACCGCGAGAACGTCACGCTCGTCGACACGAAGGGGAAGGGCGTGGAGGCCATCACACCGAAGGGCACGGACGAGGGCGGCAAGGTGATCTACGAGGTCACCATGCAGGGCCTCGTCCAAGACTGGAAGGCCAACACCTGACGGATCCGGAGGCGGATCGACCGCGCCCGGGCGGGGCGCCGAGGAGAGGATCGCTCGATGAGCAGGGATCGCGCCCACATCGTCGGTGTGGGCGAGTCGAAGTACACGCGCTGGGGCAGGATCGGCGACGTCACCGAGCACGCCCTGGCGTGCGAGGCCATCAAGAAGGCGGTGGCCGAAGCCGGGCTCTCGATGGACGACGTGGACGGGCTGGCCTCGTTCGCGGAGGACCGCAACGAGGCGGTCTTCCTGGCGGCGGAGCTCGGCCTGCCGACGCTGCGCTTCGCCAACATGGTCTGGATGCCGGGCGGGGGCGGCGGCTGCGCGGCCATCTCCAACGCCGCCATGGCGGTCGAGACGGGCCAGGCCGAGGTGGTGGTGGTCTATCGCTCCCTCTGCCAGGGTCAGTTCTTCCGTTTCGGCACCGGCGGCATGGACGCCTCGGCAGCGCCGGATCCGGCGCCGCCGACGGTGCAGCACGCCAGCAGCATGATGCTCGCCTCCATGGGCTTCGCGATGCCCTACGGCCTGCTCATGGCGGCCGCCGCCTACGCGCTGCCCACGCGGCGGCACATGCACCTCTACGGCACCACCAGCGAGCAGCTCGGCCACATCGCGGTGACCTTCCGCGAGCACGCGAGCCGCAATCCCAGGGCCGTCATGGGCCACAAGCCCATGACGCTCGCCGATCACCAGGGCTCGCCGATGATCGCCGATCCGCATCGCCTCTTCGACTGCTGCCTCGAGAGCGATGGCGCCTGCGCGGTGGTGGTCACCACCGCCGAGCGGGCGCGCGATCTGGCGAAGCCCGCCGTCGAGATCCTCGCCAGCGAGCAGGGGGCGCCCAGGGGCTACGCCTTCGGCCCCTTCACCAACGCGAACATCGCGGATGAGCTCTATGCCACGGGGGGCACTCAGGAGATGGCGCAGCGCCTCTACGAGAAGGCGGGGGTGGGCCCGAAGGACATCGACGTCGCCCAGCTCTACGACCACTTCACGGGCTGCGTGCTGATGCAGCTCGAGGACTACGGCTTCTGCGAGCGCGGAGAGGGCGGGCCCTTCGCGCAGAGCGGTGCGCTGGCGTGGAAGGGCGGAAGCCTGCCCACCAACACGCACGGCGGCAGCCTCTCCGAGGCCTACATCCACGGCCTCAATCACGTGGTCGAGGGCGTACGCAGCCTTCGGCAGGAGTCCACCAGCCCCGTGGCGGACGCGGAGGTCTGCCTGGTCACCAGCGCCGCCTGCGTTCCCTCGAGCGCAATCATCCTGGGACGAAAATGAGCGAACGATACTTTCCCGACAGCATGCCGCCGCCCCTGGCGAGCACCACGACCCTGCCCTGGTGGGAGGCCGCCGCGGAGCACCGCCTGGTGATCCAGCGCTGCGAGAGCTGCGGACACACCCGCTTTCCGCCGGCCCCCGTCTGCCCCGAGTGCCGCTCGGACGAGGCGCACTGGCAGGAGCTCTCCGGTCGCGGCGAGGTCTATACCTACACCATCGTGCATCGCCCGATCGCGGCGAACCAGCAGCTGCCCTACGTGGTCGCCGTGATCGCCCTCGAGGACGCGGACGGCGTCCGCATGATCTCGAACCTCGTGGACGTCGACCCCGAGGCGGTGGAGATCGGCATGTCGGTCCAGGTGGTGTGGGAGGACATGAGCGAGGAGATGGCGATCCCGCGCTTCCGTCCCGCCCGGAGATAGCGGGCGAGGGCCAGGGCTCTCGTGAGACAGTCGAGTCCAGCCCATTGGCTCGAAGGAGATCGCCGTGGCCGAGCCGGGCACGCAGCCGCTCTCCGAGCTGGTGCAGGATCAGCGCACCACCATGGGCCTGGCGATGGACTCGATGGTGAAGATGACGCGGGGCGCCTTCGACAGCTGGAGCGGTCGGGAGCCCGTCTTCCGCGCACTCCTGGACGGCCGGCCGGTGCACGAGGCCGGGCGACGTGGTTCCCAGGCAGGACGGCGCGGCCACGCGCGCCCAGCGCGCAGGCCTCACCGACGTGCGCGACCGGATTCGCCGCAGCGGAGGCGGAGCGCGCGCCTGATCGCGGGGGCCGCCTCTGGACGGGGGCCAGCGGCCCATGGCCCCATGCCGCGATATATTGCCTCGGGATCGCGGCGCATTGCCTCGGTGAGATCCTCCAGGAGACCCCAGGTCCACGTGGGGAGGCACACGACTTGCGTCCACATTGCCGAGTCTTTGGAAAAGAGGTGGGGGGGAATGGCCGAAGAGCCGCGCATGGACCGCGAAGAATCCGAAGCACCGACCGAGCAGCCGCTGGTGCACCGGCCCCGGACCCTGCTCGCGTGGGTGCTGAGCATCGTCATCGCCCTGATCGCCCTCGCCTTCGCCCTGGCCCGCGCCTTCGCCGCCGAGCCCTCTGCGCTGCGACCTTCGCTGCGTCCGGCGCTCGTCGCCACGACGCAGCTCGAGGCGCGCCCGCATGCGCTGACACTTCCGGCGAAGGTGGGCGTGCTCGAGGCTGCGGTCCAGCAGACGCTCGGCTTCCCCACGGCGGGCCGACTCGAGCGCATCCTCGGCGAAGGCGCTCGCGTGCGCGAAGGCGACGAGATCGCCGCACTCGAGAGCCGGCTCGAGCAGGCAGACGTGCGCCGCGCCGAGCTGCTCCTGAAGGACGCCGAATCCGAGCTGCGGCGCGCCATGGGCCTGCGGAAATCGAACGCGGCCAGCAGGAGCACGCTCGAGAGTGCGCGGACGGCGGTCGGCCTGCGGCGCGCCGAGCTCGACGTGGCGCGCGAGCGCCTCGAGCAGCGCAGTCTGGTCGCCCGCTTCGGCGGCGTCCTCGCCGACGTGCGGATCGAGCCCGGCGAGATCGCGACGCCCGGCACTCCCATCGCGGACCTGCTGAACTTCGAGCTCATGAAGATCGAGGTGGGTGTGGCCGGCTATCAGATCGGCCGCGTGCACCCCGGTGCGCGGGTGATGGTCGAGGTGCCCGCGCTGCCGGGCCAGTTCTTCACGGGCCAGGTGCACAACGTCGCGCCCTCCACGGGCAACGGCGATTCCCTCTTCGAGGTGAAGGTGATCGTGCCGAACTCCGAGCGCCGCTTGCGGCCGGGCATGAGCGCGCGCAGCCACATCGTCACGGAGGAGCGGCCGCTCGCGCTGGTCGTCCCCCTGGAGTCGGTGGTCGAGCGGAGCGGCGAGCGCGTGGTCTTCTTCGTCGAGGGCGACCGGGCCGTGGCCGTGGGAGTGAGCGACATGCCTCTGCACGGTGACGAGCTGATCCTGCCGGGCTCTCTCCCCTACCGCGAGCTCGTCGTCCGCGGACAGCACGATCTGCGAGACGGGTTCGCCGTTCGCAAGGACAACTCCGTGCTCGCCGGCAGGACCCGGGGCCTGCCCGCCGTGACCCCCGGGCTGCGCACGCCATGAAGATCTTCGAGGGCGCCGTCGATCGCCCGCTCCCGGTCTACCTGATGGCCGCGCTGGTCATCATGGCGGGCTTCTGGTCGCTGGCCGAGCTTCCGGTCAAGCGCGCGCCCAAGGTGGAGATCCCCTTCTCGGTGGTCTACGTGCCCTATATCGGGGCGACGCCGGACGACGTCGAGTCGGAGATCACCATCGATCTGGCCGATCGCCTCTCGACGCTGACCGACCTCCGGCACCAGACCGCCATCGCCTCGGAGGGCGTCTCCTCGCACATCCTCGAGTTCGAGGACCGCACGGACATGGACGAGAGCCTTCGCCGCGTGCGCGACGAAGCGCTGGCCGCCGAGGTCGATTTTCCCGAGGATGCCGACGCGGCGGTCGTCCAGGAGCTCTCCTTCGACGACCTGCCCATCGCGTTCTTCACTCTCACCGGCGGCGACCCCTATCGCCTTCGCGATCTCGCAGAAGACCTCGAGCCGACGCTCGAGCGGGTCCAGGGCGTGAGCCGGGTCGAGATCTTCGGCGGCCTCGAGCGCGAGGTGAAGGTGCTCGCCGACCCCCTGGAGCTGGCGCGCTTCGACCTGACCCTGGTCGATCTCACGAACGCGCTGGGACGCCAGAGCCGCAGCCGGCCAGCCGGTGAGCTCGAGGCCGACGGCGAGCAACGGCTGATCCGCACCACTGGAGAGTTCGAGACCCTCGAGGAGATTCGCGACCTCGTCCTCCGCAGCGCTGGCGGCCACTCGATCCAGCTGCGCGACGTCGCCCGGGTCGAGCTGGGCGCGATCCGCCGCACCTCGGCCTCGTGGCTCGACGGCGATCCCAGCGTCACTCTCATCGTGAAGCGCAAGCCCGACGTCAACACCATGGAGACCGTCCGGCAGCTCGAGGCGCGCGTCGACGAGCTCCGCCCCACGCTTCCGCCCGGCGTGGGCATCCAGATCACCTCCAATGCCGCGGAGGACATCGCGCGGATGATCCGGCAGCTGGGCACGAGCGCCGGCTTCGGCCTGCTCCTGGTGGTGCTCGTGCTCTACAGCATCTTCGGCCTGCGCCGCGCGCTCCTGGTCGGCAGCGTCCTGCCCATCTCGCTGCTCTTCACCTTCATCGGCCTGCGCGTCTTCGACATGGAGATCAGCAACATCGCCCTCTTCTCGCTGATCCTGGTGCTGGGCCTGGTGGTGGACGGCGCGATCATCGTGGGCGAGGCCATCTACGCCGAGGCCGAGGAAGGGGCCGGGCCCGTGGAGGCCGCCAAGTCGGGCATCAGCCGCGTCGGCATCCCGGTGATCAGCGCCGACCTGACCACCATCGCGGCCTTCATCCCGATGCTGCTGATGGTGGGGGTGATGGGCCAGTTCATGAGCGTGATGCCCAAAGTGGTCTGCTTCGCCATCGCGGGCTCGGTCTTCGTGGATCACTTCCTGCTGCCGGCCGCCGCTGCGAGGGTCCCTTCCAAGCCGCGTGCCGCCCCGAAGAAGCTGGCGGCCGATGGCTTGCCGCGCTTCTCGCCCGAGATGCCGCGCATCAAGCGACGCTACGGGCGCGCACTGACGGTGGCCCTGCGACATCGGGCGACAGTGCTGGCGGTGGCGGCGCTCTCCTTCATCGGCGCCGTCATGATCTACGGGATGGGTGGCGTCGAGACCATCTTCCTGCCGAAGACCGATCAATCCTCCTTCACGATCAACTACGCCATGCCGCGCGGTACGCCGCTCGAGGAGACCAGCCGCGTGGGCCTGCTGCTCAGCCAACACGTCACCGGTCTGCCCGAGCTCGAGCACTACGTGCTGACCACCGGCGACACCGGCGCCCTGTCCAGCGACAATCGCGAGGGGGGACGCTCCGGCCCGGAGTACGGCCGGATCAGTGTGGAGCTGGTGGAGCCCTCCGAGAGGAGCCGGAGTCAATCCGAAGTGGTCACCGCGCTGCGTTCGGAGTTCCGGTCGTACGCGGGCGTCGAGATCGACTTGGACGAGCTGAGCGAGGGGCCGGCCGTCGGCGCAGCGCTCGCCGTTCGGGTCAAGGGTGACGACCTCACCGAGATCCACGCTGCCGCCATCGATGTCGAGCGCCAGATCAAGGCGATCCACGGCTCGACGGACGTCCGCATGGACTTCTCTCACGATCGACCGGAGATCCGCGTCAGCCTCGATCGTGCGCGGGCGGCTTCGCGCTTCGGCATCGCCCCGGACCAGGTGGCGGACACCATGCTCACGGCCTTCCTCGGTGTCGAGGTCGGGCGGATGTGGTACGACGACCAGCGAATCGACATCCGCGTGATGGCCTCCGACGCCACGCCCCGAACCCTCGACACGCTGGCCGAGATGCCGATTCGCGCCGCGAATGGGCGCCTGCTGCCCCTCGGAGAGATCGCCGAGCTGCACCTCGAGTTCGGCAAGAACGGCATCTTCCAGCACAACGGAGAGCGGACCATCACCATCCGGGCGGATGCCCTCGCCGGCGTCTCCACGGTCGCCCTGGAGCGGAGCGCGAAGGAGAGCCTGTCCGCGCTCGACCTGCCAAGCGACGTCCACCTCGAGTTCGGCGGCGAGACGGAGGAGCGCGATCGCTCCTACGCGAGCCTCTGGAGTGCGCTCAAGTGGGGGCTGCTCCTGATCTACGTCGTGATGGCGATCCAGTTCAACTCGCTGATGCAGCCCTTCATCGTCCTGCTCACGGTCCCGCTGGCCATCGTCGGCGTGACGGCCGGGCTTCTGATCACGGGCACGCCCTTCAGCTTCATGGTCTTCATCGGCATCGTCTCGCTCACCGGGATCGTCGTGAACGATGGCATCGTCATGGTCGACGCGATCAACGGCCGCAGACGTGCCGGCCTGGCCCTGGACCGGGCCCTCGAGCTCGCCTCGACCTCACGCGTGCGGCCCGTGATGCTGACGACCCTCACCACCACGGCCGGCCTGCTGCCCCTCACCATGGGCATCAGCGCGGGGGGTGAGTTCTGGATGCCGCTCGGCGTGGCGATCATCTCGGGGCTGCTCGTCTCCTCGATGCTCACCCTCTTCGTCGTGCCGATCCTCTACACCTACACCGAGGCACTGCGCGGACGGGGCCCCCGACTCGGGCCCGCCAACGTCCCCGCCGAGCCGAGGAGTGCGGGCCGGAGCAAGGGCGTTCGCAGCGCGGCCTGAGCCTGCAGTCGCCCCCTCGATGAGCGCGCCGCTATCATCTGTCGGCGCACCCACCGAGGAGGAGTCGTCCATGCAGGACATCACTGTCCGCAAGATGTCATTCGACTTCCCGGACGAGCTCGATCCCATCGTGATCGCCGGAAAGCCCGAGGCTTCCTACAACATCCTCGGCCTGTCGCTGCTCCTGCCCTATCTGGAGCCCTAGCTGATCCGCACCATGAACGAGGCGCGCAAGTACGTCAGCGACGCCGATCTGGCGGGCGAGCTCGCCCGATTCAACGGCCAGGAGGGACAGCACTACAAGCAGCACATGCTCTTCAACGACGCGGTCAAGGCTTTCGGCATTCCCTTCCCGCGCCTCGCCGCCTTCGAGGCCGAGCTGGAGGCCGACTACCGCCGCTTCAGCGTGACCCGATCCCTGCGCTGGAACCTCGCCTACGCCGAGGGATTCGAGGCCCTCACCACGGCCATGGCCCGCGCGAGCTTCGAGCGTGGTCCCGATCCGGCCATGCACGAGGCTGCCGCAAAGCTCTTCTCGTGGCACCTCATCGAGGAGCTCGAGCATCGCACCGTGGCCTTCGACGTCTACGACCACCTCTGCGGCAGCTACCCCTACCGACTCGCCGTCGGCACGTGGGCGCAGTGGCATATGGGTCGGTGGATCGCCCGCGTGGCGCGATCCATGTACGAGGCCGATCCCCGCGTGCCCGCGGAGTACGGCGGGCAGGAGGGTCGCAAGGCGCGCCTCCGCGAGGAGGCGGCGGATGCACGCAAGCGGGTGCTGCCCAAGGTGCTGCGCACCTACCTGCCCGGCTACACCCCGCACGACATCGATTTCACCCCAGAGATGCTCGAGGCCTCGCGCGCGTTCAGCGAGATGGCGGTCAAGCTGGGATAGCACCGGCCCAGGCCGGTTCGGGTCGGGCTGCCTCGGAGGGGCGATCAGTCCTCGAGGACGCTCGGATCGCGACGGATCTCCCGGCGCGCCATCGCCTCCCAGAGGAAGGGAAAGCCGTTGCCGTCGATCATCGCGCCCACCCGGTCGGCCACCTCGGGCGCCATGGGCCGCCCCCCGCCCAGGACCTCCATGGACCAGGCCTGCCTGCATCGCCACTCCAGCGTGATCGCGCGCAGGTGCGCCTGCCGGATGTCGCGAGCCACGACGAAGACACCATGGTTGGCGAGCAGAGCCCACTTGCGATCGCCGAGTGAGGCCACGGCGGTCTGCGCCTCCTGATCGTCTTCGACGGTGCCCGCGTACTCGTCATGGATCGCGATCGGCCCGTCGACCTGCGCAGAGGTCTGGTCGTAGACCGGCGGCACGCGCCCGGCGTTCGCCCAGAGCGTCCCGAAGCGGGAGTGATTGTGGACGATCACCCGGACGTCGCTGCGCGCCGCGTGCACTTCGAGGTGGAGGTTGATGGCGGGCGTCACGTTCCAGTCGCCCTCGACCACCTGGCCGCCGGCGTCGACGCGCAGGATGTCGCCCGCGCAGAGCTCGTCCCACGCCAGCTCCCAGGGATTGACGAGGAGCGTGCCGGCGTCCTGAAGCCAGGTGATGTGGCCCGCGATGTGGTCGTCGTATCCCTCACGGAAGAGCACGCGACAGAGCAGCGCGAGCTCGGCGCGTGGCTCCAAAGCGGGCAGCAGGGGGCGCCGGCCGGGGTTGGGGGCCAGAGCGCGCATCAGCGCGTCATCGGGGGGCGGTGTCATCGCGGGGCTCCGTCGTTGGCGCGGCGTGAGCCGCACGCTCGGGAGCGATCCTAGCAGCCGTCGGTGCCCGGAGCGGGGCGCGGGGCCGTCTGCCGACGCAGCTCGGACGCGAAGACGTAGGGGGCTCGCGAGGCCTTCGACTCGTACATGGCCATGTCGGCGCTGCGTAGCAGCGCGCCCACGGAGTCGCCGTCCTCCGGATAGCACGCCACCCCGATGGCTGCGGGCGCCATGACCTCCACCCCGTCGATCAGATGGGGACGGTTCAGCTCGAGGTCCGTCTTTTCGAGGACGACCACGAGCCCCTCCCGCGCGTCGACGCGCTCGATCACCATCGCGAACTCATCACCGCCGAGACGGGCCACCGTATCCGTGCTGCGCAGCAGGCCGGTGAGCCGCTCGGCCACTCCGCAGAGCACCCGATCCCCGGCCTGGTGACCATGACCGTCATTGATGGCCTTGAACCCGTTCACGTCGAGGACGATCACGGCGGCGCTCGTCCCCGCACGCCTGGCCCGGCGCATCGCGTTCTCGAGCTGCTCGCTCAACGTGCGACGATTCGGAAGCATCGTGAGCGCATCGTGGCCGGCGAGGTACTCGTACTTGCGGTGCTCGAGCTGGAGCGCATGCCGCAGCCGCTCGTTCATCACCTCGTAGATCACGACGATCAGCGTGATCGCCACCGAGGCCACGATCAGATTGAGCAGTACGTTCGTATCGTGCGTCTGCTTCGGGAGCTGGCCGGGAAGCTGCACGCCGGCCGTCTCGAGCGCGTAGAAGCCGGCCCAGGTCAGCCCGGACATCGCCATCCAGAACAGCCCACTGCCCCAACCCGAGAAGAGGCCCGCGATCACCGGCAGCACCAGGTAGAAGGCGATGCTGGGCGCCTGCAGCCCGCCCTGCAGCCCCACCGCCCCGAGCAGTGTCACGTAGACGGAGACGATGGTGACGTTGGCCGCGAGCGCGAGCGAGCCCGAGAGACGCAGCAGGAGCACCCCCGCCACCAGCCCCGAGCTCGCTGCCGCCAGCAGGCTGATCGTGACGCGCGTGTCCATGCCCGGCATGCTGAGCTCACCGATGGACACGTAGGCCACCATCGCGATGACGACGAGGAAGGCGAGGTTCACGCCCACGAGGATGCGCGCGCGCAGGGTGCGATCGTCGGCGGGCTCGAAGCCGGCGGGCACGAAGAAGTCGATGATGCGGGTCGCGCGGGCCGCGAGCAGACCAGCCCGGCCCTCCGCGCCCTTCGGCTCGTGGCGCGGATGATCCTCGGCAGCGCTGCGATCCGCTTCGATCGCACCCCCGTCTTTGCGATCGTGATGCATCGAGATCCGTTTCGGCCGGTTGGCCGCCGGATCTGAGCGGGACTCAGACCACCGTCGCACCCCTGGGAGACCGCATCAGCTCTCCAGGTATTCCGCGACCGCGCATCGGCGGAAGCCCCGAGGCCCCACGGACGTCTGGCCTGTCACGAGGGCGGGCACTCTCCCGTGCGCCGGGCGTCCCAGTCGGTCTGGACCGCCAACCGCCTGGCCCCCATGTCGATGTCGATCCTGACGTTGCCCCGCGCCTCTTCGCCGTCGACCTCGAAGCGCCCCTTGCCCTTCTGGCGCGCACCGCGCACGTTGCAGATCAGCCGCCAGGTGAGCAGGTTCTTCTTCACGGTGGGCTTGCGCACGGAGCACTCGAACTGCTCTGCCCAGGGCATCAGATCAGCCGGGGTGACGGGCTCCTCTCCGATGCAGACGTTCATGGTGCGCTTCTCCGGGGCGTTCTGCATCGGCATCTGCAGCTCCAGATCGAACTGCCAGAGGCCCGGTGGCAGCTTCACGCCCTTCTCGTCACCGTCTCCGGCGACCGCGATGGCCGGAGCGAAGACCACGACCAGCAGCAGCATGATCAAGTGGGAGGAATTCGTCTTCATGCCGGCTCCTCTGAGGCGGGGTCGAGGCGGGGTCGAGGTGAGGCGGAGGCGCGGGGCGTCCCAGGGTATCAGGCGTGCCCACCAGCGGGTGGAAGAAGCGTCGGACCCGCACTGCAACGCCGTGCATCTCGTCTGATCACCGGGGCGCCGAAGATCGGGAGAAATCCACGAAAGCTCATGGGTTTCGGACACTTGGGCGCGCCGCAACCCTTCGCTGCAGCCGCGATGGGCGGGGCGCGGGAACCCGGCGGACAGCGCCGGAAGCTGAGCTAACGTCCGTCCCCACTGCAAACCCGGAGGTCATCGTGCGCGTACTCACAACGTTCGTTTCCGCCATCCTCGTTCTCCTCGCCGCGAGCACCGCCCACGCGGGCTCGAGCTGCTCGGTCTTCGCCAAGGTTACGGGCTTCGACGACGCGAGCACGTCGATCACCCTGAAGCGCGACAAGGGCAGCGAGGCGAAGTACTTCCCCAAGACCGATGGCGCCCCCGCCACTTCGAAGATTCCGAAGGGCTGCAAGGGCAACATCTGGCGCCAGAAGAGCTTCGAGGTGAAGCCCACCGGCGGCCGCATGACCATCACGCAGATCCGGTCCAACTTCAGCGGCAAGATGCTCAACGACGTCGATGACGAGACCTGGCTGCCCGCCAAGATGAAGGAGCTCGTGAAGTCCGGAGACACCCTGGTGGTGATCCTTCGCCAGCCTCCGGGCAGCGACAGGCGCGACCCCTACGCGGTGACCACCATCTACATGCCGATCACCGACGAGGAGCTCAAGGAGATCGAGCGGCTCAACGCCCAGGCCGAGGATACGTAGGAAGCGGAGAGCCCATCGCCCGAGGGCGATCGCGAGTTCAAAGAGGGGCCGTCTCCAGCCGAGGCGGCCCCTCTTGCGTCTGGATCCGCGGACCGAGGCTTTGGCATACATCACACTATAATCTTGCACTCAGCTGTACGCACTGTAGAATGCGGCCCATGAGTGCCGACCCGAAGAGCTCGCGACCCGATGCCCGGGCCGAAAGCCTGGCCGAAAGCAGGGCCGAGAGCGGGGCCGAGAGCAGGGCCACCGAGCAGGGCAGCGCCAGCGAGCGCCATGCTCCCGAGGAGCCTCTGTCGCGCCGCGAGCGACGCAAGCTCGAGCTGCGGATGCGGATCGTCTCGGCCGCGGAGGCACTCTTCCGCGAGCAAGGCTTCCAGGCGACCCGCGTCGCCGACATCTGCGAGCGCGCAGACGTCGCACAGAAGACCTTCTTCAATCACTTCCCCGCCAAGCAGGACGTGTTGCGCGAGATCGCCCACGCGGGCATCGACGAGCTGCTGGGCGCGCTCGAGTCCGTTCGCAAGAGCGAGCTGACCACCGCCGAGCGCCTGCAGTCCTTCTTCGGCACGGTGGCCGAGCACATATGCGAGCGCCCGACGGCCAACCGAGAGCTCGTGACCGAGGTGGTGCACCTGATCAGCGGCGACCGCGAGGCGCGCACCGACCAGGCGACGCGGCTTCGCGCCGCGTTCTCGACCATCATCGAGGATGGCCTCGAGCGCGGCGAGATCACGCGTGAGCACGACGAGCAGACGCTCACGGAGATGCTGCTGGGGGCCTACTACGCGCTGATCTTCAACTACGCGAACGTCGAGGACTTCCCGGTTCGCGAGCGCGCCGCAGCATCCGCGCGCTTCCTGGCCGCGGCCTTCGCCCCCTAGCCTCGCACGCCCCGAACTCCCCCAGAGATGCCATGGCCAAACGCCAGAACGAACACACACAGCTGCCGGTTCCCAACGGCTGGTTCGCGGTGGAGTTCAGCCACGACCTTCGCGACGGCGAGGTCGAGCCGATCTCCTACTGTGGCGAGGAGTTCATGAACGCGGTCACCGCGGGAGTCCGCGAGGACCTCGACATCTGGAAGTACAAGGTGCATCGCGCAAGGCCCATGCTCACCAAGGAGGACCGCTTCATCGCGGACTTCAGGCGTTGGGCCAGGCAGTTCTCCTGCGAGTCGACGGCGGACGAAGAGGCCCGCTGAAGGCCCATCTACGAGACCCCCACGCGCCACCGAACCCACCCACCCCCCGGACGAAGCGGAGCCACCATGGACCGATATCTCATCATCTCAGCCGACGGTCACGCCGGCCCCCACGCCGCCGAGTACCGCGAGTACGTCGACCCCGAGCACCGCGAGACCTTCGACATCGCGCTGCCCATCCAGATCGAGATGACCAGGGCCGCGGAGAAGAGCTTCCTCGTCGCCGAGATCAACGACGAGTGGCGCAAGGGGCGCGAGTACGAGCTCTCAGGCGCCTGGGATGCCGCAGCGCGGGAGAAGGTGCTCGATGCCGACGGCGTGACCGCCGAGGTGCTCTTCCCGGACGGCATCACCGAGGTCAACGCGCCGCCCTTCGGCGCCGGCTTCTCGATGCAGCCCGAGGGCGTGACTGCCGATCTGCAGTGGGCGGGCTGCCGCGCGCACAACCGCTGGATGGCGGAGTTCGTGCAGACCGATCCGAAGCGCCGCATCGGGCTGGCCTGCATCCCCGTGCTCTGGGACATCGATCTCGCGGTGGAGGGCATCACGTGGGCTCGCGAGAATGGTCTGCGCGGCGTGATCCTCCCGCCCATGTGGGGCTCGCACGATCCCTATCACCACCCCAAGTACGATCCCGTCTGGGCCGCTTGTCAGGATCTCCAGATGCCCATCCACTTCCACTCGGGGCCATCACCGATCAACGACTACTTCGGTCCGGTCCCCGCGCCCGAGGGCCACGTGCCTCCGCCCGGCGGCATGGGGGCGTACATCACCGAGGTGGCCATGTGGCTCGTGCGCCCACTCACCTTCATGCTCTGGGGCGGGGCCTTCGAGCGCTTTCCGGGACTGAAGGTCGCGATGGTCGAGGGCACGGCAATCTGGGTGCCCGAGTACCTCCACCTGCTCGAGCAGCGCTACTCGGAGACCCACTACTCGCAGAAGCTCGGCGACTATCGCAGCCATCTGTCGATGTCGCCGGCCGACTACTTCAGGCGGAACGTCCGCGTGGGCGCCTCGTGTATGCCCCGTCGCGAGGCGGAGATGCGCCATGAGATCGGCGTCGAGACGATCATGTGGGGCACCGACTACCCGCATCCGGAAGGCAGCTGGCCCTACACCGCCGACCAGCTGCGCGGCACGTTCGTGGGCCTGCCCGAGGACGAGATCGCCCGGATGCTGGGCCTGAACGCCGTCGAGTTCTACGACCTCGACCTGGCGGAGCTCCAGCCCATCGCCGACCGCGTCGGGCCCGACAAGAGTCTCTTCCACTGAGCGGCGCCCTCCCACCCCTCGAATCTCCAGGAGCAATGCCATGAGCAGCGACCAGCCCACCGGCCCCCAGACCAACCCTGGCGACATCCTCATGTGGCCGATGCTGAAGCTCGAGTACGAGACGGAGCCCGAGAAGGTGGCGGCGCTGCTTCCGCCCGGCATCGAGCCCGGCGTGCGCCCGGGTGTCCACCTCACCGTCTACAACTTCCCGGTCCCCGACGTTCCCGAGTACGGGATCCTGGTGACCGTGGATGCCGACTACGGCGGTGAGACAGGCCTGTACACCCTCGGCTATGGCATCGATCAGGAGTCGGCGATCTTCATCAGCCGCGACCGCAACGGCCAGCCCAAATATCCCTGCCAGGTGGAGTACTGGCGCATGCTCGATCGGGTCTACGCGCGCTGCAGCCATCAGGGCTACACCTTCCTGGAGTACGAGGGGACCGTCAGCGAGACGCTCGAGAGCCCGGCGAGGTACGGGGAGACCGAGTGGTGGATCAAGGTCTCCAAGGGCGTCGGCATGGTACCGGACGACAGCTACGACTTTCCGCCCCACGTGGTCCGCGTGCACAGCACCTACGAGACGGCCCTCAATCAGAAGGTCGAGGGTCGGCTGACGCTGCGCGACAGCCCCTGGGATCCGATCGCGCAGAGGCTACCCGTGGTGGGCGAGGTCTCCGCCCGCCTGTGGAGCCCGATCTTCCTCGGGCGCGAGATCACGCTGCACGGCAAGCTCGACGGCGAGGCCTTCCTGCCCTTCGCGGACACCATCGGCGGATCGCGCTGGCCGGGCCAGAATGGCGGACCGATCCCCGCCTGAGGGCCGAGCGGGTCGTCCTTGCTAGGCTCGGAGTCGATCAGGCCGCGACGAGGATGGATCGAGCTTGCCCAACGACCCGCCCCGGATCCGACGACCCGAGGGCCGCTTCGCGGCCGCGGAGGTGGTCGGCCTCGACCCGCGCGCGCATCCGCGCGACGCCTCCGTCGCGCAGGCGCTCCGCGCGGCCCTGGCCGAGCACGGCCTCGCCGTGATCCGCCTCGAGGCGAAGCTCGACGAGGCCATGTTTCGCGCCGTGGCCGGGCTCTTCGGAGCCGTGAAGGATCCCGTCGCCGCCGATCGCGACGGCAATCCGCATCGCTACGACGACACGCGGCAGATCATCGACGCGGGCTACGTGATGACCGACGAGATGCGCGAGGAGATGAAGGGGCGCAGCTTCGGCGGCCTCGACGCCGACCGCCCCGGCCTCTTCGAGACCTTCCACATCGACGACACCTACGTGGCCGAGCCCGCCTCGGCGACGGTGCTGCATGCCCGCGTCCTGCCGCCCAGCGGCGGCGGCAATACGGTCTTCATCGATCTGCAGTCGGCCTGGGAGCAGCTGCCCGCGCAAGAGCAGGCCCGCCTTCGCCCCCTTCAGGTCGAGCACGCATACAACAACGAGGGCGCCTTCGAGGGGCGCGCTTCCGCCAGCGGACCGAATGACGTGCTGGCGCCCGCCACGCATCCGCTCGTGCGCACGCACGCGTCGACCGGTCGCCTCGGCCTCTTCTTCGATCTCGATCGCGCCACCCGCGTCGAAGGCATGGATCTGGGCGAAGGACGCGCACTGCTGATGCGGCTCCAGCGAGCGGTGGAGGAGAACGCGCCGCGCTACGAGCACGTCTGGCGCGACTTCGACGTGCTGGTCTGGGACAACACGCGAGTGCAGCACAAGGCGAGCGGCGACTATCCGGTCGGCGAGCCGCGCCGTTTCTGGCGGCACATGATCGCGGGGACGAGGCCGGTCTAGGCGATCACTCCGACGATGGGGGACAGCCTGGGCCGGGCCAGCCGCATCGCAGCGTGCCGATCCGCCCCGCTCGTCGAGTCGAGCGATCATCGCGCGCGCCTTCACCGACGCGAACGCGCCGCCGAATCTCTATGCTTGGATGGAGGAGGCGTGCATGATCCATCGAAGCCCGAACACCCGACCCCTGCTGATCGCCCTCGTCCTGCTGATCACCCTCGGCGGCGGCCCGGCGCCCGCCGAGCGGGCGATCCGACCGAGCGACGTCGAAGGCCCCATGACCTGGGGCGCCGCCGACGACGTCACTCGACTGCGTCACCTCAGCTTCTCGGGGCGGCCCGACCGCGCGACGCTCGAGCGCGCGAAGGACGAGGGGATCGTCGCCGTCATCGATCTCCGCTCACCCGACGAGCTCGACTTCGACGAGCGGAGCGCCGTAGAAGCCCTGGGCATGACCTACCACAACGTGCCGGTATCTGGCGCGCGCTTCGAGAAGTCGGCCTTCGAGGCCATCGAGGCCCTGGTCGCCGAAGCGGATGGGCAGCCACTCCTCATCCACTGCTCCAGCTCGAATCGCGTGGGCGGCTGGCTGGCCACCCATCTGGTGCTGAAGCACGGGATGTCCGTGGACGACGCGCTCGCCGTCGCTCGCAAGGCGGGCATCACCAGGCCGAGGATCGAGGCCAGCGCCCGCACCTACATCGCCGAGCGCGAGGCCGAGCAGCGCGCGAAGGACGCACTGATCCCCTTCAAGAAGATGCTCAAGTCCACCTTGATATCGGCCATGCGTGATCAGGGGCCCAAGGGCGCGGTCGAAGCCTGTCGCACCGTCGCACCCGCGATCGCCGTACGGGCCTCGCACCAGGGCCTCAGCGTCGGCCGCACCTCCCATCGCCTGCGCAACCCCGCCAACGCTCCCAAGGCCTGGATGGAGCCGCTCCTCGAGGAGGCGCTGGCCATGGGCAAGGGGCCTGCGCCCGCCCGACTCGTACCGCTGGACGGAGGCCGCTTCGGCTACGTCGAGCCCATCTATGCCGGCGAGCTCTGCCTCACCTGCCATGGCGAAGCCGTCGAGCCGGGCCTCGGCGATCACATCCGCCAGCTCTACCCGGACGATCGGGCCACGGGCTTCCGCGAGGGAGAGCTGCGCGGCCTCTTCTGGGTGGAGGGCACGCTCAGCGACCGTTCCTGATCAGGCCCTCTGCGACGCGGTCCGGCCCGTCGTCTCGTCCTCGTCTCCGTCAGAAGGCCTTCGCGAGGCCGATCATGAAGGCGTGCATGGTCGGGCTGATGTCGCCGCCGCTGCGCTCGATGAGGGCGGCGGTTCCGAGGAAGTGCCAGGTGGCGGTGAAGAGGAGATCGTCTCGCAGCCTGAAGCGTCCACCGCCGTGGATGACGTACGCCAGGCCGACACCGCTCTGGGTGAGCGCGCCGCTGCCGGCCGTATCGCTCGCGAGCCAGCCGCCCGAGACGCCGAGGCCGGCGCCGAGAAAGGGCCGGATGAAGGCCTCGGCCGGACCGAAGTCGTAGTAGAGATCCGCCGTACCGGCGAGGATGTCGAAGCGGCCGTTCAGCGCGGCGATGCCCGAGCGCTGCCAGGCGAGTGAGACCCCGGAGCGCCAGCGATCCGAGAGCTGCCGGCCCGCGCGGATCACGAGGGCGCCGCCGACCTCGAACCCCGTCTGGCTCGCTCCGGGCAGCCCCGAATCGAAGCCGTTCACAACGCCCAGACCGCCATCCACGCCCACGTATGTGCGCCCGCCGAGGCTGGACCGCTCGGCATGCGCCACGCCCGAAGCGATCAGCATCAGCAGCACGCCAACAGGGGCGGCGCGACGAGCGGGGCTCGCCTTCAAGCCGCGGCTCTGGTCATCGCCGATGGACGATGCGATCGCGCCCGAGTGCGGACGCGAAGCGACGCGGCGATCACGGCCAGATCCCGCGCTGCATCGCTACACGCGCGACGCGATCCACGGCCAGGGCGTACGCGGCCGTCCGGAGGTCCACCGCAGGCAGCGCGCCCTCTTCTTCGGCCGCCCGGGCGATCAGCACCTGACGATCGATCACCTCGTCCGTCGCGCGGATCATCCTGCGTCGCAGGCGTTCGTTCACCTCCGGCTCCTCCCACTGCTCGTTCTGCTTGTGCTTGATCCACTGTATGTAGCTGACCAGCACACCTCCGGCGTTGGCGAGGATGTCGGGGAGCACCGGGACGCCGCGCGCGAAGAGCGCAGCGTCGGCGGCGGGCGTCGTCGGCCCGTTGGCGGCCTCGGAGACGATCCGCGCCTTCACGGCGCCCGCGTTGCCCGAGTGGATCTGACACTCGAGCGCGGCGGGCACGAGGATGTCGCAATCGAGGGCGAGGAGCTCGTCGTTCGAGAGCGTGACGGTATCCGTGACGCCGACGACCGTCCCCTCTTCGCGCTTGCGTTCGTCGACGGCGGCGAGATCGAGCCCCTTCTCGGAGAATACGCCGCCGGCCGAATCACTGACGGCGATCACGGCCGCTCCGGCCTCGGTGAAGAGACGCGCGGCGATGGAGCCCGCGTTGCCGTAGCCCTGGATCGCCACCCGAGCCCCCGCCACCGAGTCGAGGCCGGGCACGACGCCGCGCGAGAGGGCCTGCTGAGTCGAGATCAGGCAGCCCCGGGCGGTGGCCTCGCGCCGCCCTTCCGAGCCCCCGATCTCCAGCGGCTTGCCGGTGACGACGGGCAGATTGTTGCGGCCGGCGTGGAGCTGGTGATAGGTGTCGTAGATCCAGGCCATGGTCTGCGCATCGGTCCCGACGTCCGGAGCGGGGATGTCGATATCCGGTCCGATGACGCCTTCGAGCTCGTGGATGAAGCGACGCGTGACCTTGCGCTTCTCCCGATCGGTGAGCGCCTTCGGATCACAGCACACGCCCCCCTTGGCGCCGCCGAAGGGAACGCCCACGATGGCGCACTTCCATGTCATCCAGCTCGCGAGCGCCTTGACCTCGTCGAGATCGACCTGGGGGTGGAAGCGGATCCCGCCCTTGCCGGGACCGCGGGTGCTGTTGTGCAGAACGCGATGGCCGACGAAGGATCGGACGCCTTCCTCGGTCTCCACGGGAAACTCGACGGTGACGGTGCGCTGTGGACGGCGAAGGAACTCGGCGAGACCGCTCTTCATCCCCGGCACGTAGGGAAGTGCCGCCTCGAGCTGCGCGGTGGCGATGTTGATGGGATTCAGGTCCTCCTCGCCGTCGGCGAGGTCTTCGGGCGCGGCAACATTCGACATCTCGGTTCCTCCATTGTCCCGATCCGGGGTGGGGAGTGGGGGCGGAGCAGGGGTGGATGACGAAGCATCGCGGATGCCCAGCCGGCTGCAAGCTGCGCGCGACGCCCCCGGATTCAACCGTGCCAGAGCAGGCGCACGGCCTCGAGCACCAGCAGCGCGAGGCTCACCAGCCCTCCGAGCACGGGCACCCAGAGCGGCACCGTGAAGCCCTCGTCGTCGCCCCCCGCTCGCGCGCGAATGCGCAAGAGGGCGAGACAGACCATCGCGAAGACGGCGAGTGTGATGAGCGCGGTCGCCTCGGCGAGGGTCTCGAGGGAGAGGCCGAGGGAGAGGAGCAGGACCGCCGCCGAGACCACGAGCGTCGCGAGGAGGGGCGTGCGCGTCTGCGGATCGACCGCGGCCAGCGCCGGGGGCAGCGTGCCCCTGACCGCCAGACCGTAGAGGATGCGCGAAGACTTCACGATCTGGATGAGCGCACCATTGGACATCGCAATCGCGCCGATGCCGCTGAGCAGCCAGGGGCTGTGGCCGGTGGCTCGCTGGTAGAGCATCGCGAGGGGCGCCTCGCTGCCGGCGAGCTCCGCGGGCGGAACCGCGAGGACGGCGGTCATCGTCAGGACGAGATAGAGGCCGAGGGTGCCGATGAGCGTCAACACGATGGCCAGGGGAAGGGTGCGCGTCACATCCTTCACCTCCTCGGCAACGTTGATCATGTCCTCGAAGCCGAGGAATGCGTAGAAGCAGACGACGCTCGCTCCGATCACCGCCTGCCAGGCCGAGCGCTCGAGCGGTGGCCAGAGCTCGCCGACCCGGTCCGGCAGCTCGGCGAGGGCGTCTCCGCAGACGTAGATCACGACCACGAGTCCGCCGATCTCGAGCAGCGTGAGGATCGCAGCCAGCCAGGCCGTCTCGTCGATCCCCCGCGCGGCGACCCCCGCGCTCACGGCGACGAGCACCGCGCAGAAGACCCAGTCCGGCCAGGCGATCTGCACCGCGAGGTACGCCGCGAAGCCCCGGGTGACGGTGGCGGCGCTGATGATCCCCGCAGTCGCCACAGAGAGGCCCACCCACATGGCCAGGCGCGGCGCCCGGAAGCCCTCCTCCACGTAGACCGCCTCGCCGGCGGCCTTGGGGAAGCGACGCGAGAGCTCCGCGAGCGTGAGGGCCATCAAGCCGGCGAGCACGCCCGCCAGCGCGAACGCCACGGGCGTATGGGCGCCGGCGCGCCCCGCGACGACCCCCACCAGCGCATAGATGCCGGCGCCGATGGTCGTCCCCATTCCGTAGAGGACGAGCATCGGAAGGGAGATCCTGCGCGCGAGGGTTGCACCGCTCCGGTCCAATTCGCGCCTCAGCCCTCGTCCATCACCTTCAGCGCGCGCTGCGGCGCAACGGATCGGTAGGCCTCTTCGAGGAGCGAGCACACGAGCCCCCACTCGACGTCGCGATCGAGGCGGATGCCCAGCCAGCCGCTCGGTCCGAGGTAGGGCGGAACGAAGAAGATCTCCGCGTTCGCCTCGAGCAGGTCCGCCCGGGTGTCCGGATCGGACTTGATCCACAGGCCGACGATGCCGTCTCCGTGGTGGTCGTTCACGAAGCGCGCAAAGGTCTTCTTGCCGCCCCAGAAGGTGGGCTGGCCGTGGGAGAGGCGTTCGTCGACCTCCGGCCAGGCGCTCACCACCCGGCGCACCTTCTCGAGGGGCTTGCGCGGTACGGGCATGCGGGTCTCCTCCGGCTCACCTCGACTGCTGCCAGTGTAGCCAGTACGCTTCGCGCGCCAGCAGGCTCATCGAGGTGGCCATGCTCCGCGTTCAATTCGTTCACGGGCTCGAAGGCAGTCCGCAGGGCAAGAAGGCCCGACTGCTCGCGGCGCACTTCGAGTCGCGCACGCCCGCCATGGACACCTCCGACTTCGAGGGCTGCGTGGCGCGGCAGGCCGCGGTGCTGGCCGAGTTCCGGCCCGACGTGCTGGTGGGCAGCTCCTTCGGCGGCGCCATCGCCGTCGCGCTCCTCACTCGCGGCCTCTTCAGCGGCCCGACCCTGCTCCTCGCCCAGGCGGCCCTGCGCTACCTCGACGCCCCCCGGCTGCCCGAAGGCGTGCCCGTCTGGCTGGTGCACGGACTCGCCGACGACCTCATCGATCCCGAGGACAGCCGTCGCCTGGCGGCCACCGGCAGCTCCGACCTCGTCCGCCTGATCGAGGTCGAGGACGACCACTCCCTGCACGTCTCCACGGAGTCCGGCGCTCTGGTCGGCTGGATCGAGGCACTGGCCAACGGCTCGGACTAGCGCCGCCGCCCCGCGCTCCCCGCCCCTTCTCGGGCGCACCGCCGGTTTCTCGGGGACGCCACGGGGCCGACTTCAAGCCGCAGCGTCCGACGGCCGACACGTCTCGAAGGAGCGGACGGCCATGGAACTCGGAGAGGACACGCTGAAGGGCTGGGGGATCGCCGTGGCCGCGGTCCTCGTCGCCGTGCTCGGCGTGGACTACGTCGCGCTGCAGGGACAACGCGTAGCCTCCGGAAGCACCAGTCTGCGCGCCGACGCGCCCCCGGCCGTCCTCGAGATCCACCGCGCCGGCGAGCGGCACCTGGTGGAGATCACCACGCGCCGGCGGGTCGCCGGCGAGATGGTGGGCCAGACCATCGAGTACCGCCTCACCTCGCCCCACGGCCGCGTGATCCACGAGGACTCGGAGCGCTGGAGCCACCAGCGACGCGCCTTCGAGTTCCGACCGGACGAGCCGGGCGCCTACACCCTCGAGGCTCACGAGAAGACGCTGCCGGGAAGCCGCGACGGCACCGCGCGCGTCCAGGTCATCGTGGGCGACCGGCAGGTCCTGTCGAGGTGGCTCCGATTCTGAGGCCCCTGGCCCACCGGTGAAACCGGTCCGCGCGCTGCTAGCCTCGCTCGCTCGAACGACTCCGTCCCCACCTGCACGCCCCTCAGCGAGGATCGAGGGATCATGAGAATCGGCGCAATGATCGGCGCCTCGACCCGGCACCTCTCGCTCGACGAGGCCCTCGCCGAGGCCGCGGACCTCGAGTCGCGCGGCTTCGATACGGCCTGGGTGCCCCACGTCTTCGGTCTCGATGCGATCACCACGGCGGCGCTGATCGGTCGCGAGACCGAGCGGATCGAGGTCGGGACGGCGGTCGTCCCCAGCCATCCACGCCATCCCGCCGCGCTGGCCCAGCAGGCGCTCACGGCCGCCGTCGCCTGCCGTGGCCGCTTCACCCTCGGCGTCGGCCTCTCGCATCCGGTGGTGATCGAGTCGATGATGGGCCTCTCGTACGCACGCAAGGCCTCACACATGCGCGAGTACATGGCGGTACTCGGGCCGCTGCTGCGCGGCGCACCCGCGCACGTCGACGGCGAGGAGTACCGCGTGAACCTCGCCCTCGACGTGCGGGACGCGCCCGCCGTGCCCGTCGTGATCGGCGCGCTCGGACCGCGGATGCTCGAGATCGCGGGACGGGAGGCCACGGGGACCATCACGTGGTCCACCGGTCCGAGGGCGCTCGAGGCGCACATCGTCCCGCGCATTCGCGAGGCGGCGCGCCGGGCCGGTCGCGGCGAGCCGCGCATCGTGGCCGGGGTGCATATCGTGCTGACGTCCGACCTCGAGCGCGCACGAGAGAAGATCGGCCGCATCGTCGCGATGTACGGGCAGATGCCCAGCTACAAGGCGATGCTCGAGCGCGAGGGCGAGGCCCCGCTGGAGGAGATCACGATCTTCGGCGACGAGCAGGCGCTCGATACCGGCCTCGATCGACTGCGCGACGTCGGCGTCACAGATCTCGAGGCCAGCGTCGTCGCCCTCGATCCCGAGGCGAACGCGCGCACCCTCGACTACCTGCAATCGAGACGCGCCGCGAGCGGCTAGTCGAGCGCCTCGAGCCAGCCCTCGAAGTCGAGGCGACGCACCGCCGCGCACGATCGCTCGAGCATCACTCCCATCACCGCGTCGCTGTCGGTGAACGAGCCGAGGCCGATGGAGACGACTGCGGTCATCAGCGTCTGGAACGAGAAGCCGCGATAGAGCCACCAGGCCTCGTCGAAGGTGATCGGCGCGCCGCGATCGGAGACCGCCCTGGCATAGCGCTCCACCAGACCGCGCTCGTGCCTCGCGAGCGCCGACTCGGACATCGAGTTCACCAGGCAGTAGCTGACGTCCCGCACTCCCGAGCCGAAGTGCGCGCCCTGGAAGTCGAGCATCCCCATGCCGGCATCGGTCCGATAGAAGTTGCCCCAGTGGCTGTCACCGTGGACGAGGGTTTCGCGCCCTGCATACCACGCGTCGGACATGGCATCCCAGCGCGCCAGAGCGCGTCGATAGAGCCGCTCGAGGTCGGAGGTGAAGAGCTCGGGCGCCCGGCGATGGCAGGGCGCGGCCGCCTGCCGATTCACGGCGGCCATGATCGGTCGAAGCCCGGGCGAGCGGAAGGGGTCGAGGGCCCGCGGCAGGGCGGCCTCGCGCTCGGCCTCCGAGAGCCCCGAGAACCCGGCGTGGAGGGTCGCGAGCGTGTCGATGCAGCGTCCTGCATCCTCGGGAGCGATGCCGGCGACGAAGTCGCGGTTGACGTGCAGCCGGATGCCGGGGCGCAGCGCGAGATTCTCGAGGACCAACAGGAATCGACTGCCCCGTTCGCGTACGGCATGGACGCGAGGCGTGTCGATCGGCATCGCAGTCGATAGATTCCGGCAGACCGTGCACTCGATCCTCCAGAAGCCGATGAGGTTGGCGAAGAGGCGCGTGGCCAGATCGCGAGCGGGCTGCTTGACGAAGAGCCGGGGCACCGGCTCTTCACCCACCCGGATCGCGGAGTTGCAGCAGTTGCTGCTGGGCGCGTCCTGCTGGGCGATGCTCAGGGGGCCCGGCAGCGCCTCCGCGGGCTCGCCCAGGATCTCATCGGGGTCGAGCAGCGCCTCGATCCCGATCTCGGGGTCGAGCAGCTCCTCGGGCCCGAGCGGGAGCGCCAGACCCCGCCGGTCGTCGAATGCGTCGCCGAGCATGCGGCCCACGGCGCGCATGCCTTCGCGCGCAATGAGCCACTGGTCCCGCAGCCTCACTCACGCCCTCTCGGCGCGGCCGAGGCGCTCGCCCACCACCTTCGCGCACCCGTATCCGGGCAGGAACGTCACGCCGGGACCGGGATGGCAGCTCGCGCCACAGAGGTAGAGCCCGGGGATCGGCGTCTCGTGGGCCGAGCCCGGCAGGAGCGCCCGGGCGCCGAGCATCTGATCCGGATGGATCAGGCCGTGGGTGAAGTCTCCGCCCGACGCGCCCTGCATGGTCGCGAAGTGATCGGACGAGAAGACCGCGGACTCGACGATCTGCTCGCGGAAGCCCGGGTAGACCTTCTCGATCCGGTCGATGATGCGCTCGGCCATCTCGTCGCGCAGCTTGCCCCGCGCGGCCCTGGGCGCTTCGCAGGGGTAGTAGAATCCGTACGTGGTGCCGAGGTGGTAGCCATCGGGCGCCAGGCTCGGGTCCATCACCGTCGGGATCTGCAGCGCAGAGGGCGGATGCGCGGTGAGCTCGCCTCGCAGACAGGCCTCGTAGCTCTGCTGGAGCAGCTCCGGATCCGTGAAGAGTCCCATGTTGAATCGCGTATGCGGATCGGCGTTGAGGTGCTGCAGCGGCGGTCCGTATCGGGGCAGGCCCTTCAGCTTGAAGAGCAGGTGCACGTAGGCGGCGCGCTGATCGATCCCTTCGATCCGCTCTGCCATATCCTCCGGCAGGAGGGCCCGGCCGGCCTCGCCCGCGAGGCCCAGCATCGTGGCGTTCTTGTCGAGGTTGGAGACGACGACCCGCGCGCGCAGCTGCTCGCCGCCGCGGAGCTCGACCCCGACGGCGCGGCCCTCCTCGATGATGATGCGCCGCACCGGCGCGCCGAGCCTCACCTCGCCGCCCCTGGCCTCGATGGAACGTCGCAGCGCCTCCGAGAGCGAGCCCATGCCGCCCTTGACGCGCTTCATCAATCCTCCGGCGTCATTGGGCGAGAGGGTGTAGACCAGGCAGAACGCGCTGCCCGGCGTGTAGGGCCCCTTGTAGGTGGACTGGACCGAGGCGAAGGCCAGCTGCGTCCGCAGCGAGCGATGCCGCTCGCGGTCGGGGAAGAAGCGGTCGATCAGGTCCATCGCGCTGCCCTCGAAGGTGAGCTCGAGCTGCTCGCGGACCTTCCGGTTCGGGGCGTCCGCGAGGATGGCGTCGAGATCGCGCGGCTCGGTGCAGGCCTCGTAGCGGGCGATGGCGCGGGCCGGATGGCGCGTGAAAGCGACGAGGCGCGCGAACCCCACGAGCGCCGAGAGGCCGAAGGTGCGCAGGATGCTCCACGCCATGCGAAGCGGATTGGCGCAGAAGACCAGCGGCGGATCGTCGTGCTCGGTGAGCGAGCACGACATGACGGGGAGCTCGATGAACTCCACGCCGTGGCGCTCGAACTCGAGCGCTTCGAGCACCTCCTTCGCGAGCGGAAAGAGCAACGATGCGCCGACGTCGTTGCGGCAGCCCGAGAGGATCTCCCGCGTGCCCGCCATGCCGCCGACGTAGCGATTCTTCTCGAGGCAGAGCACACGCCGTCCCTGCCGGGTCAGCAGCGCGCCGCAGGCCAGACCGTTGTGCCCGGCGCCGATGATGATGGCGTCGAGCGGCTCGGGATCGATCGGGGTGTCGGGCAGATGACTCATGACGATTCCTTCTCGAATACGTTGATCACGGCGCGGGTCAGCCGCTCCGGATCGGCGCGAGACTCCAGCATGCCGGGCATCAGGCTGCGCTCGAGCGCGAGGCCGTCGAGCGTGGCGAAGACCATCCGCTGCGCGGCCACGTGACGCTCCCGGGGCTGGTCGAGGTCCCAGAAGCTGCCCATCCGGAGACGGTCTACGCGCTCGCTCATCTGCACCAGGAATCGCAGACTGCGTGCGCTCATGAAGCGGCGGCGTCGACTGGCGCAGAGGACATTGTGCGAATCATGCGACAGCCGGCTGCGGAGCGCTACCGCGAGACGAAGGACGTTTCGGGGCTAGCAGCCCTCCGGCCGGGAGCCGATCACATTCCCTTCGGCCAGTCGGGTGATCTCCGCATCGTCGTAGCCGAGCTCGCGGAGCACCTCGTGGTTGTGCTCGCCCAGGAGGGGCGCCGCACGGTCGAGCCAGTGCTCCACCGTCGCGCAGCGGAAGGGCGCGCTCATCACCGACTGGCGACCCACCACTGCATGGTCGACCTCCTCGAGGAAGCCGCGCGAGACGAATTGCGGATGCAGGGCCAGCGTGCGCGGATCCCTCACTCGCGCCACGGGCACGCCGAGGGCCGCCAGCCCATCGATGCACTCCGCCAGATCGCGATCCGCGAACGCTTCGCGCAGCTCGGCATCCAGGCGATCCTCCGCCGCACGCCGGGAGGCCAGATCCTCGCCGACCCCCTTCGCCCATTCGGGATCGCCCAGCCAAGAGATCAACCCTCGCCACTGGGCCGCCGACGCGATCGAGAGCGCGAGCCACTGGGGATCCAACCGGGTCTCGTGCCCAGCGCACATGTAGAGACCCTGAGGCGCCGCCTCGGCGCTGCGATTGCCACGCCGCCCCATCACGTGGCCATGGGCGCTGTACTCGATCACCTGCTCGGCCGTGAGGTTCAGCGCCGCCTCGAGCATCGCGCACTCCACGAAGTGCCCCCGTCCCGTGATGTCGCGCTCGGCCATGGCCACGAGCAGCGCGAAGGCCGCGTGC
>CAZQMY010000021.1:0-30318 GCA_964594405.1 uncultured Spirochaetaceae bacterium | reverse complement strand
CACCCGCTTTCCCGACGTCCCTGCTTGCCCCCTTCAGCTTCGCTATCTGCGCGGCTACCGTGCCGGTCGCCCCGGCCGCCCCCGAGACGAGCACCACGTCCCCGTCGCGGGGCTTGCCCACGTCGAGGTAGCCGAAGTAGGCGGTGAGCCCAGTGATGCCGAAGACGCTCAGCGCCATCTCGGGCGTCGCCCCCGCTGGCAGCTTGCGGGCACCGCCCGCCATGCCGGGATCGTTCACGTCGACGATGGCGTACTCCTGCCATCCGAGGGTCCCCGTCACCCAGTCGCCCACGGAGTACGCCGGCGTCTTCGACTCCACCACGCGACCGACGACTGACGCGCGCATCACCTCGCCGATTCCCACCGGCGGCAGATAGCTCTCGACATCGTCCAGCCAGCCGCGCATGGCCGGGTCGAAGGCCAGCATCGTGATGCGGATCAGCGCCTGCCCCTCCTCGAGCGCGGGGACCTCGGTCTCCACCATCTCGAAATCCGACTCTTCGACCATGCCCTTCGGCCGCGACGCGAGCCGCCACTGTCGGTTGGTGCGCTCTCCCATGCGTTGCAACTCCTCTGCCCGATTCGCCACAGGCTACAACAGCCGGCAGCATTGCCTCACGAGCCGGAACGGAGCACGCAGATACGGCGCCCGGCGTTCGAAGCATTCGGCGCAGGTGACTCAGCCCACACACCCGCCGCTCCGATGTAGCCCAGAGACAGCTGGTTCGCTTCGCGAACTCGGCGTCGGCCAGAGCGGGCCGGCACCGATGCAGGCGTGGTCGAGGTGCGATGAGCGAGGACATCCCCAGCATCCACTCCGCGAGCACCATGGCGGAGCTGCGTTCGGGCGATCTCGCATCGGAGGCTCGCCCCGCCGTCTCGGTGATCGACGCAGTCCTGCGCCGATGGGCCCGGGGACCGATCCGGGAGGACGACGAGGCCCACCGGGCCGCGAAGCGCGCGCTGCGGATCGCGCTGATCGCCCTCCCCCTGCACGCCCTCGTCGCCCCGGTCTACTGGCTCTATCTGGACGCGCCCGCACTGGGCCTGCTGATCACGGGATGTGGCGCCCTGATGTGCGCGACTCCGCTCGTCCTCGTATGGACCGGATCGAGCCGGATCGCCGGCCACTGGCTGACGGGGACGTTCTGGCTGCTGCTGACGGGCCAGATGCTGCTGGCCGGCGGGATCGGCTCGAACGCCATCTACTGGCTCCCGCTGATCGCGCTCTGCGGCATGCTGCTGGCCGGCGGGCGATCGGGCTGGGGCTGGGCCGCCGCATGCGTCGCTTCGCTTCTCATGGTCTCGCTCGCGGACAGCGCGGGCATGCTGTCCCGGCGCCTCGTCTCCCGCGAGCAGGAGATCGCGGAGGTCTTCTTCACGGCGGCGATCGGCGTGGCGCTCACTGTTCACATCGTCTCGCAGCTCGAGCGGCAGCGGCGGAGCGCGCTCCAGGCGCTGGCGCGCGAGCGCGCCCGCGCCGCCCATCGCGCGAGCCACGACGAGCTGACGGGGCTGCCCAATCGGCGCCGCTTGATCGTGGATCTCCAGCGAGCGGTCTCACGGGCCCAGACGGGAGAGCACCGATTCGGACTGATCCACGTCGAGCTGCACGGCCTCGCGACCGTGAGCGATCAGCTCGGCCGAAGCGCCGGCCAGACCCTGATGGCCCGGGTCGCCGATCGCCTGAGCGCGATCACCCGCGAGACCGACACCCTGGCGCGGATCGGCAGCGACGAGTTCGCCATGCTCGTCGAGCCTGTGGGCGGCCGCGCCAACGTCGAGTTCGTCGCGCGACGCATCCAGCAGACGCTGGGAACCCCCTTCTCGCTGATGGCCTCTCACGCGATCTCGAAGGTGCAGATCGGCTCTTCCCAGGGTGTCGCCCTCTACCCAGACGATGGCGAAGAGCCGGAGGCGCTGCTCGAGGCCGCCGATACGGCAACCTACCGCGCAGGCAGAGGCCGCTAGCCCGGCGCTCTCAGCCGATCTCACGCGCGAGCGTGTCGACCAGAAAGCCCAGCTCCCGACGCCTCGGGGCCGTCGCCGCCGTCCGACCTTCCAGCAGGCCGGTGACCGCGAGCCCGGAGAGCACCGAGATCGCGTAGTGCATGAGCTCCAACCCGGCTCGAGCCGGTCGGCGGTGTCTGCTCGAGGTGGCTTCGGGGAAGTAGAGCAGCCAGATCCGCAGGAAGGCATCGAGCATCTCTGTCTGCCAGCCCATTTCGAGGTCCTCGGGTAGATTGAGCAGGATCTCGAGCGTCGACCGGTAGTGGGCGCTCGAGAAGTGCGCCCAGCTTCGCTCTACGAAGAGGGTGGCCCGCTCTTCGACCGAGGCTTCCTCATCGGGAACGGGCGACTCCTCGAGCAGCTCGGCGAAGCGATCGAAGGACGCCTCCAGCACGGCCGTGAGGATGCCGTCCTTGTCGCCGAAGTGATGCTGAACCGCACCCCAGGTGACCCCGGCGCGGCGCGCGATCTCCGCGGCCGTCGTCTTCTGGAAGCCGACCTCGGAGATGCTCTCGACGACAGCGGCCAGGACGCGCGCGCGGGTCTCGGCCGTGCGCTCGGCGTGAGAGCGCCGAGCGCGATTCGGCGGAGGAATGCGGATACGTCCGGCCATCACGCGCCGTCCGCCGCATCCGCCAGACGCTCCTCGAAGATCCGCTCCGACCGCATGAAACCAGCCTATCACAATCTACATTGCATGCGAATGGTAGACTTGATAGGGTGCCGGCATGCTCGACTTCTCTCCCTACGCGTACGAGTTCCACGAGGACCCCTACCCCATCTACGCCCGTCTTCGGCGAGAGGCACCCGTCTACTACAACGACGAGATCCCCGAGGTCGGCCCCTTCTGGGCGCTCTCCCGCTACACGGACGTGCTCGACGCCTTCAAGGACACCCGGCGCTTCTCGAATCGCCACGGCGTCTCCATCGATCCCGGTGCGCGCGGGCCGGGAGCGCGGCGCGGCACCTCCTTCCTGGGCATGGACCCACCGGAGCACACCCGATTCCGCGGTGTGGTCTCCCGGAGCTTCACGCCACGCCGGATCGCGGCGCTGGAGCCCCGCATCCGTGACCTCACCCGACGACACCTCGATGCCCTGAAGGATCGCGGCGGGTTCTGCGCCATCGCCGACTTCGCGGGCAAGCTGCCCATGGACGTGATCAGCGAGATGCTCGGCGTGCCCGAGACCGACCGCGACGCGCTGCGCAAGAGCGCCGACGACATGGTGCACCGGGAGGACGGCGTCTTCGACATCACGCCCGAGTGCGCGCGCGGCTTCCTCGACATCCGCGCGTACATGGAGCGCCACCTCGAGAAGCTGCGCCGCCAGCCCGGCGACGATCTGCTGAGCGCGCTGGTCGCGCAGAGCCGAGAGGAGGAGGACCTGGATCAGGAGTTCCTCCTCTCGTTCTGCAACCTGATGGTCGTCGCGGGCAACGAGACGACGACCAAGCTGCTCGGCAACGGGCTCTACTGGCTCTGGCGACACCCCGAGCAGCGTGCCCTCGTGGAGGCGGATCGCAGCCTGATCCCCGGCTGGGTCGAAGAGACACTGCGCTTCGACAACTCCACACAGATGCTCATGCGGGTCACCACCGAAGACGTGAAGGTCCGCGGACGGACCATACCCGAGGGCTCGAACGTGCTGCTGCTGGTGGGCTCCGCCAATCGCGACCCCGAGGTCTTCGAGGACCCGGATCGCTACGACGTCCGCCGCGACGCCAGCGCGATGCTCTCCTTCGGCAAGGGCGTACACTTCTGCATGGGCGCTTCCCTCGCGCGACTCGAGGCCAGGGTCGCCTTCGAAGAGTGGGTCGCGCGCTTCCCCGACTACGCGATCGAGCCAGAGGGCATCGTGCGTGTGCACTCGGTGAACGTGAAGGGCTTCTCGGCCCTGCCCATCAGGATCTGACGCACGAGCGGGCCCGCGCGCGAGCGCCCGGCTTCGAGGAGGAACACGTCCCATGCACTACGACGGAATCGAAGGCAAGGTGGCCATCGTCACCGGCTCCGGCGGCGGCATCGGCGAGGCCTACGCCAAGGGCCTGGCCGCCCAGGGCGCAAGGGTCGTCGTGGCGGAGATCCAGAAGGACGCCGGTGAACGCGTGGCCCGGGAGATTCGTGACGCCGGTGGCGTAGCCGCCTTCGTCCCCGTGGACGTGGGCAGCGAGGAATCGACCCTCGCCATGGCCGAAACGGTCGTTGCCGAATTCGGAGGCATCGACTTCCTCGTCAACAACGCCGCCATCTTCGGAGAGATGAAGCTCGCCGCCCTCCTCCACGTGGACTGGGACTACTACAAGAGCTTCATGAACGTGAACATGGACGGTGCGCTGCTCTGCACGCGAGCCTGTCGATCGAGCATGAAGTCCCGGGGCGGCGGCGCGATCGTCAACCAGTCGTCCACCGCCGCCTGGATGGGCGTCGGCTTCTACGGCCTCGCCAAGCTCGGCATCAACGGCCTCACCCAATGTCTCGCCAGCGAGCTGGGCCATCAGAACATCCGCATCAACGCCATCGCCCCCGGGCCGACCGACACCGAGGCCCTGAAGAAGACGGCCGGAGCCGCTGCGGATCAGATCGTCGCGACCCTGCCGCTCGCGCGAAAGGGTCAGCCCGCGGACATGGTGGAGACCTGCCTCTTCCTGCTCTCGGACGCCGCGAGCTGGATCACCGGCCAGGTGATCAACGTAGACGGCGGACAGATCCGCCGCCCCTAGGCCACCCTGCTGATCCCCGACGAGGAGAACCGCCCCATGGCACTCGAAGCCCTGTCCCCCGAGACCCGCAACCTGATCGACGGCGAGCTCTGCGACGCGAGCAATGGCAACACCTTCGCGAACATCAACCCGGCCACGGGCGAGGTGATCGGCCAATGCGCCGACGGCACCAAGGACGACATGCTGCGCGCCGTCGAGGCCGCCCGCCGCGCTTTCGACGAAACCGACTGGTCGCTCGACCATGCGTTCCGCGCGCGGTGCATCCGCCAGCTCTACGAGGGGATGCTCGCAGAGAAGGAGCAGCTGCGCGCCATCGTGGTGGCCGAGGCGGGAGCGCCCGTCACGCTCGGCTCGTACATGCACGTCGACGACCCCATCGAAATGATGCCGTACTGGGCCGACCTCGCGAAGGACTACGCGTACGAGACGCGGCTCGAGGACATCCCCTTCCTCGGCCGGAAGCACGCCCGCATCCAGCGCCGGGAGGCCGTCGGCGTCGTCGGCGCCATCACCCCCTGGAACGTCCCGCTCTATCTGAACATCGCCAAGCTCGGGCCGGCGCTGGCCTCGGGCTGCACGATCGTGCTGAAGCCCGCCCCGGACACGCCCTGGTCCGCCACGCACCTCGGCCGGATCATCAAGGAGCGAACGGAGATTCCGCCGGGCGTGGTGAACATCGTGGCCTCGTCGGATCACCTGACGGGTGAGATCCTGTCGACGGATCCGCGCATCGACGCCGTCACCTTCACCGGCTCGACGGCCACGGGCCGCCGCATCATGGAGTGCGCGGCCGGCACCGTGAAGAAGGTCTTCCTCGAGCTCGGCGGCAAGTCCGCCAGTATCGTGCTCGACGACATCCCGCTCGAGCAGGCGCTCGGCATGGCGCCCATGACCTGCGTCCACGGCGGCCAGGGCTGCGCCATCACGACCCGCTGGCTGCTGCCGCGCAGCAAGTACGCCGAGGGGGTGGAGATCCTGAAGGGCGCCTTCGAGCGCTGGAGCTACGGCGATCCCACCCATCCCGCCAACCTGCAGGGCCCGCAGATCAGCAAGCGCCAGCAGCAGCGCGTCCTCGAGTACATCGAGAAGGGCAAGCAGGAGGGCGCGCGATGCCTGGTGGGCGGCGGGAAGCCCGAGGGCGAGATGGGCGAGAAGGGCTGCTTCGTGGAGCCCACCCTCTTCGTGGACGTCGATCCGGATTCGACGATCGCCCAGGAGGAGATCTTCGGCCCGGTGCTGGTGGTGATCCCCTATGAGGATGACGACGACGCCGTGCGCATCGCCAACGACTCCATCTATGGTCTCTCGGGCGCCATCCAGACGAACGACGTCGAGCGCGGCCTGGCGATGGCCCGGCGCATCCGCACCGGAACCATCGGCGTGGCGGGCGGGCAGTGGTTCAACGTCGACACGCCCTTCGGCGGATTCAAGCAGAGCGGGCTTGGGCGCGAGAATGGTGTCATGGGCTTCGAGGAGTACCTCGAGACCAAGATCATCGCGCTGCCCTCGGAGCGGTAGGCGGGGGAGGCTCCGAGCGGGCGAGCTCGCCGAAGCCGCTCCTGGATGCCGGGAGGCCTGGCGCCTCGATGGGATCGCCCAGATCGTCGATGTAGCCGAGCGCATATCCGCCTCGCGCGTCGCCCATCAGCTCGAGCATCGGCCGCGACAGCTCGCGCGCCTTCTCCGGTTCGGGCTCGCTTCGAACGATCGCACGCCCATCAGCATGCGCTGGAGGAGGCGTCCTCGCCGACCGGTCCGTGGTCGCCCGCTGCAGCCATCCGAGGAGACTCGATCAGCCTACCCGCCGCGTCTGGAGGCTTCACCCTTGCGCTCGCTACGGGCTATGCTCTCCCGTCCGGGTCGAATCCAAGGAACCGTGGCCTCATCGAACGGCCCGGCGCCGGGCAGCAGCCGCGCGCACGACTCAGGACTGACGCAGGACGCAGGACGCAGGACGCAGGACGCAGAATTGGAGGAGAGCGAGCCCGATGCTGCAGCTCGAGGAATCCACGGCCTTCATCACCGGGGGCGCGAACGGAATCGGCCGCGCGATGGGCGAGCGCTTCGCTCGGGAAGGTGCAGCAATCGCCATTGCGGATCGCGATCTCGAGGCCAGGGGCGCCCTGAGCGCGGTCATCGCCCGGGGCAGCGATCCGGGCGATGTCGCCGCAAAGGCCGCAGACGGTGTCCTGAGCGGCGCCTTCTACATCTTCACGCATCCAGGGCTTCGGCCCGCATTCGAGGACCGCTTTCGGGAGATCCTCTCCGCCTATCCGAGCGCCTGATGGGCGCTCGATCGCGAGGAGTCGCAGATGGATGATCTGAACGGCAGGATCGCAGTCATCACCGGCGCCGCCAGCGGCATCGGCAACGCCCTCGCCCATCGGTTCGCCGACGCCGGGATGAAGCTCGCTCTGGTCGACATCGAGGCCGATCCGCTCTCGGCCACCGCCGAGGCGCTGCGCAAGCAGGGGAGCGAGGTCCTCGCCCGGGTCGTCGACGTCTCCGACGGGGCGCGCATGGACACCCTGGGCGAGGAGGTCCTGGAGCACTTCGGCGCGGTTCACGTCGTCTGCAACAACGCCGGCGTGGCGGTCGCCGGCCCGATGTGGGAGCTCTCGACGGAGGACTGGGAGTTCGCCCTCCGTCCGAATCTCTGGGGCGTGATTCACGGCGTCCGGGTCTTCGCGCCCCATCTGGTGGCCCAGGGCGAGGGCCACATCGTCAATACGGCCAGCAGCGCCGGTCTGATCTCCGTGGCGGCGATGGGCCCCTACAACGTCACCAAGCAGGGCGTCGTGGCGCTCTCCGAGACCCTCTACGGCGACCTGCAGGCCATCGGCTCGCCGGTGGGCGTCTCCGTGCTCTGCCCCGGCTTCGTGCAGACGAGGATCTGGGACTCCGAGCGCAACCGCCCGGACGAGCTGCGACGCGAGCGTCCCAGCGTCGCGCCGGAGCTGATGGAGGCGCTTCAGGCCTACCTGCGCGGCCTCATCGAGAAATCGATGCCCGCGGAAGCGATTGCCGAGGCAGTCCACCACGCCATCCTGAACGGCCGCTTCTACGTACTCACCCACAAGAGCACGGCACAGAGCTTCAAGGAGCGCGCCGACCGGATCATCGCCGGCGAGAACCCGGTGCAGCCCAGCGGTGGGCCGGAGACGTTCAGCGAGTAGGTCGCGGTCGGCAGCGCGACTGCTGACGCCCCCGGAATGGAGACGACGACCTGCGCCCCTCCCATGGGCTGGCTAAGCTCCTCGGCCCAAGACCATCCCAGGAGGAACTCATGCGCGAGGCAGTCATCGTCTCCACCGCCCGGACCGGGCTTGCCAAGAGCTATCGCGGCGGATTCAACAACACCACGGGCGTCGCCATCGCGGGCCACGCGATCCAGCACTCCATCGAGCGTGCGGGCGTGGAGAAGGCCGAGGTCGAAGAGGTCGTACTCGGCTGCGGCCAGCCCCAGGGCACGACCGGGAACAACGTGGGCCGCCTCGCGGCATTGAAGGCCGGCTGCCCCACCAGCACGGCCGGCGTCACCGTCAGCCGGCACTGCTCGTCGGGCCTGAACGCCATTGCCACCGCGGCAGGTCGAATCATCGTCGACGGCGCCGACATCGTCGTGGGTGCCGGCGTGGAGTCGATCAGTCACGCCACCACCGGCAAGGGCTTCACGCTCTCCCTCGACAAGCCGCTCTTCCAGCAGTATCCCGGCCTCTTCATGCAGATGATCGAGACCGCCGACGTGGTGGCCGAGCGCTACAAGGTCTCGCGCGAGGCGCAGGACGAGTACGCCCTCCAGAGCCAGCAGAGGATCGCCGCCGCCCAGGAAGGGGGCATCTTCGACGACGAGATCGTGCCCATGGACACCACCATGATCGTCAAGGACAAGGAGACCGGCGAGACCAGCGAGGTCGACTACACCGTGACGAAGGACGAGTGCAACCGCCCGGGCACCACGCTCGAGGGCCTCGCCCAGCTCAAGCCCGTCCGCGGCGACGAGTTCTTCGTCACCGCGGGCAATGCCTCGCAGCTCTCCGACGGAGCCGCATCGGTGGTGATGATGGAGGCGAAGGAGGCGGAGCGGCGCGGCCTGGAGCCCCTGGGCGCCTTTCGCGGCTTCGCGGCGGCGGGCTGTGAGCCGGACGAGATGGGCATCGGGCCGATCTACGCCGTCCCGCGGCTCCTCGATCGCGCGGGCCTCAAGGGCGACGACATCGACCTCTGGGAGCTCAACGAGGCCTTCGCGAGCCAGTGCCTCTACTGCCGCGACAAGCTCGGCATCGACAACGACAAGTACAACGTCAACGGCGGCTCGATCTCCATCGGCCATCCCTACGGCATGACGGGCGCCCGCTGCGTGGGCCACCTGCTGCTCGAGGGTCGTCGGCGCAAGGCGAAGTGGGGCGTGGTCACCATGTGCATCGGCGGTGGACAGGGCGCGGCAGGTCTGTTCGAGATCTTCTGAGCCGCGCAAGACAGCCGTCGCGCCAACGACGACCTCGAGTGGGAACGCCCGCTTCGCCCCGCGAAGCGGGCGTTCGAACGCTAGGAGGACGTCCTCTTGCCCACCACCATCCGCTCGAAGCGCGCCCCCGGGCCCGCCTGGAGCGAGCCGACCAGCACGCCCTCGATCCGCGCTCTCGCCTCGAGCACGTGGCGCGCCACCTCGAGCGCGCGAGCCCGTCGGGCCGCGCCCTCGACCTTGTTGATGAGCAGACGGACCCGGGCGCCGGCGGGCACCCCGCGCAGGCCGCCCTGCGGTGCGGTCACGACGCGCGCCAGGGCTTCCGGTGTACAGCGATCGGCGGGCGCGAGACCGGTCAGCGCGCAGACCCGTTCGGGGCGATGCGCGGCCGCCTCGATCGGACGCTCGAGCGCGTCGATCCCGACCACGATCACGACCAGGTCCGTCGCGCGTGGAATCACCGGCTCGTGCTCGGCGGGCGCCTTGAAAGGCCGGGTCCGCGAGCCATCCGCCTCCACCACGACGAAGTCGACGCGGGGATGGGCGAGCACCTGCGCTGGAAGGTCGGGCGGCACTCCCCGGGCGCGATCCCCGACGAGCTCGCCGGCCAGGAGCACGGTGGCATCGGAGTCGACCAGGCGTTCGCGCCAGCCCGGGACATCCCCCATCTGCCAGTGCTCGGGTGCCGCACGCATCTGCGACGCGAAGATACGGGTCGTGGCGGAGAGTACGGTGCGCCCGGGCAGACGCTCGGCCAGGGCGAAGAGCAGGCTGCTCTTGCCGCCGCCGCCGACCACCGAGATCAGCGCCGGCGGCTCTCGGAGTCCGAGCCCCTGCACCAGATCCGCCTGGTCGAGTAGGGCCACGATGGCTTCCGGCTTGGCCTCGATCATCGCGGGCGCAAGGGACGGCCGCTCTTCTCGACCCGGCAGACGATCTCCTCGAGGTCGAGGCGGACCGCTGGCCACCCCAGCCTCTGGAGTGGCGATGCAAGCCGTCGCTTGCCGCTGGAGTACGAGTCGTGTCGACCGCGCATGACGTCCGGATGGGCCTGATCCATCGACCGGACTCTCCAAGGAGTACGGCCTCCTCCCGAAGCCCGCTCGTGCTTCGAAGAGGAGGCCGCGTCTGCCTGGAGAGGCTAGCAGCCCTTCGAGCGCTTGGGCGGGGTCGCGCCGCGCGCCCTCTGCACCGGGCCGGCACCTGCCTAGGAGACCTCGCCCTCCAGGAAGTACTCGCCGCGGACCCTGGCCATCAGCTCCTCGCGGAGCGCCGCCTTCTCGTCGGTGTCGAGGTCGCCGTCATCGTTCACGTCGTACTCGAGGAAGACGGCGACCCTCCGCTCGAAGATCGCCTCGCGGCGTGCGGCCCGAGCCGCTGCCCGCTCGAAGAAGTCGAGCACGCCATCGTCGTTCTCGTCGAAGGCCTCGAGGATCGCTTCACGGCGGGCCATTCGCCGCTCGCGCAGGTCGGCGACGGCTTCGGCCCACTCCTCCTCGTCGAGATCACCGCTCGCGTCGAGGTCGTAGGTGGCCAGCAGGTACTCGCGGCGGTTCTCGCAGCGCTCTTCGAGGTCGGCGCGCATGGCGGCCAGCTCGTCCTCGTCGAGCAGCCCCGAGTCGTCGACATCGTAGATCCAATGCAGGCGCGAGATGCGCCAATGCCTCGCGAAGCGGTGGCGCCGCTCGGGACGCGGACCGAAGTCGTTGCGGAGCACGCGCACCTCGTCCCGCTCCAGCCGCCCGCTCGCGTCCACGTCGTAGTGCCTTACCACGCGCTCGCGGAAGCCGGCGATCGAGCACTCGCGCGCGAAGGCGGCGCCCGCATCGAGCTCGATCTCGACGTCCTCGTCGGCCAGGTCCTCGACATCCGCTTCGAGACCGCCGATCTCGAGGAGCTCTCCGTCTCCGTCGGCGAGGGCGGCGGAGAAGGCTGCATCCTCGATCAGGCCATCGACCTCTTCGTCGGCGGTGGGTGCACAGGCTGCGAGCAGGGGAAGGGCGGCAACTGCCAGGAGCATCCTCGTGATTCTTCGCATTTCGAACTCTCCCGATCCGATCATTGGGGGATCGCGCGGGCACCCGCCTCGGGCTGTGCGCGTTCCACTGTCGATCGATCCAACCGGGCTCGCTCGGATGGGTTGCGGAGAAAATCGGCCTGTGGATCCGCGGGCCGGGCTAGTCCTCCACGAAGCCCTTCCAGCCGCGCATGTAGCCGATGAAGGCCTCTCCCAGGCCCTCGCCGCGCAGGTACCCGCGACTCACCGGCGGCTTCACGGCCTCGAAGTCGGGATTCTCCAGGGCCCGGCGCGGGAAGTCGTGGTGGAGGATCGCGGCGCGGCCGAGCAGGACGAAGTCGCAGCCGGCCTCCAGACACGTTCGCGCCGCCTTCGCAGTCCCGATCTTCCCGGCCACGCCCAGCCGTACGGGACCGCGATCGAGGGAGGTGAAGTGGTCGAGCAGCCTCCCCGTCCCGTGCTCCTGCTCCGCGGGCGACTTGAAGACGTCCCAGAGCGACATGTCGAGGAAGTCGATGCGAGCCTCGGAGAGCAGGCTCTGCGCCACCGCCTTCGACTCCGCCAGCGTGATCCCGAAGCGCTCGGCGGAGAGCCGCACGCCGACGACGAAGTCCTCGCGACACTGGGAGCGGATTCCGTCGACGATCTCCGAGAGAAGCCGCGAGCGATTCTCGAGCGAGCCGCCATAGCGATCCGTGCGCTGATTGATCTCGGCGCTCAGGAACTGGCAGACTACGTAGCCGTGCGCGCCGTGCACCTCGACGCCGTCGAAGCCCGCTCGCTCGGCGCGCAGGGCAGCCGCGATGAAGTCGTCGCGAAGGGCCTCCACCTCATCGAGAGCGAGCGCACGCGCGCCGGTCTCGGCGTTGTCCGAGGGGCAGCGAGGCCGGGTGCCGATCAGCGCTTCCGGGGCCCGCATGCCGGCGTGATGGAGCTGGAGCAGGGCCACGCTCCGGTGTCGGCGGATCGCAGACGCCAGGCGCGTCAGGCCCTCGAGGTGCTCGTCCCCGAAGACACCCAGCTGCCCCGGGAAGCCCTGCCCGACGGCCTGGACGTGCGAGGCACAGGTCATGGTCGCCGCGAAGCCGCCCTCGGCACGTCGGGCGAGCCAGTGGAACTCGTCCTCGGAGAGTCGGCCGTCGGGATGACTCTGCAGATTCGTGAGCGGGGCCAGCATGAACCGGTTCTTCATGGAAGGGCCGCGTGAGAAGGAGAGGGGGTCGAAGAGCGAGGAAGCGGACATGCCGGAGCATCCCTGTCTGGCGGCGCAGGTGGAGAGGGGACGCGGCCGGCCGCCGCGGCCAGCTCGGAGGAGCCGGTCACGATAGCGCGGGCAGGCGCGACGAGGTCAGGCGGGCTCGGGAAAGGGCAGGAAGCCGAGCGAGGCCAGACGGGAGAGCACGATGCCGTAGGCCAGCCCGAACGCGCCATGCAGGAGCACGGCGAGCCCGAGCCCGACATCGCTCGAAACTGACACGAGCGCCCCGGCCGTTGCCCCCAGCAGTGCACCAAGGATGCGGAAGGCACCGTAGCCCGAGGGCACGGGCGTGGTGCCCGCCGGCGGCGGGCCGGGGCGGCGGCGTCCACGGATCAGTCCCACCACGGCGCCGACGATCACCGAGGCGACGCCAGAACCGAGCCACCACAGATGCCCGGCGAAGAAGATCAGCGGGAAGATCCAGATGCTGACGAGCTGGGCGAGGGTGGTGTCGGGCGCCAGCCACTCTCCGAGGCCGAGGCCGAGCAGGGGACCGACTACGAAGGCGCCGATCAGGGTGGCGAAGTGTTGTCCAGCGGTGCGGGTGGGCACGTCGTTCATGGGATTCGGCCTCGGTCTCGATGGAGCGGATCGTCGCGCTGTCCAGATTCGGGATCGGCCTGGAAGCGTCCCGACTTCAGCGCCGATCCGATCGGAAATCCGTGCGCACCGGGCCCGCGGCCTCCCGGTGACCCGGCGGATCCGCTCGGCAGAAGATGGGTCGTTCGTCTCTCATGCAGATCCGAGCCGCCCCTGGATTCGTCGCCTCACACACCGAGGCTCCGCCGATGCCCCCCCGCGCTTCCGCGCCCCCTGCGCGCCGCCCTCCTCGTCCTCCTCGCCCTGCTGCTGCCCCTCACCCTCTCCTCGAAGGCCCCGGCCGGGCCGACCGGCGCTCTCACCTTCACGTCGCCAGACGACGCGGACGGCGGCGCAGAGAGGCCTGGCATCCGGCCGGTACGCGCGGTGACACAGAGAGAGGTCGAGGAGGAGTGCTTCGTCGAAGATGCCCCCCGCGTCAGCAACCGACCCCAGTCCCGGGGACCCACGGACCGGGCCAGACGCAATCGAGCGGGAGCCCTACGAGACGCGCAGGGTCCTGCGACGCCCGATCGCCCCGGCGGACCTCAACGCCACCCTGATCATCCACCCCGGGGCCTGCCTCCTCCTGCCCGGGATCGGCGCTGCTCGCGGGAGGGCTCGGCGCCGCGGCGACCCCGGTCGCGCGCCGGCGAAGGATCCGAGAATCGGCCGAGCGTGGTGGAGCGCGGCCGCGATCAGGGGCAGCGGATCATTCGCGAGGCGCGCGACGGATCTCGTCGCAGGGTGTGAGATGCACCGACGCCGCACACTCTGATCGGAACCGAAGCCTTCGACACTCAAGTGCGACGACTCGAATGCCGAGCGGTGCAATCGGGAGGAGGATTCGTGACCTGGGTGACCGCGCTCTCGATGCTGGTCTTCGTGGGAGTCTGCTCGGCGGTGGGCATCCGGCTGCTGGTGCTGTGGCGGCGCACGCGAGGCAAGCCCGAGCTCTACTGCGGACTGAGCTTCGTGCTGCTCTGTCTGGTCGGGCAACCGCTGGCCTTCGCGGCCGGGACGGGACGGGTGAGCGTCGGCGAGGTCGACCTCGTGCTCTGGTGCACCGGGACCGCCGCGGTCTACTCGGGAATCGGCTTCGTCTACGCCTTCACAGCGGTCGCCTTCCGAGCAGAAGACCGCCGATCGCTTCTCTTCACGCGCGCGGGCGCCTGTCTCTCGGGGCTCGGATACTTCGGCGCCCTACGGACCCTGCTCACGGCTCCCCCCGAGGCCTCGTCCTTCGACGAGCTCTTCGTCTGGAACGCGCTGCTGCAGACCATCAGCTGCGTCGGATTTGGATGGACGGGCATCGAGGGCGTGCTGCAGTGGCGCAAGTGCCGGCTGCGGGCGCGCGTCGGCCTGGCGGATCCTCTGGTGGCCAACCGCTTCCTGCTCTGGGGCATCTACGGCGGCATCAGCACGACCCTCACGCTCATCTTCCTGGCGGGCCAGCTCGTCGGCATCCACACCATGGGGAGTCGCGCCGTGCACCTGGCCACGGCCCTTCTCGGTGGAAGCGCCGGGCTGACTCTCTACGTGGCGTTCTTCCCGCCGCCCGGCTACGCCCGCTGGCTGAGAGCGGAGCAGGCCGAGGGCGGATCGAGGATCACCGAGACTTAGACCAGCGCCGCCAGCGCGACCCGCCCGCACAGCGCCCTCGTCGTCCGCTCGCCTCGGGCCGGCCAGGGGATCTCCGCCCCGGGAGCGTCGGGCCGAGCAGGATGAACGCCGCATGGATCACGGCGCCTTGCCCACGAAGAGGCTCGGGAAGCTGCTCAGAAGTACCAATCGGCGAGCAGGTAGACGAGGGGCTCGGAGTTGCCGTATTGGGAGTCCTTGCCGCCCGCGAAGAGCTGGACGCCGAGGGTCATCTCGAGGCGGTCGAGCGGGCTGTAGCGCAGATTCGGAAAGAAGGCGGCGCTGCCGCCGGAGAGGTCCACGAGCATGACGAAGTCGCCCCGGAGCTCGGGCGTCAGGTCATAGCCCAGCTGGGTGCCGATCTGGTGCGTCGCGTTGGAGATCACACGGCTCGCGCCGAAACGCGCCGGATCCGGTGGGCCGACCAGCGCCGCGCTGTCGCCGTTCGGCCCACCCGCCGTGAAGAGTGGCAGGAGCGGCCCCGCCTTGCCCTCGCCGAAGCCCAGCGCGTTTCCGTTGTAGAGGTATTCGGCCAGCAGATAGAGCCCGGTGCCGAATTCGAGGTTGATGTCGAAGGACGCCAGCGCCTGCCAGTAGTCCGGAAGGGGCGCGGGCGCGGGATCGCCGAGCAGCCACACCGGTGTCTGCGGCCGTGTGTACACGGCTGCGAAGCGGATCGCACCGCCACCCAGGTTGCGTGCGAAGTCTGCGCCGACCGTCGGTGCGTCTTCGAAGATCCCGCCCATCAGCGATACATCCGAATCGAAGAGCACCCCATGGAGACGAAGCGCCCACCGCTCCAGGCTCCGCGTGGCGCCGGGCGCGTAGACGAACTGGAGATAGCTGAAGCCATCGAAGTTGATGCGCCCGTCGATGGAGTCGATGCCCGGCGTCACGTCGGGCTGCAGCGAGAGCGGCGGGATGGCGCTGAAGCGGTCGATCGGCGTCCAGAGACGGCCGACGCCCCAGGCCACGCGCTGTCGCCCGAGGCCGAGCTCGAATCGCCCGGCCTCGATGCGCAGGTATCCCCGATAGAGCGCGTGCCGCCAGTCGTGGTGCGTGCCTCGGCTGAGCGTGCCCTCGGCGCCGCTGAAGGACGACTCCTCGATCTCTCGGCCGAGGTTCGCCTCGAGCGTATCGACGCCGCCGTACTGGATCTCGTTGTCGTAGATCACCACGGCAGAGAGCCACTCGGTCGCGCGGGCCTCGAGCTCGAGACGGATCCGCGTGAAGCCCTGGCCGACCTCCGTCTGCCCTACGGTGTCGAAGGATGGGCAGTCGGCAAAGGTCGCCACGAAGACGCAGCTGGGATCGGCCGCGCTCTCGAAGTCGTCGACGCCGGTCTGCCGAGTGTAGAGCGCGATGTTGCGAAGCTCGGCATCCAGCGAGAGGTAGGCCTCCTCGCCCTCCCAGAGGGTCCGCGCGAGCGCCCCGACCGCGGGCCCGGAGACGAGGACGGCAGCGCAGAGGAGGCTGGCGATGCGGATGCGTGTCATGGCTCGACTAGGCGCGCCTCTCGTCGTCGACGATTCGACCGTCCCTGAGCCGCACCAGCCGTCTGGCGGCCGCCATCACCATCGGGTCGTGGGTGGAGAAGAGGAAGGTCACTCCCTGCTCGCGATTGAGCTCGGCCATCAGCTCCAGCAGGTTCGACGCGGTGGTCGAGTCGAGATTGGCCGTGGGCTCGTCTGCCAGCACCACCGCGGGATGGCTGGCGATGGCACGAGCCACGGCCACGCGCTGCTGCTGACCGCCGCTCATCTCCATCGGCCGCTTGTTCTCCAGCCCGCCGAGACCCACCCGCTCGAGCATCTTCAGGGCGCGTTCGCGGCGCTCGGCCCTGGCGACGCCCTGCATCTCCATCACGAACTCGACGTTCTCACGCGCGCTCAGCACGGGAATCAGGTTGTAGGCCTGGAAGATGAAGCCCAGCTTGTGAAGGCGGAGATCGGAGAGGGCGCCGGAGGAGAGCTCGGAGATCTCGACACCCTCGATCTGGATCTTGCCCGAGGTCGGGGCGTCGAGGGCACCGAGGAGATTCAGCAGGGTCGTCTTGCCCGAGCCGCTCGGTCCGGCCAGCGCCGAGAACTCACCCGCCTCCAGTCCGAGCGTCACGCCGTCGAGGGCGCGGGTCACCACACCCCGCGTCTCGAAGACCTTCGTCACGTCGATGGCCTCGATGATCACGAGCGCACTCCTTCCCGACACGCGCCCATCGCCATCCCTGGGGCGCGTCGCATCACAGCTTCCTCAGCGCGTCGGCCGGCCTGGCCCGCGCCGCGCGAACGGCGGGCCAGAAGCTCGAGAGCAGCGCTGCGACCGCGCCGATCAGCATCGGGTCACGCAGGTCTCGCCCCCGCATCACCGGCCTGATCACGGTCTCGATCCCGTAGGCGTCAAGCCGGTCGGCCCAGCGCGAGATGTCGATGCCATCGCCGAGCGCCCAGACGCCGAGCACCGCGACGACGACACCCAGCACGAGTCCCAGGACGGTGACGAGGCTGGACTCGATCACCACCAGGCCCACGACCCGCGCCCGGTTCATCCCCATCGCCCGCATCATGCCGATCTCCCGGGTCCGCTCGTAGACCGCCATCAGCAGGACGTTGGCGATGCCGAAGGCCATGGCGATGAAGACGGCGATATAGATGACCCAGGCCATCGACTCGAAGCTGTCGACCATGTAGACGAGCAGGGGCTCCAGCTGCGACCAGCTCCGCACCTCGGGACCGGCACCGAGCGCCGACTCGAGCTGCGACTGGATCGCCTGCACGCCGCTGCGGTCGTGGGTCACGACGACGACCTCGGAGATCGCATCACCGACCTCGAAGAGATCCTGCGCGTCGACGAGCCCGAGGAAGGCGAGGCCGTCGTCGAGATCCCGGCTGCCGGCCTTGATGATCCCCGCCACCCGATAGGCCTGACCCGTGAGCTCGCTGTCGAGCGACTGCACGGAAAGCACCACCTTGCTCCCCACGCCGGCCTCGAGGCGCCCGGCGAGCTTGTGACCGAGCACCACCTTCCGCGGCGCGCCGAGCCACTCGCCCTCGACGATCTTCGAAGGGCCGACGGAGACCGCGGGCTCGCGTACGGGATCGACCCCGGCGATCGCCACGCCTACGCTCGCGCGCGGAGAGGCCACGAGCCCCTGGCCCAGGAGCCTCGGCGCCCAGTGTCGAACCGCCTCGATCCGGTCGAGGGCCCCGGTCACGCGAGCGCCGCCGTCCAGCAGCCGCACCTTGAGCTCCGGGTTCTCGTCCCAGCCGGCGGCGTGCACCTGGATGTGCCCGAGACCGCTGCGGATGGCCGTATCGACCATGCCGGCCACCATGCCGTAGTTGAGCGCCATGGTGAGCAGACTGCCGGCGATCCCGACGGTGATCGCGGAGAGCACCACTGCGGTCCGACGAGGGCTGCGCCAGAGGTTCCGCCATGCCATCCGCAGGAGCATCATCGTCAGACGCTCCGGAGCGCGTCCACGGGACGCGAACGGCTCGCCTTGATCGCCGGGTAGAGGGCGGCGAGCGCGGCGACGATCATGATCGTGATCGAGGAGCCGATGGGATTGCTCGCGCGCAGCCGGAAGGTCAGCACCGGCTCCATCCCGAAGAGCTCGGTGGTCTTGGCGAGCTCGCCGCCGAGCGGAAACTCCATGCGGTCCAGATAGCCGAGCGGCGGTAGAGCCAGAGCGAGCCCGAGCAGCAATCCGCAGCCGGCGAGCAGCAGGCTCTCGAGGTAGACCATCCGGAAGATCGCGCCGGGCCTCAGGCCGAGGGCGAGCACCACGCCGAGCTCGCGCGTCCGCTCCAGAATCGCCATCAGGATGGTATTGAGGATCCCGAAGCCCACCACCACGATGAGGATGGCCAGCATGATGTACATCCCCGCGTCGTCGATCAGGATCAGCTGGACGAGCTCGGGCAGCATCTCCTCGTAGGTCTCGACCTCCACGCCCTCCCGGAGTCCGGGCGGGAGGGTGGACTCCAGCTCGGCGGCCAGGGCCCGCGCGGCCTCGGCGTCGTCGGCCAGGATCGCCACCTCGGTGATGCGCTCGTCGTAGACGTAGAAGGCAGAGGCTTCACCGATGTGGATCAGGGCGAGGTTGCGCTCGAGGCGCGGGTCCGGGAGCGCCACGGTACCGACCACCTCGAAGAGCTCGTAGGCGGTCTCGAGCGAGTACGCGACGCCATAGAGCAGCACCTCGTCGCCGAGGCCGGCCTGCAGCCGCTCGGCGAGCTTGCGGCCGAGCACGATCTCGCGCCTGCCGGAGGGGGGCCGGTCGGCAAGGAATCGACCGCTCGCCACCTTGCTCGCATAGCTGGTCACGCCTGCCTCTCGCGGTGGATCCACGCCGACGACCAGGCCGCCCTGGCTGGCCTCGCCCAGCGAGATCAGCGCGAAGCTCGTGATGCGCGGGGCCCAGCCTCGCACGCCCTCCGCGTCATCCACCGCCTCCGCCAGACGGCCATCCCAGGGCAGGAAGTACTCGAGTGTCATGCCGTCGCGATAGCCCTTGCCCGAGACGGCCACGTGACCCGACGCCAGGCGCACCGCGTCCTCGATCATCTTCTCGTGACTCCCGGTGGCCATGCTGACGCTGAGCATCACCAGGGCGACGGCGAAGCTGGTCGCGGCGATGGAGAGCGCGGTTCGACGGGGATTGCGCCAGACGTTGCGCCAGGCGAGCCGCCCCTCGAGCGCCACGCTACTGCCTCCTCTTGAGGTTGCGCGTGGTGAAGATCTTCGAGTCGAGATCGACGTCGAACTCGATCTCCTCCACGACGATGCGGGTCTCGTGCCCCTCCTTGTCCAGGGGGGTCATGGTCCAGAGATGAGGCACGTGGCGCTCGCCGACGGGGCGATAGTCCGAGAAGCGCATCACACGCAGCCGCTCTCCCTCCTCGTCGAAGAAATCCTGGCGCAGGGGGGCGCCCGTCTTCACGTCGACCCAGGCGACGATCCTGCCCCAGACCACCGCCGCCGTCTCCTTGGGCTCGTACTCGACCACGTAGGCCTCCACCGGGACGGCCCCGCTCCCCTCATCGACACCCAGGAGTGTATGGTCGTAGTCGTCGATCTCGCTGGACTCGCGCACCAGATCGTCGTTGGTGAAGTCGCTTCCCATCCAGGACTGCAGCATCATCGAGGGCGGAATGCGCACGGTCCGCTCCACCCGGGGTACGTACATCCAGAGGTTCGGATGCAGCTTGAGGAAGCCCGTTCCCTCGTCCTTGGCGGGCCTGTCGATGCGGATCAACGAGCGCTTGGCCGGCGTGTCCTCCCACGAGTGGAAGGCGACCACTCTGGGGCGGCTCAGGCGCGGCGACTCGATGGTCATGCGCCCTCGGAAGAAGGTGCGATCCGAGCGCATGTTGTCCTGCGCCCGCTGCGCGAGCTCGCGGGCATCGACGCCATCGGGGGCGGGCGCGAGTCCGCTCAGGTCGAAGGCGGGAGGCTCGGCCGCCCAGGCGGATCCCGCGAAGATCAGGAGAGCCAGGACCGCGAGCTCCGGCCCGCCCGCGCGCATCCACTGGGTCGCCTCGATCACGTCCGCACCCCCCGCGTCATCGCCTCCCACATCGCGTCGAAGTGGGCCGCACAGTCGAAGTCAGGATCGAGCAGCCACTGTAGGAGGAGACCATCGATCATGCCCGCGAGTCCACCGGCGATCAGCGAGGCGTCGGGGCCCGGGGCCATCTCGCCGGCGCGACGCGCCGCCTCGATGCTCTCCCCCAGCCTGCGCCTGATCGTGTCATAGATCGCGTTCATGCGCTGTCGCGCCTCGGCGTGCACCATGAACTCCGACCAGGCGCCGATCAGGCTGCGATCCGCGCACAGGACCTCCAGGCAGCGCCGGCACTCGACGCGCAGCACCTCCAGCGCGTCGCCGCCCGCGCGCTCGGTGGCCTCCATCTGCTGGAACATCTCGAGCGCGTAGGCATCGATGAGCGCGAGGAAGACCTCCAGCTTGCTCTCGAAGTGCCAGTAGAGGCTGCCCTTGGACAGGCCGGACGCCCGCACCAGGTCGTCCATGGTCGTCGCCGCGTAGCCGCGCTCGCCAAAGCAGCGCAGCGCCGCCTCGAGGATCTGAGCCCTTCGCGCCTCGGGCCGCAGCTGGCGGCGCGGAGCGTCGGGGGGCCGGTTGGCTTCAGTAGACATAGACTGACTGGTCAGTCTATTGCGCCGGCGCGCGCCGTCAAGACGTCACCGCGAGCTTCGAGCGGTTCGGCCGCCTCGCTACCAGGCGTCGACGTGCATGACGCCAGCGACCTCTCGCCCCTTCGCGGGCTTGAAATCAGTGCCGATCGTGTACGCGAGCGGCGAGAGGGCGGTCTGCACCACCGCGTCGAAGGGGATGCCGAGGAGCTCGGCCACCTCGCGCTCGTGCATCAGGTGCACCGTCGTCCAGCAGGTGCCGAGCCCCCTGGCCCGAGCGGCCAGCATGAAGCTCCAGAAAGCCGGCAGGATCGAGCCGTACTGGCTGGCTTGTGCAAGCTGCCCGATCGGGCCCTCCATGGGCGGCAGGCGCCCCTCGATACACGGAATGACGAGGTGGGGCGCCCGATGGAGGTTCTCCGCCAGCGCCTCGGCGCTGCTCACCACACCATCCATCACCTTCTTGTCGTCTCCCTCGGCCTTCTCGGCGAGCGCGTGAGCGGAGATGGGCATGCTCCGATAGCCCGCGAAGGCCTTCCGGTAGAGCTCTGCGATCCGGGCCTTCTTGTCGGCGTCGGAGACGACCATGAAGTGCCAGCTCCGCGCGTTGGAGCCGCTCGGCCCCTGGAGCGCGATGCGAATGCACTCTTCGACGAGGAGCAGCGGCACCGGCCTCTCGAAGTCGAGGCGCTTGCGAACGGCGCGCGTGGTCGTGAGCAGCTCGTCGGGCGAGAGATCGAGTGTCGTCATTCCGAGACACTAGAACGGCCCGACAATCGCGAGCAAGCCGCGCGAACGCCGCGAACGTGCTAGTAGAGCCGGATCCCCCTCGCTCCGGAGGCACACCATGTTCGCCGTCGACAAGGCACTCCATTCGCTCGCCATGCTGCTCAGCGGGGTGGTCACGCAGCTGCTCCCGGACAGGATCCCGGTCACCTTCGTCGGCAACGAGGCGACGCGGGAGCTCTGCTCGACCATCGGGCAGATGGGCGCGCAACGGGCGCTGATCGTGACGGACGAGGGCCTGGTGAAGGTCGGGATCCCGGCGCGCGTCGAAGAAGCCCTCGGCAAGGCGGGCGTCGAGGCCACGATCTACGCGGGCGTCGAGCCCGATCCGACCACCGCGCAGGTGGAGGCAGGATTCGCGCAGCTCGAGGCCGAGGGATGCGATGCAGTGGTCGCGGTGGGGGGCGGATCCTGCATGGATGCGGCCAAGGTGATCGCGGCCCTCGCCACCAATCGGGTTCCGGTGGCTCGTCTCGAAGGCCCGATGAAGGTGAAGCGAGCGCCCATGGCCCTCTACGCGATCCCAACGACGGCGGGCACCGGCTCGGAGGTGACCGTCGCAGCCGTGATCTCCGCCCCGACGAGCCACGCGAAGAAGTTCATCATCGATCCGAAGCTCCTGCCGCGCGCGACCGCGCTCGATCCCACGCTGATGCTCGGGCTGCCCCCGCTTCATACGGCGGCGACCGGGATGGATGCCCTCACACACGCGGTGGAGTCGTATCTCTCGAGAACCTCGAACGCCACCACCGAGTCCTACGCTTCGCTCTCGGCGCGCCTGGTCTTCGAGAACCTCCCGGAGGCCTACGCCAACGGCGATGGGCTCGAGGCGCGCAAGGCCATGGCCCTCGCCTCCTACTACGGCGGTCTCGCCTTCACGCGCACCAGCGTGGGCTACGTCCACGCCATCGCACACACCTTCGGTGCCTTCTACGGCACGCCTCACGGCCTGGCCAACGCCATCGCCCTCCCCCACGTGCTCGAGTTCAGCGCCGCCGCGGCCGCGCCGCGCCTCGCACGACTCGCCGACCTGGTCGGCGTGGGCAGCGGCGCCGATGACGCGAAGGCCGCGGACTTCATCGCCGCCGTACGCGCGTTGATGGATCGGATCGAGATTCCCCAGACCCTCGATGCCCTGCAGACTTCGGACATTCCGGCCATCGCGAAGCAGGCCCTGGCGGAAGCGCACCTGAGCTACCCGGTGCCGCGCTACATGAGCCAGCCCGAGTGCGAGTCCCTGCTGCGCCAGATGGTGGCCTGAGCGATGCGGGCGGCGTCGGCGATCCGGATCAGGCTCCGGCGAACTGGGCCGCGTCGAAGTAGTCTCGCCAGCTCGAGATCCTTCCTTCTTCGGTGAGCTCGAAGATGCCGCAGACCGGGAGCCGGATGGTCTTGTCTCCCATCACGTCTCCCATCACGATGGTGTCGATGCGCTCGTTCATGACGATCCGGCCCCTGCAGAGCTGATGCTTGATGTCGAAGTCGACCGAGCTCGCCATGGGGCCGAGCAGCCCACCGATGAAGGTACGGATCTCATCCTTCCCCCTGCAGGGTGCCATAGGGATGTTGTGGTAGACCGCGTCTTCGGTGAAGGCGTCGATGATGCCCTCGAGATCTCCCTTGCTCCAGAGCGCACAGAAATCGCGCACGATCCGATCTGCGTCCATCGATCCCGCCTCCCATCTCCCTATGCCGGCATGCGCTCGCACACGCCCGTGGATCCGTTCCGCATGTCCTCGAGCCTGGTGTCGGTCCAGCGATGCCGCACGTCGGCAGCCGGCTGCGCTCGAGACGCCCTCCACCCTCCGCCACGCGGAGCACCACCAAGCCTCCGCGTGCCCCGATCACGACGTCGACCGGCATGGCTTGCCGCCCCCGCCGCGGCGGTCGCGCCCCTCACCCAACGCCGTAGAACACAGATCCCGGCAGCCTCTCGCCGTCAAGCCTCTTCGGGCCTCCGGAACTCGAGCCCCTCGAACTTCCCCGAGCTTCGCCAGCCCTCGATGAACTCGAAGAACGCGACCGGGCCCTGGGGATAGCCGCTCCCGTTCAATCGCTCGCGGCGACCCGCCGGCTTGCCCTCGTTGTTGTAGTAGCCCGGCGTGCAGTCGGGATTGCCCAGCATCCCCCGCGCGTTGCCGTCGAGCATCGCCACCCAGGCCTGCTCCGCCTCCTCGGTGACCTCGACCTCCTCGGCGCCGGTCTCGAGGGCGTGCCGGACGATGGCCGTCATCGTCGTCGCGGCCTCGCTGAGGTTGTGGGTGATGTTCGAGATCAGCGCGGCCGCCTGGGTGATGCCAGAGATGAAGAGGTTGGGAAAGCCGTGGACGTGCATGCCGTGCAGGGTCTGCATCCCGTCCGCCCAGTGCTCGCTCAGCGTACGCCCGCCCCGGCCGTAGGTCTCGAAGCCGGCGCGTCGACCGTAGTCGGTGCCGAACTCGAAGCCCGAAGCCCAGATCAGGCAGTCGAGCTCGTAGTGCGTGCCCGCCACCCACACGCCGGTCTCGTCGATGCGCTCCACGCCCTGGCCGTCGGTGTCGACCAGGTGCACGCCTGGCTCGTTGTACGCCTGGAGGTACTCGTCGTGGAAGCAGGGGCGCTTGCAGAGCTGGCGGTACCAGGGCTTGAGGTGCTCGGCGGTCTCCGCGTCCCGGACGATGGCATCGACCCGAGCGCGGATCTCCGACATCTTCTCGTCGTCACTGTCCTCATAGGCCTGCATGAACGCCTCTGGGCCGAACTCGCCTCCGCCTTTCTGGATGTTCTCGATCACCCGGTCGCGGATGCGCTGCGAGATGTCCGTCCACCCATCCTTGACCAGGTCCTCCTCGGCGAAGCCGCCGGTCTGCAGCGTGGCGAAGTTGAGGAGCCACTTCTTCTGCCAGCCTTCCTCGAGGGCGTCGAACCACTCGGCGTCGATCTCGTGGTTGTTGCGCACGTCGATGGAGGAGGGGGTGCGCTGGAAGACGTAGAGCTCCATCGCATCGCGGGCCAGCGGCGGGATGCACTGCACCGCTGTGGCACCCGTCCCGATGATCCCGACCCGCTTGTCCGCGAGCTTGTCCATCGGTGCGCCATCGGGCGTGCCGCCGGTGTAGTCGTAGTCCCATCGGCTGGTGTGGAAGCTGTGGCGCGAGAAGGTCTCGATGCCGGGGATGCCCGGCAACTTGGGGCGATGCAGCGGGCCGGTGCCCATTCCCACGAAGCGCGCACGGATCTCGTCGCCGCGATCGGTGCGAATGATCCAGCGGTGGCGCCCCTCGTCCCACTCCAGCCGCTCCACCTGGGTGGAGAAGAGCCCGTGGGGCTGGAGATCGAAGGTCTCGGCGATGCGCTTGGCGTGGGCGTGGATCTCCGGCGCGAAGACGTACTTCTGGCTCGGAACGGTGCCCGTCTCTTCGAGCAGCGGCAGGTAGATCATCGCGGCCGTATCGCACATGGCGCCGGGGTAGCGATTCCAGTACCAGACGCCGCCATAGTCGCCGCCGCCCTCGACGATCACGAAGTCGTCGATGCCCGCCTGCTTGAGCCGCGCACCGGCACAGAGACCGGCGAAGCCGCCGCCGATATACGCCATCGTGACATCGCGCACGATGGGGTCGCGCTCGGTCCGCGGCGTATAGGGATCCTCGAGCAGATGGGCGAACTCGCCCACGGGCTCGATGTACTGGTCGTTGCCGTCGGGCCGAATGCGCTTGTCCCGCTCTTCCCGATAGCGCCTTCGGAGGGCCTCTCGATCGATCTCCAGGGCCGCAGCAGCTTCGGTGCTCATCGTTGCGATGCTCCTCGTTCCTCTCCCACTCGCGTCGGTGGCTGAGCGGGTTGGGCGCGTTTCACAGTGCGGCTGAACATAGTGCCGATCCGGCCCTGGCGGGCCTCCCCGAGGCCAGGAAAGCGCCGATGCACCGCGACGCGACGCGTCAGGGCCCGCAGCCCCTGCGGGCCGATCTGATAACCTCGCCGCCATGTCGGCCGCGTCCGTCTTCCCTCCCGAGCTCGCCCGCCTGCGTGGCGAGGCGCCGCTGGTCGACTACATCGACCTCAAGAGCCCCTACGCGTACATCGCCATCGACCCCACGCGCGCCATGGCACGACGGCTGGGCATCCCCATCGAGTGGCGGCCCTTCACCCTCGACATCCCGAGCTATCTCGGCTCCGCGAAGCTGGGCGCGGACGGCAAGAAGGTGGAAAAGGCCGAGCGAACCCCGCAGCAGTGGAGCGGCGTCCGCTACGCCTACCGCGACGCGCGACGCTACGCCGCGCTGACCAACAAGACCGTGCGCGGCACGGTCAAGATCTGGGATTCGAGCCTGGCGGGCATCGCCATGCTCTGGGCGCGGGATCGCGGGCGGATCGAAGCGTTCCTCGACGTCGTCTATCCCCCCTTCTGGCGCAGGGCGCTCGACATCGACGACCCCGCGGTGCTCGAGGCCTGCCTCTCCGAGGCGGGCGTCGAGACGACGGGCTTCCGGGCGTGGGCCGAGGGCGAGGGGCGCGCGATCCACGACGCGTCGAACGAGGCCGCCTTCGACGCTGGCGTCTACGGCGTCCCCACCTATCTGGTGGAGAAGGAGATGTGGTTCGGGCGGGAGCACCTGCCCCGGGTCGCGTGGCTGCTCGGAGGGCGGAAGGGGCCCGCCCCCGAGGTGGCCAACCGGAGCTTCGCCGCGTGAGCACGAGCGTCGCGGAGACGGCGGCGGACCTCCTGGTCGTCCTGGACGTGCGTCATCCCCTCGCCTACCTCGCCCTCGAGCCGACGCGCGCGCTGGTCGACCGCCTCGGCCTGAGCGCCGATTGGCGGCCGTTGCAGGCGCAGACGCTGCGCCCGCCCTCGCAGCCCCGCCCGAACGACGATCGGAGCATCCGCCATCGCCGGCACCGCGCCCGGATGATCGCGCGCGAGATCGCCGTCTACGGTGAGGCTCAGGGGCTGGAGATCCGCGAGCCCTACCGCGACGGGCCGGCCGACGCTGCCCACATGGCCTGGCTCTACCTCGCCGCGCGGGCGCCCCATCGGCTCCCGGACTTCCTGCGCGTCCTCTTTCGCGACTACTGGGCGCTCGCGCTCGATGCCGGGGATCCCCGGTCGGTGGCCGAGCGCATCCGCGTGGCGGGTCTCGACGACGACGACTACGTCGGCTGGGTGGAAGATGCGGGCCGCGTCGCGCTCGCGGCCAACGACCAGGCCCTGCGTGAGCGGGGCATCGGACAGACGCCCGCCTACCAGCTGGGTGAGGAGATCTTCTTCGGCCGTCAACACCTGCCGATGATCGAGTGGCTCGCTTCGGGCCGATCCGGCACTCCCCCGATCTGAGCGCCATGCGTGGCGGCCGCTCGCTCCGCGGCCGAGTCATCGCCGGAGCACTCGTCGGGCGAACGCCGGAGCCGGGCCCCGTCGCATCGGGTCGCTCGGGCGTCCGGCCGATCGAGCCGATGGGCGGGCGTCGGTTCCGCCGGGAGACCGGAGTGCGAGACGCAACGAGCGGCGCGAGGACGAGCCGGCGGCAGGCGCGCAGCGCCCTGCCCCTCGTGCTCGTACTCGTGCGCGCCCTGAGCGGAGCGAGCGCGCTGGCGGCCGAAGAGACGCGGGTGATCCGGGAGATCCGCGTCCATCCCGGCAATGTCTTCACACACGAGGAGACCGAGGACAACATCGTCTTCGACCTCGCCAACCGGATCCGGTTCACCACCCGCGAGTTCGTGGTCGAGCGCGCACTGCTCTTCTCCGAGGGGGACGTCCTCGACGTCGACCTGCTCGCCGCCAGCGAGCGGGTGCTTCGGGCGCTCGACTTCATCAATGCGGCGACGATCCGCGTGGCGCCCGTGGACGAGGCCCGCGTGGACGTGGAGGTCTACACGCACGACGCCTGGAGCATCATCCCCGGCTACAACATCAAGAGCGGCGGCGGCCTCACCGAGACGGGCGCCACCATCGAGGAGAGCAACCTGCTCGGCTTCGGCAAGCAGGTCTACGCCAGCGCGATCCACGAGACCGACGTGGGCATCACCTGGACGGCCGCCTACGAGGATCCGCAGGTGCTCGGCTCGCGGGTGCGCCTCAGCTCGAGCTTCCAGACGGGCCCACTCATCGACGGCTTCCGGGTCAGCGTGAGGCGGCCCTTCTACTCGCCCGACACGGCCTGGTCCATGGGCATGGGCGGGAGCTACCTCGACGAGACGGTCCGGCTCTTCGCGTCCGGCGCCGAGGCCAGTCGACTGCTCAAGCTTCGCAGGAGCGCAACGCTGAGCGTCGCGCGCGCCCTCGGCCCGCGCTACCGCAAGCTGATCGCCGAGCTGCGATTCCGATACGACGACCTCAGCTACGAGGCCCTGCCCGGGACCACGACGCCACTCCCCGCCGACGAGCTGATCCTGATCACCTCGCTGGCCTTGAGCTACGAACACATCCGCTGGGTCGAGGCCACGCGCATCCGCAAGATGACGCTGGTGGAGGATGTGAGGCTGGGCTGGACCCTGGCGGGCAACTTCGGCCGGGCCGGCTTTCCCGTGCCCACGGGCGTTCGCAGATTCGAGGGCGGCGGATCGTACCAGCACGCCGTCCGCTTCGCGGAGAAACACTTCCTCTTCCTGGCGGCCAGCGGCAGCACCCAGGGCGATCAGAACGCGAGCGTCTCGGCCTCGGGCGAGTTCTACGGGCGATGGCTCTCGTTCATGACGCTCGCCCTCAAGTCGAGCTTCTCCCATGCCTGGAATCTCGACCCCTCGAAGCAGTTCGTGCTCGGCGGTGACAACGGGCTGCGCGGCTTTCCGGCGAGGCGATTCACCGGCGACAAGAGCTTCCTGACCAACATCGAGGCTCGCCTCTACTCCCCCATCCAGGTCTACACGGTGGCGATGGGCGGAGTCGTCTTCTTCGACGCCGGGCGCGCCTGGGATCGGTCCTCCCAGATCGACTTTCGCGAGATCGCCTACTCGGTGGGCTTCGGTGCGCGCCTCGCCATCACGCGTTGGCCCGACGAGCCGGTGCTCCGCATCGATCTCGGCTGGCCGCTCAGCGAAGAGGGGTTCGCGCTCTCCATCGGCGTCGAGCAGCAGTTCTGATCCGGTGCTCACTCCTGCCCGAGCCGCTCCAGGCGGGTCTCGATCAGCGCCCCGAACCCCTCCAAGGCATTCGGCCTCAGGCTCGCGAGGATGCGCTCGGTGTCGGCTGGACCGCCCGGGACGGCGGCGACGATCACGAGCATGCGCGCCTTGCCCCCGAGGCGTGGCAAACGGCCGGCACTGCCTACATGTTGATGGCCTTCTGGAATGCCGGTCTCGACTCGATGTTCCCGATGTATCGCTTGAGGTTCTTCATCTCGTCGCTCACCTGACCGAGGCGGTTGGCCATGAAGATCGAGTGGCCGAGCATGATGTCGGCGGCGCTGAAGTCCCCGATCAGGTAGTCGCGATCGCCGATGGCCTCCTCGACGGGCTGAAGGGACCGGCTCAGCAGGCGCTGGGCCTGACCCAGGGTCTCGGGATTGCGGCGGTCGGGCGGAAGCAGAACCGTGTGCACCATGATGGTGTTGATGGGGGGCATCACCATGCCCTCGCAGTAGTGGAACCACTGCAGGTTCTCGGGGTAGCTCGGCGAGTCCACCGGCGGCTTCAGCCCACCATCGCCGTGGCGCGCCATCACGTACTCGATGATCGCGCCCGACTCCCACATCATGACGTCGCCGTCCTCGAGCACCGGGACGCGGCCGAGGGGATGGCGCGCGCGATGCTCGTCGGACTTCAGGTCCTTGGGATGGAAGTCCATCCGATTCAGCTCGTACTCGAGGCCGAGTTCTTCGAAGAGCCAGACGATTCGTCCGGCGCGGGAGTTGGGAGCAAAGTGGAGCCTCATGACGGACCTCCATGGCCGGGCGTCGCGCTCGGTCCTCGTTTATGGCACATTAAATGCCGATATATAACCCAGGTGCGCGGCGGCGTACACCCGGATGCCTTTTCTTTTCCTCGACCGCAGCCGAGCAGCAAAGAGTCGATCGTGTCACGCGAGCGTGAACCCCGAGCGAAGGGAGTGGAGTCCGGCCCCACCGATGGGCGGCTGCTGCGCAGCGAGCGCAGCCGTCGCAAGATGGTGGATGCGCTCTTCGACCTGGTCGGCGAAGGCAACCTGCGCCCCACCGCACACCAGGTGGCGGAGCGGGCCGGTGTGGGGATCCGCACGGTCTTCCGACAGTTCAAGGACATGGAGACTCTCTACATCGAGATGGACGAGAAGTTCGTCGCCATGGCCCGCCCCGCTCTGGAGCAGGCGCCGATCTCGGCGGACATCGAGGCCCGGGCCCTCGGGCTGGCGCGCGATCGCTGCCAGGCCTACGAACGATTCGCGCCCTACCTGCGCTCGGTCCGGCTGCAGCGGCTCAGCTCGCCCTTCCTGCGCAGCCGCTACGCGCACTTCGTCGAGGCCCAGCGCGCCGTCGTGCTGCGCTGGATCCCCGAGCTCGCCGAGGCTGACCGCGCCCTGGCCGACGCGCTCGAGTCCGCGCTCTCCTTCGAGCACTGGGAGGCGCTTCGCGGCGAGCGTGGCCTCGGCCGCGAGCGCACCCACTCGGCGATCGCCGCGACCGTCAGCGCCCTCGCGGCGCAGATCGACGCGTGAACGGGTGGGGCACTGTTCGGGTCGTGACCCGTAGAATGGGCCTGGCACGAAGCGTGCGATGGCCTGGGGGA
>CAZQMY010000020.1:0-30336 GCA_964594405.1 uncultured Spirochaetaceae bacterium | reverse complement strand
CGATGATCACGAGACGGGGCGCGATCTCCGCAGCGCGATAGAGGAAGGAGGCGATCGCGGCGAAGAATCGGAAGCGGGCCTCGCCGGATTCCGTCGGCGCTTCGTCGGGTGCACGGCCGCCGCGGGCCTCGAGCAGGCCGAGCAGATCGGGCGCGCACTCGGTCAGGATCCGCTCGCGGGCCGGAGCGGGCAGGGTCCCGGCGACGTGCTGGAGCAGCTCGCCCCAGGGCCAGTAGGGCGGCGCCTCCTCCCGATCGTGGCACGCGCCCCAGTGGCAGCGAACGCCGTCACCGGCCACCCGTCGGGACAGCGCCTCGGCGAGCGCCGTCTTTCCGATCCCTGGGGGGCCAGTCAGCATCCAAGACGCGGGTGAGCCCGCTGCGAGCGATTCGCGAACAGAGTCGCTCAGTAGGGCGAGCTCCTTCTCCCGGCCAAAGAAGCCCGCGAGATCGAGGATGGCGTCGGATGTGGAGGGCTCGCTCATCTTCGTCCCAGGGGGGCTCGCTCCACCGCTTGGCCGGGTCGAGTGCTGCTCGACCGTGGGGAGTCGACAGAAAATGCCGGTCGGTTCCGGAATTCTGGCGGCAGCGAACATTGTTCGTCAAGAACGAACGCCTTCCCAGTAGTACGAAACCACGACCCGCGACTCGGGGCCGTTCCGGTCGGTCTCCATGCAGTCGCGGCGCCAGGAGAGACCGGGTCTTCTCATGCCCCACCGAGCAACCCCGCCCGTCCGGACCAAGATCGAGTCACGCTCAGGACGACCCTCGATGCCCGCCGCCTCCGCGCTCGTCGCGACGCGACTCCTGCTCGCCCTGATGGCCGCTGCGCTGATCGCACTCCCGCAGCTGGCCCTGGCCGCAGCGGGCGACGTGTTCGCGGTTCGCAAGGTCAGCAACACACAGGGAAATTTCCCCGCTGGTCTAGGGGCGTCGGACATCTTCGGCTACGCCCTCGACGGCCTCGGGGACGTCAACGGAGACGGGATCAATGACATCGTCGCCGGCGTGCCGGGTGACGACGACGGCGCCTCGGGCGCCGGTGCGGTGTACGTGCTCTTCATGGCCGCCACCGGCACCGTCGACTCCTTCGAGAAGATCAGCGCGACCAGCGGCCTCTTCGCCGGCCCGTTGGCTGCGGGCGACGCCTTCGGTCAGCGCGTCGCGGGCATCGGTGATCTCGACCTGGATGGTGTGCCCGATCTGGCCGTCGGCGCCTCGTTCAAGGACGCGGCAGGGACCGACGAGGGCGGGATCTGGATCCTCTTCCTGAACGCGAATGGCACGGTGAAGAGCGAGGTGCTCCTCACCAGCGCCACCAACGGCTTTCCCTTCATCCCATCGAACACGGGGCTCAGCTCGGTGGCTCCGCTCGGTGACATGGATGGAGACGGCGTCGTCGACCTCGTCGTGGGTGCGAGCTTCGCCGACGTGGGGGCGACGAACGCTGGCTCCGTGTGGGTCCTGTTCATGAACCCGAACGGGACGGTGAAGTCCAGCCAGCAGATCGCCAGCGGCGTCGGCGGCTTCGGCTTCCCCCTGAGCGGCTCCGACTACTTCGGGTTCTCGGTGGAGGGGCTGGGAGACATCGACGGCGACGGGGTCCCCGACATGGCCGTGGGCGCCTACGGGGAGGACACCGCGGGCCTCAATGCGGGCACGATCTTCGTGATCCGACTGAACGCGAACGGGACGGTGAAGAGCGACCAGGCCATCACCGATGGCCTCGGCGGCTTCACGGCGGCGTTGTCCAGCTCGGACAACTTCGGCGCCTCGTTGACGCGGCTCGGGGATCTCGACGGTGACGGCACCGTCGATCTGGGCGTCGGCGCCCCCGGCGACGACGATGGCGGCGCCTCGCGCGGCGCCTTCTACCAGCTCTTCCTCACCGGAACGGGCACCGTCACCGCCACGGTGAAGGTGAGCTCGTCGACTCCGGCATTCGGCGGCTTCCTCGACGATGGAGACTCCGTGGGCGTCGGGCTGGGCTCCGCCGGCGACCTCGATGGCGACGGCATCATCGAGATCCTGGCGGGCGCGCCCTCGGACGACGACGGCGCTGCCAGCGCCGGGGCCTTCTACGTCGCCTTCATGGACGGGGCCGGGGAGGTCTGCGGAAACCTGGTCCTCGATCCGAGCGAGCAGTGCGACGACGGCAACACCACGCCGCTCGACGGCTGCTCGGCCACCTGCCAGCTGGAGTACTACGACTACCAGGTCGAGGCCTTCGGGCCGACGAACCTCACCCCGTGGTTCGACTACGAAGTGGGCGTCGACACGGTCTCGACGACGGTTCTCCTGGATGTCTCCCTCGAGGAGACGCAGAGCCCGGTGGACTTCGATGCGCGCTTCGAGCTCGTGGCCTACACCTCGGGCGGTGTGCCCTGGGCCGGGGGCGGCGTCGGCGATCCGAGCGAGGTCTTCCTGCTCTCCACCGAGAACGTCGGCTCGGATCACGTGGATCTGCGTCCGAGCTATCCCGGGGCGGCCTCCGGACCCTTCGAGGTCACGTACGAGCTCTCGGGTCGTCTGAACGGTGACGGGAGCGGCGAGAGCTTCGAGTCCTGGCGAATCGCGCACGCGAAGCTCGGCAACCACTACCGCTTCCACGTCGTGCTGGACCCCGACGACAGCTTCCCCGAGTTCCCTCCGCTCGCCGAGCTCAACAACGAAGACACCACGCTCTCCGAGTGGAATTCGCTGCCGCTCACCGGCGACGTCTACTTCGGCACCGTGGCCGCACAGATCGTCCTCGGCTCGTCGTCCATGGCGCCCTTCGGATGCGCGCCCGGCGAGGTGAACCTGCTCGTGCTGACCTACGACTGGAACCCCTCTCCCAACGACCAGTGGACGCATGGCGTCGTCACGGAGTCTCCGGTCGCGCCGGCCTGCAATCCGCTCGTCGATCCCGGCGGCGACGTCGGCTTCGATCTCGACGCCTCGTTCTCCTCCATCGTGCCCTCGGTGACGAGCACCTTCGATGGATTGAACGTCGAGGTGGTGAACACGGGCATGGGCCCGGGTGGCGTCACGCCAGGCCTCGTCACCATCGATCTCCCCTTCGACGTCACCTTCCACGAGGCCGAGCCCAACGACGCCACCCGGCCGCATCCCCACGGCCGCGTGCAGATCGCCAATCAGACGGCGGACCAGGCGAGCATCGCGGACTTCGCAGATCTGACGGTGACCATCAGCGGCGGCTTCCTGCAGGCGGGCGCAGTGCCCCTCAGCTTCGGAGTCGGCAGCCTCACGTTCGCGCAGAGCCAGGTCGTCGGGGACTACAGCTCCGTCTTCTACCGCTACGACCTCGAGTTCTTCAGCGGAGATCGTCGCAACAAGGACGGTGCCAACGCGCTGCAGACCAACGATCGGCGCTTCGGCTCGCCAGAGTCGATCGCGCTGCAGACCAACACGCTCTTCTCGCTGAACGCGCAGGGCATGAACACCCAGGCCGACTTCCAGGCGTCGAGCGGCCAGACCCACTACCCCGCCGTATCGGTCACGTGGGTGGACTTCTCCGCCGCCCTCGACGGCACCGAGCTGGCAGACCAGACGCTGCCTCAGACCGACCAGTACGTGCTCAAGCAGCTCACGCCGTGCCCCGGCTGCGAGGCGGGCGGGCCGGATGCGATCGTCTCCTATCACATGAACCCATCCGCGTCGCAGGGCCTCGGGGCCGACGGCACGGTGCTCGCGGTCATGCAGAAGCTCTCGAACGACCCCGCCTGGGGCCCGGCGCCCAACGACGCGCAGCTCGGCACGAAGACCTATCAGCGCGTGGGCGACAACAGCTTCGAGGGCGTGCTCGCGCTCCCGGGATTCCTCGCCGAGGGCACCGGCCTGGCTCAGAACCGCCCCGTCGTCGAGTACCTGATGGGCATGCGCGTCGCCGAGGACGACGGCGGGGTCCCGATGCCCGGTCCCCACTACCCGCTCACGCATCCGCAGGCGCGAAAGGGCAACCACTTCATGGCCGGCATGAACATGGGCCCTGAGATCTACAGCACGGGGCAGTTCAACCAGCCCATGGAGACGAGCTTCGGCGACTTCCTCACCCTCGGGCTGCCGGAGAACAAGACCATCATCCAGCTTCCCGGGCTGAATCTCTCGAGCATCGCCCAGCCGATCGTCAACAACCTCGGGACGAAGTACGTGCTCCGGCGCGGCGGCGTCGTCGGCGTCTTCAACACCGACGTGGTTCCGGATCCGATGATCTACGGCTACGACTTCGACTTCGAGCGCTGGGCGTTCCGCCTCCTCGCCGTCAACGAGCTCGACACCTACACCTGGCTCGACGGCACCGTCTCGGTGGACAAGCCGGGCCTCTTCGACATCGCCTTCACGTCTCTCGAGCTGATGTGCACCGGTGACCTCGGCGGCGGACACGTGGTGAAGGGCGACTGCGAGAACGATCCGGAGGACGTGAACTGCGCCGAGACGCTGCACGCCTGGCGCACGGACTTCGATCTGCTCACGATGAACTTCGTGCCCGACCCGCCGCCCGCGAACATGTGCCTGGCCGACGACCGCGTGATGGAGGTGGGCAGCGTCGTCTATCCGCAGGCGCTCGAAGAGCCGCTCGGGATGGTGGCGCAGTGGTATCCGGACGGAACGCCCGGCAGCGCAGACTTCACCGGCCAGTCCGATCGCTACATGGATCGTCCCGCGGACCAGAGCACGCCCGCCGAGGAGGACATCGGCTTCGATCTCGCTCTGGACAAGGGCGTTGCGCTCGAACACATCGGCGACGAGCAGGGCTGGTGGGAGGTCACCGGCACGCTGGGCCTGCCCTTCTGGGAGAGCCTCGACGTGCGGACCCGACTCGAGAACGCGAGCCTGACTTCGCGCAAGCAGACTGTGGTGGTCGACGGCAGCTACAGCTTCCCGCCGGCCACCGATCACGCGAGCGCCGTCGGGCTGATGGAGAACGAGGCGGCGACCTATCCGAGCTCCGTCTACACCTGGGGCGCCACCGGCTGGAGCATCGACGAGAACGACCTCAACATCCGCTACGAGCCGGGCCACGCGCCGGGTGGCCAGCTCTCCTCGCTGATGCCGCGCTTCGTCGGCGTCACCGAGAGCTTCAATGCGGTCGTCCTCGATATGGATGCGGGCACCGACTTCGTGACGCCCGAGACGACGAAGGTGAGCTTCGGCGCGAGCGCGAACTTCGACCTGAACGTCGACATCCACATCGACGTCTCCGACCCGAATAGCGTGGCCGAGATCGATCAGTTCCTCGCCAACTTCGGGCTGCCCCAGAACCTCATCGGGAACCTCCTCTACAACGGCCCCAACAGCTTCATGAATCGCATGAACTTCATGAACGACATCCTGAGCGCGGGGCTGAGCGAGGCGATGAGGCTGGCCATCGAGGCCGCGATCCCGACCGGCAACGGGCCACTGCAGGACGTCGCCTCGAGTCTCGAGGCGTTGCGCTCGATCCCCGCGCAGGCGGCGGGCGGAATCACGAGCGAGCTCGACAAGGTGCTGAACGAGCTGCCTGCACCGTTGAGCCCCGAGCTCGATGCCGTGGTCACGGACATCTACAACGATCTGCCTCCGGTATTGATCATCGCGGCAGCGGGAGGCCCGCTCACCGCGCAGGACCAGGCGCTCCTGGTGCAGGTTTCGACCGACATCCAGGACGTCGTGATCCCCGGACTCACCGCCTTCGAGGCCGGCCTCCTCGATGCGAAGGGGACCGCCTCGGGGTTGAGCGGCAACTTCGGCGCGGTGCTGGACAGCAGCACCACGAAGATCAACGATGCCACGGGCGCCCTCACCAGTCTCGTCGACTTCCTGAACGGAACGGCGCTGGCTCAGACGGGCGCCAACAACCCGGTCGTCGACAAGATCAACGAGACCACCCAGGCCATCTCCGACGTCCGCCAGGCCGTACAGGCGGTGCCGATCCAGCAGTTCTCCAGCCTCATCTCCACGGTCAGCGACGTGAACATCGACGGCGTGGCGGGCGCGCAGCGAGACATCCTCGAGGTGCTCGAAGAGATGGAGATGCGTCTCAACGAGGCCAACGCCGCCATCCAGACGGTGATCGGCGGGCCCTCCGGCATGCTCGCCGACCTGACCGACCCGGTGACCGGCATCCTCCCGGTCCTCAGCAACGACCTGAGCGGCAGCGTCCTGCCGGCGCTGCTGGGCCTGGAGGCCTCCCTCGACGGCGCCATGAAGAACGTGGAAGACGAGCTGGACGCGGCGAAGCTGAACGCCGAGAAGGCCCGGATCTTCATGGAGGGCCTGAAGGACCAGGCGGACGCGGCGCTCTTCGCGGACCCGACGATGCATCCCTTCAACTACTCGGGCGAAGCGAGCGCCGCCGCCATCCAGAGCCGGATGAACACCGAGTTCATGTCGGAGACCGGCTTCGATTTCTTCTCGTCCGGATCCTTCGTGAACGACATGAACGCCAACGCCATCAACGGCGTGAATGCGGCCGTGGGAGCGGTGGTGGGACAGGTCAACACCGCCCTCGGGCCCGTCTCCGCCGCCGTCCACAAGGCCAACCCGAACGAGCTCCGGAACATGCTCGTCAACACGATCATGAACTCGCCCGCCGTCGAGCAGGTGAACAATATCGCGAACCAGCACCTGGCCGAGCTCGGCTTCGACATGAACAACGCGTCGATGCTCCTCCTCGATCAGTTCAACTTCCTGCTCAAGGGGGTCTTCGAGGAGATCGAGGGCGCGATCAACGAGGCCCTGGCGGCGGCGACCAGCGCGATTCCGGATTGGGGCTTCAGCGGCGCCGGCCTCGACGGCTTCGCGCTGATCAGCGGCAACGAGCTCGAGCGCCTGCACGTGGAGGCGAGCTTCAGCCAGGACAGCGACTCGGACGAGGGCGACATGACCTACGGCGCGGCGCTGGACGTCACCAGCTGGAGCGCGAACGGCAAGGCCGAGGCCTGCGGCGTGGCCGATCCCGAGAGCCGACTGGACGCGATCATCTCGGTGATGAACATCCCGATCGACATCGGGGCCGCGGACATCATGCTCAAGAAGCTCTACGTGGGCTTCACGATGGTGGGCAACTACCCGTCACCACCGGTGCCCGAGGCGTTCTTCGGCGGCGTCATCACCGAGGGCGACATCAGCTTCGAAGCGTTCACCATCTACGACGTCCAGTTCCACGCGGGCGTGGGCAACCTGATGGGCTACGCCGGTGCGCGCGCCGGAGCGACCTTCGACTCCATCCAGATGGAGGTCGCCTTCCTCCTCGGCCTCACCTGTGACCCGACCATCCTGCAGCAGCTCGATCCGCAGGCGGCCGAGTTCATCGACGCCACGGCCTTCAATGGCGCCTTCGTGCGTGGATCGGCGAGCATCCCGATCTACAACGTCGGCTGCCTGCTCACCATCGGGGCCAGTGCGGACGCCGGCATGTGGGTGATCGCGCCCTTCCCGGGCGCCCCCAATCCCGACCCGCTCACCGTCGGCGGAATCGTCGGCGGTGGGGTCTACGGCAAGGGCGGGTGCATCGTCTCGATCAAGGGTCAGATCACCACCTTCATGCAGGTCAAGGGCGGCGACTTCGAGTTCCAGGGCGAGGGCTTCGTGGTCGGAGGCTTCGGCTTCGACTGCGACCCGGAGACCTGGAAGGACGTGCCCAAGAGTCGCAAGGACGATTGGTGCGCGACGGGCGATGCATCCTTCAAGGCGACCTACAAGGGAAGCTGGAACGTGGGGGCGCCGAGCTTCTCGGCGATTCACTAGCGATGTCTGAACGAAACGAGACCCGGGGATCCACGAACATCATGAACGCGAAGAGCATGAAGAGTAGACAGAGGGGCCAGGCCGGCGAGGCGATCGGAATCGCCGCTCCGGGCCGGGGACGGGTGCTTGTCGCAATCCTCGCCTCCTGCCTGGTCGCCTCCGCCCTGTCGGGCGTCGCGGCGGCTCAGAGCGACCAGCTCTATCTGCTGGGCGTGACGGCGGCCGCGGGATCGATCTCCGCGGATGGCTCGGGGGTGGACGTCGTGTATCTGCGCTGGGACTCGGTCGAGGGCGAGCTCCCCGCCGACGTCACGCAGCTTCGGCTCGAGCGCGACGGGACCGAGACGCTGGCGACCTTCTCGGATCCCCACGGTGTAGCCGACCCGGGCACCATCGCCGGATTCTACGCCGAGTCCGGGATGGATCGGCGCAGGAAGGAGACGGCGCGCTGGCTCGATCAGAAGATCCCGAGCGCCACGGTGACGACCAGCAACCTCCAGACCTTCATCAACCAGCTCATCGACCCGGATCCCCTCAACGAGGACTTCGACCGCTTCTGGGCGATCTTCGCGTCGCGCGTCGACATCAACGTCGCGCGCGCCCGTTGGCGAGCCTACATCGACGATCAGGCGACACCCGGCCTCCACGTCTACGCCCTCTACGCCAGCAACGGCATCACCGAGGTGCGGGTGGGCGAGGTGGAGGTGAACGTCGGCGTGCGAAAGCCCATGCCTCAGGCCGTCGGCTTCGATCGCGTGCCCCTCGGTCGCTGCGACGCGCCCGAGGCCGCCAAGGACCACGGCGCCATCGCGCTCTCGTGGGAGCATCCGGGAAGCACCGTGACGGATCGCTACGGCGCAGCGCTGATGATCTCCGGCTACGACCTCTACGCCCTGAAGGAGCCGGCCGGACTCATCATACCGGGCAAGGACATTGCCGCGATTGCCGCTGGGGTCGCGCACGATGCCGACGGCAACGTCGCGCTGCCCGATCTGATCAAGCTCAACGATCAGCCCGTCGCCATCGCGGCGACGCCGCCGGACGAGGGGCTCCACCGCGGGTACAACGACCCCTGGTACCACGTGATCATCTCCGCACCCGAGGTCAAGGCGCTCGGCTTCGAGCCCGGTGATGCCATGGCGCTCTACCTGGTGGCGCGCGACTACACGGGCAACTACGGAGAGACCGTCGGCAAGAGGATCGTCATTCCCGACAAGAGCCGCCCCCCCGCACCGTGGAGCATCAGTACCCAGGCGAAGACCTTCGACAGCGTGGGCAGCGAGGAGATGCGGGTGGTCTGGGACGAAGTCAACGTCCTGAACTACAAAGAGGACTACGCCCTGGATCGCGTCTACTGCAACCTCGAGACCGCGCGCTTCGACAAGGAGCTGCGCTACGTGCCCGAGGGCGGTGACTGCGAGGCCGACCCCCAGATCGTCGTCGACCTCAACGTGACCGAGTACCGGGTCTATCGCTTCGAGAGCCAGGGTCAGGCCATGCGCTTCCAGGACAGCGACGGCGACGGCTTCAGCGACGAGCACGAGCGCACCCCGATCCCGGGTCTCGACCCGGAGTTCACGAACCCCGCGGACGCCTGTGATCCCAGCGTGGTGCCTGCGGACCCCACGCTCAACCGGCTCGTGGACACCGTGGTGATCAACACCTCGCCGGATCACGTGCAGCGCCCGAGCGGCCGCTGGGTGATGCAGTACATCGACACCGACATCGCCCAGCAGGAGGATACGATCTACTGGTATCGCGTCGCCTCCTTCTCGCCGGACGGCAGCGGGCTGCCGAACGGCGGGAAGCGCAGCGAGCTCTCGGCGCCGGGCCGTGGCCTCTACCACGACCGCGACCTCCCCCAGCGCGATGATTGCCGCGAGCTCGATCTCGTGAGCCGCGACTGCAGCTACTACGCCACGCTGATCCAGCCCGATCCGCCCGCAGATCCCGTGACCGCCCGCGACGAGACCACCGCCCAGGCGGCCGACTACATCGTCGTGAGCTGCACGAACCCGGTCAACGGACTGCCCGTCAGCGAGATGGTGCCGATGAGCGGGGGCGCGGGCGTCGATCGCACCGCCACCCTCGACCGCAATCAGTGCGATGCGGTCATCTCCGCCTGCCTGGACGCCACGGACCTGACCACGTCCTTCTACGACGAGGACGACGTGCTGCTCGGGAGCGTCGACCTGCCCCCGGGCTCGGACCTCTGTCCCCTCGGAACGGCCGTGCTCCAGGAGACCTGTCGGGAGACGCCCATCGTCGACGGCTCCACGCTCTCGGAGCCGCCGGTGCTCACCAATCCCTGCGGTCCCGATCTGTGCACGAGCATCTATCAGGAGATCGGCGGCAAGAGCTACAAGGTCGGCATGCACTGCCCGCCCGATCCCTTCCCTCCGCTGAAGTTCCCGGGTATGTCGGGCGAGATCTGCCTCTCCTACACCCTTCACGATCAGAACAACAACGTCTCCGCGAAGACCTACTTCCCCTGCTTCCACCTGCCCTCGCTCAAGCCGGACGCACCGCAGGCCGTGGCGTTCACCTTCGAAGTGGGAACGACGAATGCGGCGATGACCTTCGTTCCGCCCGAGCAGTACGTGGCCGGCACGCTGCTCGAGTGGTCGCTGGCCGGAGAGTCCACGGTGACGACGGTCTTCAACGCGCACGAGGGCCAGACCAGCAGGGACGGCTTGCGGAGCCAGCCGGTCGTGCTCACCACGCCGGCACCCGTCGGCGAGGAGCAGGAGGAGTGGTGCTTCCGCGGTCGCTCGGTCACCCGGGACGGAAAGCTCTCGGACTGGTCACCGAAGCGCTGCGATCTGCGTCTGCCGCCGAACGTCCCGATTCCGGAGTACATGCCCTGGCCGAAATTCGATGTCCCGGCTTCGAGCGGCGCCGATCTGCAGGCGAGCTACCTGGCGGTCGACGAACGGATGGTGGTGCGCATGGGTGACCCCGTCACCTCGCTGAACAGCTGCGAGATCACCTTCATCGGCGAGAGCTGCACGGGCGATCTCTCCGGCAGCGAGTGCATCCCCGATCCCGCGGCGGGCTCGCTGAGCTTCACGTGCGACGACTTCTGCGCGGAGCTCCTCGCGAGCAGGACGGAGCCGATCTCCTTCGTGGCCTACCGGCAGTGGGGTGACGCGCCGGGTGATCCGACGCCCTCCGAATTCCAGCAGGTCTCGCCCCTGATCGACATGGTCGGCTGCTTCGAGTTCCCGGTCGGGCCGCCCTACGGATCGGGCCAGGGGATGATCGACCCCTTCTTCAAGATGATCGAGTTCATCGCGCCCCATCCGTGGAGCGCATCGGGCTACCAGATGGTCTTCCTCGATCGCGCGCCTCACGTGGAGGGGCGGTGGTATCGCTACCAGTTCGTCTACTTCGACGGTCGCGGTGAGATCGAGAGCTACCGAAACACGAACTGGGTACAGGCACAATGATGCATGCCATTGCGACAGGGACGAAGGGGATGCGCCGAGGACTGAGCTGCTTCACCGCATGGGGGGCGCTGCTGTGGGCAGCGCTGCTCGCGGGGTCCGCGTTCGCCTCTCCCATCTTCACCAACACCGCCACGAACGTGTGGGTGCTCGATGGGACGGGGCAGACGGTGGGCTCGTACTCGGTGCTCACACAGGATTGGACCGTGCAGGCCAGCTACACCGGATTCAACATCGACATCGACGGCGACGGGGGAGGCTCGACGAGCCTCCCGGACCTGGGGGCGGCCGCGCTCGTCAACAGGACCGCCAACAGCGATCCCGCGCTGAGCCCGGCCCTCCCCTCGATGTCCCTGATGGGCACCGGGGCGCCCCTCTTCCCGTCGCAGGGCGGGCAGGCACCCTTCAAGCCGGGCGTCCTGATCGACCCGCCCGCAGGAGGTACCTTCGACGGGACGGTCCAGGTTCGCATCACGCCGATCGCGCCGGCTCAAGGGGGCGGGACTCTCGAAGCCCGCTACACGATCAACCCGCCGGGGCCGGCCGTCGTCACCCAGGGCGAGGTGGTCTTCAACCTCATCCAGAACGGGACCTATGTCATCGAGTACTACGCCTTCCAGAATGGACACGTCTCCTACTGGCCGGCCGGCTCAGCGCCCACGATCTCGATCACCATCGACGCCGCGGATCCCTATCGCGACACGGACGGCGACGGCATCCCCGACATTGTCGAGGATGAGTACGGCCTCGACCCACTGGTCGCAGATCACGACCTGGACAGCGATGGCGACGGTTGGACCGACTTCGAGGAGCTGCTGCGAGGCTCGGATCCCAACGACCCCGGCAGCACGCCCTCCGACCAGGACAACGACGGCTGGTCGGACTGGGACGAGGTGCTGCGCGGGACCGACGACGGCGACCCGAACAGCTACCCCACGGCCAATCGCCTCACGGAGGTCGAGTACATCATCGATGGCAACATCTACGAGGACAACGCGAAGACCACGCCGCTGGTCGACAACGCGGAGTTCAGTGCGATGGACGTCTTCTGGACACCGCTCGCGAAGCAGGATGCCCCCTTCGGCTCGACGCTCCCCCAGATCCGCGTTCCCGCCGGTCAGTCCATCGTGCTCCGCACCCGGCACCAGTTCGGCAACGAGCCCGATCCGCGTGTGACGCGCGCCTGGCTCGATTCCGAGGACGACGTGCTGCCCAGCGGCTTCCAGGCCTACCTCGACGCGAACCTGCTCAGCTGGACGGACACCACATCGTGGGAAGCGCACTACTACAGCTACCTCCAGGACAACCTCGTCCAGCCGCGCAACGTCGACATGACGCCCGAGACGGGGCATGCCATCGCGCTGATCGACGGCCTGGCGGCGTGGCTCGACGATCTCGAGGGCGAGGGCGCCGTGCTCCTCGGCAACCCGACATCCGACCAGTCGAAGACCGCCATGCAGCTCGTGCTCGACGAGATGAACCCCAAGCTGGGCAGCCAGCTCGACGCATCCGAAGAGATCGTGCGCACCTTCGACGATCTGCACGCCGACCTGGTGACGGTGCTGGCGCCCGCCCAGCCCGCCAGCGGCTTCGCGGCCACGGTGGATGGCTTCTACGCGAACCTGGGCAGCTTTGCCGAGCCCACCACGACGCGCGCCGCCGCGACGCTGGTGCAGGGCGACGAGGGCGACGACGATCTCGCCGCGCGCTACGTCTCCCGACTGCTCACGCTCATCCCGCTGGCCGACATCCTCCTCCTGCCGAACTCCGCTGACCTGCTCGACTACGCCCAGGACTACGACGGCGACGGCGAGCTCAACGTCGACGAGCTCCTGGGCAGGATCGAGCAGACCAGCAGCCCCGCCGACGACGACACCGACGACGATGGCCTGCTGGACGCGTACGACCCCTGCCCGCGCGGCGCGCTGCAGGAATGCCTGATCGTCGAGTATCAGGTGGCGGATACAGACGGCGACGGGCTCGACGACGCCGTCGACAACTGCATGCACGACGCCAACGTCGACCAGGCCGACGCCAACGGCGACGCCATCGGAGACGCCTGCCTGCGTTACGCGAACATCCGCACGCCCCCTTCGAACCTGAAGATCTACACCGGCATGGAGGTGGCCTTCACGAGCCTCGATACCGAGATCGCGTCGGGCAGTCCGATGACCTACCTCTGGGACTTCGACGGCGGCGCCCCGAACTCGAACGAAGCAGACCCGGGCGTCGTCCCCTTCTACACGCCCGGCATCTTCCAGGTGCAGTTCACGGCCACCGACCAGGGCAGCACGCTGCCCGCCGACCTGCGGACCATCACCGTGCTGGGCGTCGGCCCGCTGCCGCAGGTGAGCCTGAACGGTCCCTTCAACGTCGAGGAGGGCGTCGATCTGGCGATGACGGCGACGGCGTCCAGCCAGAACGGCGCCATCACCGACTACGTATGGACCTACGGCGATGGCGACGGCGAGGGCGGCCCCGCCCTCGCCAATGTCCTCCACGCCTATCCCGCGGACGGCGCCTACCAGGTGCAGGTCGAGGTGACCGATGCCTTCCTGCTCACGGATACGGCGACGGCGCAGGTGACGGTGACGGACAGCGTGCCGGTGGCGAGCTTCGACTGGTCGCCCATGTCGCCCGTCGCCCCGGCCCAGGTGAACTTCACGGACCTGTCGACCGCCTTCGACGGCATCGTCGGCTGGAGCTGGGACTTCGACGACAATGGCGCCACCAGCGCAGCGCAGAGCCCGCAGCACGTCTTCGCCAGCCCGGGCATCTACAACGTCAGCCTGACGGTGGAGGATGGCGACGGCTCGACCACGCCCATCGTGATCCCCGTCGAGGTGCTCGACCCCAACGCGAATCCGGTCCCGACCCTCTCCTTCTTCGGGCTGCTGGTGCTCGTCGGCTTCCTCGGCGGGTTGGCCATCGTGATGCTGGGATTGGAGCGGGGCGAAGAAGAGGGTTGAAGAGGGCTGAAGAGGGATGACGCGCGGAAGGGCCCGCGCTCCGGCGCCGATCCCGGATCGCCTATGCTCTGCGCGATGCTGGTTCGTGCGAATTCATCGGCGCCCGCGAGCAGAGGCGGTCGGCTGATCGGGACGATCTGCGCGGCCCTCGCCGTCTGGGCGTGTGGCGCAGCCGAGCCCGCGCAGCCGCCGGACGTCATCCTCATCACCCTGGACACGACCCGGGCGGACCACCTCGGCGTCTACGGCTACGAGCGGCCCACCTCGCCCCGCATCGACGCCTTCGCGAAGGAGGCGGTGGTCTACGAGCGCGCCTGGGTCACCTCGCCCTGGACGCTGCCGAGCCATGCTTCGATGCTCACGGGCAAGCACCCGACGAGCCACGGCGCGCACTACGACGCCGAAGCCGGCAATGCGACCATCACCGAAGTGTTGGGCTTCGTGCCTCGAGGCAACTACCGCGCCAACCGCCTCGGCCAGGATCAGGTGACCCTGGCCGAGCTGCTCTATGCGAGGGGCTACGCGACGGGCGGATTCGCGGGCGGGCATTGGCTCGCCCCGGAGTTCGGCTTGATGCAGGGATACGAGAAGCAGGTCACCGGCGCCGCGACGCTGGCCGGGCGCCCCGGCGACGAGCTCAACGCGGAGGTCTTCGCCTGGCTGAAGGCGGTGCCGCCCCAGCGGCCCGTCCACATCCTGATCAACTACTTCGACGCCCACGATCCCTATCACGCCGTCCCGGGTCAGCCTCCGATGCCCCCCCTGAGCGAGCCCTACGCCGACCCGGAAGCCCGTCGCAAGGTCGACCTCTACGATGGCGAGATCCGGCTCATGGATGGCTTCGTGGGCGAGCTGCTCGATCTGTTGAAGCGACTCGGTCGCTACGAGGATGCGCTCATCATCATCACTTCCGATCATGGCGAGCTCTTCGGTGAGCATGGTGAGTGGAAGCACGGTCCCTTCCTCTACGAGGAGTTGATGCGGGCCGTGATGATCATCCGCATGCCCGGCGGTGAAGGCGGAGGGCGGCGTGTATGGGGACAGGCGTCGCTGGTGGATCTCCTTCCGCTGGTGGCGGATGTGGTCGGCTTCGAGCTGCCGGAGGGCGTCGAAGGGACGATGCCCGGCGAGCGGAAGCTCGCGGTGGCCGAGGCGCGACCGCCCGGCGTGCTGCTGAGGCAGCGGGGCGAGTCGATGGATCGCACGCTCACCGCCGGCGTTGATTGGCCCTACAAGCTGATCGAGAGCAGTCGCGGCGACCGCGATCTGTACAACCTCGAGCGCGATCCGGAAGAGGGCGCGCCGGTCGCGGGCGATGACGATGTCGCAACCCACCTCTCCACATCACTCGACGCCTACCGCGCCCGCGCGCGTCCGCCCGAGCAGGTCGAGCGCGCGCGCAGCTCGAGCCCGGAGACCGAAGAGCATCTCCGCGCGCTCGGCTACATCGAGTAGTCGCGCGATCGGCAACTCCGGACGTCCAATCTCGTGCCCCTCTGGGGAGCCGCAGCGCTCTTGCAAAGACCGGGAAAGCAGGGAGAACGCGGCCGGCGGTTGTGTGCAGGGGGCGGGTAAACGGCCGATTTCAGGGCGAGTATTCCGATGGCTCTGCTTGCGTTCAGGAAGCGCTCGGCCAATAGTATCAGCTCGCAGTTTGGCCATTTGCCGTGTTCCAAGGGATTGGACCAGCGCCCAGACTCTTCATGGTTCCATCAGCCTCTCGACCTGGAGACCCAATCATGACCTTCTTACGGACGACGCTCGCCGCGCTCGCCGCCAGCGGCCTCGCGCTCGCCATCGCAGGATCCGCCCATTCAGGCGGAACGCCCGACGGCATCCTCGTCGGCGACTTCAACGGCGATACGACGACTGACATCCTGCTGACCACGGATACGCCCGGCGATCCCAACGGCCTGGCCTTCTGGTTCATGCAGGACGACGGCGTGATCGACCTCACGAACTCCGGCACGATTCCCCGGAGCGCCGACTACACGGCCGCCGCCACCGGCGACTTCGGCGACTGCCAGGGTGGGCAGGACGACGTGACGGATCTCGTGCTCGTGAAGAACGACCAGACGGACTATCAGATCTGGTGTCTGACCGGTGAGCTGCAGGACAACGAAGTCCCCGACGACGGTGAGCAGGACGGCATGGTGACGGCAGACCGGGTCCTCACCATCTCCTTCGATATCGACGACTCGGGAACCAACGTCCCCCACAACGTCCTGGCCGTGGCCGACTTCGACTCGGACGGAAAGGCGCGCGAGGTGCTCGTTCAGCCTGTCGGCGAAACCAATGCCTCGATCCACAGCCACGCGGCGGACGGCAGCTTCATGAAGGCGACCAACATCGGGGAGCTGGACGGCGACGTGATCATCGGTGACTTCGATGCCCGCTTCGGCTTCGACATCATGCTGGTCAACGCCTCCCGGAACATCTTCCTCATCACCAATCTCCGCGATGTGATCAACGACAGCGTGGCGCCCGTCTATGTCTATCTCGGAGACCTGCCCGCCGGTCAGACGGCGATCGCTGCCCGCGACATGAACGGCGACCGCCGGAGCGACCTGCTGCTGCAGGAGGCCGACGGCAACCTGTTGGCCTGGATCTTCAGCGCGAGCGGAGAGGGGAACGGCTTCGCCGTCGAGCCCGGAAACATCGGCAACCCTCAGTTCGAGACGCTGGATCTGGATCTCCTCGCGGCCGGGCTGGGCGACTTCGGTGGTCCGAGCGGCAACGACATCGTTCTGCAGGAAGGCGCGGGAGCGACTCGAACGGTGGCGGTCTGGACACTGAACGTCACGACCCTCGAGCAGGAGTTCGACGTGACCGCGGGTGAAAAGGTGTCGGAGACCTACGTCGTCCGCTCCTATCAATCCGTCGAGCAATAGGTCGCACGTCGCCGCGTGCCCGTATGCCAGGCACGCGAAGCACCAAACGGGCCACCTGCCGAGAGGGAGGTGGCCCGTTTTCTTCTTTCTCGAGTCTGATTCGCCGTCTGTCCAGATTCCGTGCGAGTTCCGGCGCACGGTGACCGTGAGACCCGACGAATGGCTACGTCCAGGGAGCGTTGCCTCCACCCCACGTTGCCCGCCCTCTGGAGGCGTTCACGCGCTCCTCGACGGCCTGGCTCGCGTTGGAGGGATGTCCATCCAACGGATCGCGCCTCGACGTCGTACGCATCCGGTTGCCCCTGGACCGCGCACTCCATAGCCTGCGCGGGCCCGTCAGGGCGTCGTGTGGAACGCGAAGGGCGTGGGGGCGCCCTCATCGGCACGACTCGGTCGCGACTCGGGCACGAGTCGAGCACGAGTCGAGAGGGGGGAACGAGCCGAGATGAGCGTCGAAGCCTTGATCGGTACGTGGAAGCTGCGCAGCTTCGAGATGCGCTTTCCGGATGGCCGGGTCATCCATCCCTATGGCGAGGAGGTCGAGGGGCTCCTCGTGTACGACCGCACCGGCCACATGATCGCCTCGTTGGCGAGCGCCCGGCGCTCGGCCACCGCTTCGCAGGACCTCGAGGAGGTCGGCGCACGGACGCAGTACGACGACTTCATGTCCTATTGCGGTCGCTACGAGGTGAAGGGTGATCGCGTGAGCCACGACGTGCTCATCAGCTCGCTCGAGGCCTGGACGGGGACGGTCCAGGAGCGCGTCTTCGAACGGGACGGCGACCAGCTCAGCCTGATCACACTGCCGCTGCTCGTGGGGGGCGAGGCACCGACGGCATATCTCATCTGGGATCGGATCCCCGAGGCAGGCCCGGACCGGGCATGAAGGCTGCACAGGGCTCGGCCAACGAGGCCATCGTGGCGCCCATCGCCATCGTGGGGATCGGCTGTCGCTACGCCGGTGCACGGGGTGCGGAGGCCTTCTGGTCGCTCGCGCTCGAGGGGCGGTTCACGGTGCGTGATGCGCCGGCGCACCGGCAGGCGCTCGGCTATCGACTGGATCACTACCTCGACGAACGCCCGCGGATCCCGGGCAGGATCGCCAGCGCCAAGGCGGGCTTCATCGATCATCCCGAGCGCTTCGATCCCACGCCCTTCGGCCTCTCACCACGGGATGCCGCAGCGATGGAGCCGCAGGCCCGGATGATGTTCGAGGTGGTCTGGGACGCCATCGAAGATGCCGGGGTGCCGGTCGAAGACGTCCGTGGCGAGCGCGTCTCGGTCTACGTCGGGCATACCGCGGAGGACTTCTCCCGCGAGCGCATCGCGCTGATGGGAGAGGATGCCGCCATGCGCGCCCTCGATGTGCGCACGGCGGTGGGCTACTCGCGAGCGGCATTCTCGGTTCGCCTCTCCCTCTGGCTGGACCTGCGCGGCCCCAGCCTCACCCTCGCCGCGGCCTGCTCGTCCTCGCTCTATGCGGTGCACCTGGCTTGTCAGAGCCTCTGGAATGGCGAGTCGACGATGGCCCTGGCGGGCGGAGTGAACCTCTTCCTCACGCCCGAGGGCAGTCTGGCCCTGGCGCGAAGCGGCATGATGGCCCTCGACGGCCGCTGCAAGGCCTTCGACGCGCGTGCCGACGGCTTCGTGCGCGCAGAGGGCGCGGGCTGCGTGCTGCTGCGGCCGCTCAGCGAGGCGCTCGCCGCCGGTGATCGTGTACACGCGGTGATTCGCGGCAGCGGCGCGAGCGCCGACGGCCGCGATGGCGGACACATGATGGCGCCCGGGCGTACAGGGCAGGTCCAGGCCATGCGCGATGCGTATCGTTCGTCCGGCGTGGATCCGAGCGAGATCGACTTCGTGCAGGCGCACGGGACGGGCACGGTGGTCGGTGATCCCATCGAGATGGCGGCTCTCGGCGACGTGATGGGCGCGGGGCGAGCTGCAGATCGTCCGCTGCGCGTCTCGTCCGTGAAGGGGAACATCGGTCACGCGGAGTCCGCTTCGGGCATCGCGGGCCTGATCATCACGGCCCTCGCGGTGCGCGAGCGCGCCATCCCCGCGCAGCTCCACTTCGAGACGCCCAGCGATCGCATCGACTGGGCCGCATTTCCGGTGGAGGTCCCGCGCGAGTCCCTCCCCTGGCCACACGAAGGCCGTGCCCTGGCGGCGGTCAACTCGTTCGGAATCTCCGGCACCAATGCGCATGTGATCGTCGAGGCCGCGCCTTCGTCCGCCGAGTCGAAGGCCGCGCTGCGCCCCCGCTTCTTCGCACTCTCCGCCCACGACGAAGACTCGCTGCGCGAGCTTGCCGGGGCGCATGCCGACCGGCTCCGTCAGGAGCCTCATGACGACGCGGCGCTCTCGGACCTGGCCTTCACGCTGGCGCGCCGCCGAACTCATCTTCCGCAGCGCATCGCGGTGGTGGCGGACTCTTCGCAGGCGCTCGCCGCCGAGCTCGAGAGCTATGCGTCGGGTCGGCCCAGTGCTGCGCTCCACCGGTCTCGGGCCAACGGCAAGCGCCCGGTCGTCTTCGTCTTTCCCGGACAGGGCGCCCAGTGGCTCGGGATGGCGCGGGATCTGCTGCGAACGGCTCCCGCCTTTGCGGCCTCCATCGAGGCCAGCGATTCGATCCATCTTCGCGTGGCCGACTGGTCGATCCACCGAGCCCTGCGCTCGCCGGACGAGGGGCGCGCGGCACTCGCCCGCCTCTCGCGTCTGCAGCCCCTGCTCGTGGCCGTGCAGGTCGCCCTCAGCGATTGGCTCGCAGCGCATGGCATCGTCCCCGACGCGGTGCTGGGGCAGAGCGTCGGCGAGCTGGCCGCCGCGTACGCGGCGGGCGCGCTGGATCGCGAGGACGTCGTGCGGCTCGCCCATCATCGTGGGCGCGCGGTCGAGAGGGTGGCGGGTCGTGGCGCGATGGCCTTGGTGGGGCTGCCGGCGAGTGAGGTCGAAGCGCGGCTGCCGGAGCGAGGCGGCGTCGAGCTCGCCGGCACCAATGGGCCCGACTCGGTGCTCGTCGCCGGCGATCCGGGAGCGGTGCGGGCCTTCGTCGATTCATGCGAAGCCGAGGGACGATTCGCCCGCCTGCTCGACGTCGACTTCGCTTCGCATTGCGCGCTCATGGATCCGGTCCTCGACGACTTCGAGGCGGACATCAGCGGCATCCGGGCGCGCGCCTCCGAGGTCGTCTTCTACTCCACGACGGATGGCGCGCCCCGCGAACCCGGCACCCTCGACGTGCGGTACTGGCGCCGCAACCTCCGCAACCCCGTGCGTCTGCTGGAGGCGGGGCGACAGCTTCTGACGGAGGGCCCGGCGTCGGCGGGCACCTGCATCGAGCTCTCGCCCCATCCTTCGCTCACACGGGCGCTCGTCGAGATCGCCGCCGATGGCGGCGCGCAGGTCGACGCCCTGCACAGCCTGCGCCGGGATGGCGAAGGGCGCATCGATCTCGCCCACCTGCTGGCGGCGCTCCACGTGCGCGGACATCTCCTCGATCTGAGTGAGTCCTGCCCGTCCGGACGCGTCGTCTCGCTGCCGCTCATGCCCTTCAGGACCCAGACGCTCTGGTTCGGTGAGCGCCGACGTCGACCGCCTCGGGCGCCCGCCCACCCGCTCATCGGTCCCTCGCGAGTCGACGCGCTGCAGCCCGGCCGGACCAGCTTCGAGGTCGAGCTCGACGCGGACGTCTCGCCGATCTTCGGCCTCGCCAGGCCCGCCGAGGGCGCGCGGCTGTCGAGCGTGCTGGCGCTCGAGGTGGCGATGGCCGCGGGCCGCTGGCGCTGGCCCGATGGGCGCGTGGAGGTGACGGGCCTCGAGATCGAACGCCTGGCCCCCGCGGACCCGGCGGCGCGCATGCCCGGCCTCGTGCTCCAGGCGAGCATCGTCGAGGGGAGCGAGGGGATCCTGCGCTTCGAGCTGCACGGTCGCTGGGCGAGCAGTGCCGAGGCCCGCTGGCAGCGCCTCGCCCTCGCGACCCTGAGCCGCCCCACAGGCGTGGATGCGAGCGCAGCCGAGCCCATCGAGAGCCTGGACGCGCTCCGCGGGCGCTGCGCTGACACGATGGGCGAGACCGAGCTGCAGGCCCTGCTCGAAGCCCAGGAAGCGCTGCCCATTGCGGGCCTGCGCGCCATCGGCGGTGCGTGGATCAGCAGGGCGCGCGGCGGTTGGCCGCGTCCTGCGGTGGACGAGCTCCTGCTCGAGCTCGAGCTGCCGAGCCGCTGTCAGAACGACGCCGGTCACCTGTGGCTGCATCCGGCCCTCGTCGATTCTGCGTTGAGCTGCACGTCGGCACTCTTGAATCCTGGAATGTGGGATCCAGAGCTCTCTGCGCTGGGGAGGGCGAGTGTCCCCGACGCGCGGCTCGACCATCTCCTCGTGCATGCGCGGCTGGAGGAGAGCCATGCGCTGGCGCTCACCTTCTACGATGTGGCGGGCCGGGTGATGGGCCGGCTCTCGGGCGTGCAGCTCGCCCTGCGCGATGGAGCGGGCGCGGAAGGCCAGGGCGGGCTCCGCCGCGCGGGCGTCGCCGCGATCCGCCCGGCGATGCCGACGCAGAGCGGCTACGCGGCGCGCTGGTCCGCATCGGCTTCCCGGACCCCTGCCGAGTGGCGCCGCCGGGCCGCCGAGCACGTGGCCTTCGGCGAGATCCGCGTGAAGGTCTCGGGTGTCGCGCTGGGCCGCAGCGATGGGCTCGTCGCCCTCGGGCTGACGCCGGCCCCGTGCGATGGCGGCCCCGGTTGCGAGTACGCGGGTCGCGTCATCGAGGTGGGCGAAGGTGTGGAGGATCTTCACGTCGGCGACCCGGTGATCGGCATGGCTCATCATGCGTTGGCGGACGAGGTGGTCTGCGATGCGCGATGCGCCGCGCGCCTGCATCATCCCGTCGAGCTCGCCCGCGCGGCGGCCAGCCCGCTCGCGCTCGCGCTCGCCCATCGTGCGCTCGTGGAGAGCGCTCGGCTGCGCGAGGGCGACCGCGTGCTGGTGATGGCCGGCGGCGGGGGCGTGGGTGCGGGGCTGGTCGCGCTTGCCGCCGCGCTCGGCGCCGAGGTGGTGGCCGTCGCGACGGGAGCGCGGCGCCTCGCCCTCCTTCGTCGGCACGGCGCTGCACACACCCTCGACGCCACGAGCGACTTCGTCGGCGCGCTGCGGCAGATCGCGGGCGGCCAGGGCTTCGATGTCGCGGTGGTGGCCGGCGACGACGCGCGACGCTCGGTCGTGCCGGCGCTGCTCTCCGGTGCAGGGCACTTCGTGGACCTCGGCGCCGAGCGGAGCGCGTCGAGACCCATGGCCAATCAGAGCCTCCACGCGATCGACTTCACGCGCTGGTGGAAGGAGGAGCCCGGGGCCGTGGGGATCGCGCTTCGCGCTGGGCTCGCGCAGGCCGGACCGCTGCTCGCCGAGCGCACCGAGTGCTTCGCGCCGCGCCACCTCTCGCGCGCCCTGGCGGCCATCACCCAAGGGGCGAACGCGGGCCGCGTGGTGGTGGACTTCGAGCGCGATCCCGAAGTGCTGGTCGAAGGCGAGCGGCGGCGGCCCGACTCCGGGGCGCCTGGGCGAGCCCTTCGAGGGGACCTCATCCACTTCGTCTCGGCGGAGGACTGCGCAGACCTCGAAGGCGCGGCCACCCTGGTCGGACACCTGGGCGCGCGCGCTCTGCTCGTGCATGCGCGATCGGCGGCGAGCGAGCAGGGCCTCACTGAGCTCCGCGATCGCCTGGCTGGTCGAGGGCTGCGCGTCGTCGTCGCCAAGGGCGCCTGGTGGGAGGTCCGCGCCGAGATCGAGGCGCTCGGCACGTCACTCGGGAGTGCGACCCTCGTCCCCGGAGCGCTTCCTGGCCCCGGCGAGCGCGACCCGGCGATCCGCCGGATCCGGAGTCTCGCCGAGTCGCTGCGTGTCCAGCCGATGGCGCCCATGCTGATCCTCATGCAGTCGGCCGATGGGCGGCGCGCCAGGCGGCTTCGCGCGGCGGCCGTCGCCCTCTGCGGGCGGCGACGCGCGTCGGGAGGACGCGCGGTCTGCGTCTCCGTCGATCCCGCCGACGGCTGTTGGGGACCGGCGCGCGCCGAGGCCCTCGCCCGTGCGGTCGCCACGGCGGAGCGGGACGGGCGGGATGCGCGCCTGATCGCGGGAACGCGGCGCGGCGGGCCGGCTGCGTGGGCCAACGACGAGGCGGCCGGCCGTCCGGGCGGAAGCGCAGACTCACTCTGGCAGCTCGAGGAGAGCGAGCGCGGTGATGCGCTCCGCATCCACCTGCGCTCTCTGGTGGCGGGCGTCCTGGCGCTCGGTCACGAGGCGGCGGCCGCGCTGGACGATGACGCCTCGCTGGTGGATCAGGGCCTCGACTCGTTGGTGGGCATGGAGCTCGCGCTGGAGATCGAACGCAGCGTGGGGGTCGCCGTGCCCTTGTCGGTCTGGGCCGAGCGGCCGGGGATCGCCTCGCTCGTCCAGGTCCTGCTCGAGGCCGGTACCGCCGCGGGGCTCTCCGCGTGAGCCGGCTGTCCGAAGGGGCCCTCGCCCTCGCCTACACCGACGCCGCGGATGGCGAGGCGCTCCCCGTCCTCTTCGTGCACGGCTTCGCGCACAACCGATTCGTGTGGGCGCCGCTCCTCGAGGGCGCGGGCGGTGGCGCGCATCGATCGATCGTCGTCGACCTGCGCGGCCATGGCGACTCGCCCTGGTCGCCGGATGGAGGCTATGCGCCCTGGCACCACGCGGCGGATCTGCTCGCGCTGATGGACGCGCTCGGTCTGCGTCGCTGCGCCGTCGTCGGACACTCTCTCGGGGGTCTCGCGGCCATCCTGCTGGCCGCCGCGCATCCCGATCGCGTCAGTCGGCTGGCGCTCCTCGACGTCGCGCCGAGGCACTCGATCGAGCTCGCGGCGGCGCTCGGGAAGGGCCAGTCGGCCCTCGAGGAGGGCTTCGATTCGCCGGAGCAGTACGCCGACTGGCTGGCCATCGTCCACCCCCAGTGCGGCGATCGCGCCGCCCTCCGGGCCTTCGCGAGCAGGAGCCTCGTACGCAGGCTCGATGGACGCTACGTGCTGCGCATGGATCCGGGCGTGATGGGCGGCGTGGGCGCGGATCGAGATCTCGCGGCGGCCGGCGAGCGGGTCCTCGGGGCGGTGGACGCGCTCGATGTGCCGACGCTGCTGCTTCGGGGTGAGCGTTCCGCGGTGCTCTCCGAGGAAGAGGCGACGTCGCTCATGCGGCGCATGCGGGGCGATGCGAGCCAGGCGACCATCGCGGACGCGGGCCACTCCATCATGCTCGATGCCCCCCTCGCCCTACGGGAGGCGCTCGGAGCCTTTCTCGGCTGATCGCCGTGCAGGGATCGCCACGCGCGCGACGGGCGCTCCCCGCCCCGCCCCCTCAGAACTCGTAGTTGAGGTTGCCGAGGTACCGGAGGTTGTGCTTGTTGAAGCCTTCGCTCTCATCGACGGCGTCGTTGTACTCCGAGCTCAACCCGATGCTGAAGGAGAGCCCCTGGATGAAGGCGAGCGAGATCTCGTAGCTCGCAGTGCTCAGCAGGCGGAACTCGGGGAGCTCGTTCCAGTTGGGGTAGTAGGTGCTGCGCGCGTTGAACTTCTGCCCCTCGGCGACGTTCCAGACGAGGATCAGGCCGAAGACGCCCTCGGGCTTGGTCTCGTCGATCTCGCCGAATTCGTGGACGACACCGGCGCCGATCTCACCACGGAAATCGAGGGTGTCGTTCTTGATGAACGAGTAGCCGATACCCGCGTTGCCGCCGACGCGGTGCTCCCACTGCTGGAATTGATCGTAGTTGTAGAGCGCCTTGGCAAAGACGAAGAGGCGCGACCCACCGAAGAGGAAGTCGTGCTGATAGTCACTCAGCAGGTAGTTGGTCTCCGTCTCGCCCTGATTCGTCCCGTAGAAATAGGCGGCGCGGAAGAGTCCGCGAAAGCTGTCGGTCTCCTCCTCGAGGCGGAGCGTGGTGTTGAAGGCCGCCTGCTCCGAGTCGCCGGTCGAGCCCGAGAAGCCGAGGCCGACCACCCGCTGCCAGCCGCGCAGGATGGGCGTCCCGAAGAGGCCCGGCTCCACCTTGGGCTCTTCCGGCGGCTTGACCTCGCCGCGCGGGATCACGAGCCGGCCGAGCACCGGATGCTGGAGCACGATCTGCTCTTCGTTCTCTTCGACGATCTCGCCCTCGAAGCTCTCGCCGCTCTTGAGCTCGACCTTGGCCGAGTGGGCGGTGCCGGCGTGGAGGAAGAGCGCCAGGGCGACCGCGGCGAAGGTGAGTGTCCGGACCGGGACGAGGCTGCGCCTGCTCCAGATGCTTTCGATCATGTTCATCCTCTCGAAGATGAGATGGGTGATGGGTGGCCATCGCGGTACGACGCAGGGCGTTGGAGTGCACCCCGGCGCACCGCCCGACCGCGCATCCCGCTTCGTCGCTGGCGCGGGAATCAGCTCTCGCTGCCCGGGATCGTGATCACATGCAGATCCCGCTGCGGGAAGGGGATCGAGCACCCGGAGGCCTCGAGGCCTTCCTTCAAGGCCCGGGTCAGGTCGAATCGCGTGGGCCAGTAGTCGTCCTTGCTCACCCAGGGCCGCACCACGATGTTCACCGAGCTGTCGCCGAGCTCGGCGACGGCGACCGTGGGCGCGGGCTCGGCCAGGAGCCGCGTTTCCTTGCTGAGGACGTCGTTGATCGCATCCATGGCCTTGCCGATGTCGTCCCCGTAGGAGATGCCCATGACGAGGTCGATGCGGCGGTTGTCGTTGGCCGAGTAGTTCTTGATGGTCTGCCCGAAGACGGATGAATTCGGGATGATCACCTTCACGTTGTCGGGCGTATTGAGCGTGGTGGTGAAGACGCCGATCTCCGCCACGCTTCCTCCGACGCCTCCGACCTCGACATAGTCGCCCACCCGGATCGGTCGGAAGACGAGGAGCATCGCTCCGGCGGAGAAGTTCGAGAGGGTGCCCTGCAGAGCGAGACCGACGGCGAGGCCGGCAGCACCGAGGACGGCGACCAGGGACGTGGTCTCGACGCCGAAGAGGTTGAGGACCGCGATCAGCACCACGGTCAGGACACCGTAGTAGGTCAGGCTGCTGATGAAGGGCACGAGCGAGGGATCGACCTTGCCCCGCTCGAGGGATCGCCGGGCGGCCTTTCGCACGGACGCGGCGACCCAGCGGCCAACGATCAGGAGCACGATGGCTCCGATCACGTTGAGTCCCCAGCTGGAGATCAACTCGATGGCGGTCTCGATCGCCTCAGAGGCGTTTTCCTGGATGGCTTCCGGATCCATGGACGTGGTGCTCCTACGCGGTTGGGAGGCGCATGATGGCGCAATCCCGCTGGGATGCACCAGACCTCATGGAAGTTCGATCTACTCTGCTGCAGGGGCCGTGAGGGCCTATCGCCTCGGCAGTCCCTCATCTGGACGACCTGCGGGCAGAGGTCGGCGCATCGAGCGTGCGGTTTCTCGAGGCAATCGTCGGCGCGGCCAGCGCCTCCAGGAGCCCCCGACGGGCTGCTAGAGTTCCCCGACACGCCGAACAGGGGGCTCCATGATCCGCCACTTCGCTTCGTCGCTCGCGCTCGTCCCGCTGCTCTTCCTCTCGACCCTCCCCGCCGCGTCTCCGGCGATCGCCGAGGACGAGCCCTCGTTCTCGAGATCGGGTGGGTACCTGGGCATCGGGGGCACCTACGGGTTCAACCTCATCGAGGATCAGCTGAAGGAGGCGCTCGGTGCGGGCGGCATTCCCGTGACCCTCGGCGACTCACCGGGCGTCAACGCGCGGGCGGGGTATCGGCTCTTCAGCTTCCTCGCGCTGGAGGCGCACTACGAATGGCTGCACCGCCTGCCCCTCCGATTCGAGCAGGCCGGCGGCGATCTGCTCGACGTCGGCCGCTTCCAGTCCCACGTGATCACGGCGAACATGAAGGTCTACCTTCCGATCTGGCGCATCCAGCCCTACCTGCTGGCCGGCGGCGGCGTCGGTATCTGGACCTTCGATTTCAACCTGACGAATCCTCCGCTGACCGCGGACGTCACGGGGACGGGCTTCGCCGGTCGACTGGGGGCGGGTGTCGACCTCTACGTGGCGAGGGGCTGGGCGCTGAACGTGGAGGGCGCCGCCGTGCTCTCCACGCGCCAGTTCGAGCTGCCCAGCGGCACGCTCGACGCCCTCTACTACTTCTCGCTCTCGGGCAACCTGATCTACCGATTCTGAGCGTTCCGCCCGTGTGCGGACACCGCGCGCCCGGCGCTGGCCCGGCTCAACGCGTTCCGCCGAGGTAGATGCCCTCACCGATCAGCGAGGAGTTCTCCCAGGGGATCTGTCGGCCGCCGGAGGCCGAGATCACGTCGGCGCGCACCTTCCGGAAGACCTCGCCGATCTCCAGACCGGGCGTTCCGATCCACTCGAGCAGCGCCTCGGTGTAGGGGCTGTGAGAGCCGTCGCCGTCGGCGGCCACCTGGTTGGGTGCGGTCGCGAAGGCGATGAGCGTCCCGACCGTGCTGCGCCGCGAGATCGCGAGCCCGCGGCTCAGGCCCGCCGATCGCGTCGCGGGGAGCGACGTGGCGAGCGTCTGGAGGAAGGGGTTGTCGCGGCACGCATCGAGCACGATGATGCGCACGGCATCGCTGCTCTCGAGCTCCGTCATCACCAGATCGAGGGGGATCGTGTCGTAGTGGAGGTCGCCCTCGGTGCGCAGCTCGGCGTCCACGGGCAGCAGGTAGTTCGCGCCCTCCACCTGGACCGCGTGGCCCGCGTAGTAGAAGAGGGCGATCCTCGCGCCGCGCAGGCTGCGACGGAAACGGCGCAGCGCGCTCTTCATCTCGTCGGCAGAGCTGTCTGTCACGAGCTCCACCTCGAAATCGAGTGTGCGAAGTCGCGTGGCGATGGCCTCGGCGTCGCGCCTGGGATTGGGCAGCGCCCGCGTGCGCAGGTAGGCGCCGTTGCCCACCACCATGGCGACGCGCTTGCCGGGCGTGGAGGACGGGGTCCGCCCCGCCGGCGGCCGATAGTCGCCGGGACGCACGCGCTCCATCCCGGGCATCAGGACTGCCGAGGTGGGGAGGCTTCCCGCGTTGGCGAGGGCCGTGCCCTTGTCCCACTGGACCGTGGTGAACTGCTCCGCCGTGCTCTCGATCGCGAAGCCCAGCGCGTCGAAGTAGCGGAAGTAGAGCCTGTGCTTCCAGGTGGGCGAGGAGGCCATCACCTGATGGCTCGTGCCGGGGATCGCCTGCGCGGACTGATCGAGGCCATCCTTCTCCACGATCTGCTGGGTGACGGCGATCGTCACCGTCTGGCGCGCGCCGTCGGACCAGACGAGCTCGACCGCGATGGTGTTGCCCACCTGGATCGGGAAGAGCGTGCCGTGGAGCTTGCGGAGCTCCACCACGTGGGCTTCGGGGCTGCCGTTGGGGCTCACCGGTTGGAAGCCCGCCCCGCCGCTCCCCCAGCGGCGGTAGGAGATCGGGAGCATCCCCCGAAGGCCGAGGATGGCATGGTGGCTCGCTACGGTGGTGTGGATGCTGCCGCTCTGGGTGCCCAGGGTATGGATGCGTCTTGCGAGGCCGGAGTCGGGCTGGCGCGTGACCGCCGTGGTGAGTCTCCGCGTGCCGGGCCCGTACAGACGCTTGCTGGAGAGGAATGCGGGGGCGACCGCGTCCCGGGTCAGCTCCTCGAGGGCCCGCTGGACGTCGACCGGGGGCTCCGGCGGGGGAAGCGACTCCCAGCTCTGCGGCGGCGGGGCCACGCAGGCGGCGAGGGTGAGCATCATCGCCGCGAGGATCGCGAGGCGCGACCTCCGCCAAAGGGGCGGCTCCATGGATCCTGCGCGGATCGCCCGGTCGACCGTGCTGCTCATCGGCTCTCTCCGTTCCGTCCGTCCCGGCTCCGTCGCAGAGCGGTCCGCCGCTCGTGCTCGAGCACCTCTAGAGCGCGGCAGAGCGCGGCACGCGCGGGGGGAGGCTCGCTCCGAGACACCCGAGTCTATCACTTCGCCACGGGTGGGGGCCGGCTTCGGGCCGCAGGTTCCATGCCGAGGCGCCCGACGGGGTTGGTGGATCGGCGGGGTTCTGCGATGTTGCGGGTGGCCCCCCGACTCCGACGAGGACCTTCGAGTCGATGCGAGAGCTGATCGGGCGCTGGGCGCGAGGGATGGCACGCGCCCTCGTGCCGCTCGTCATGGGCGCGGTGCTCGTCGACTGCGCCACTGAGTCGAAGCCCGCGCAGCCGAAGCGCGCCTACGAGAACGCCGAGCTGGGCGTTCGCGCCGAGCTCCCGGATCGCTGGCGCCTCTTCGCGAGTCGTGACGAGGCGCCGCCGGATCTCGCGCCTCTCTTCCCGGTGGAAAAGGGCAGGAACGCCCCGCCTCTGCTCATCGCCGAGCGCGCCGACCGACTGGCCTACGCCCGAATGCTCGTGGAGACGACGGATCAGGACGCGGTGGGCTATCTCGATCTCCTCCTGAGCACCTACGACGGCCAGCTCGCGGTGCTCGAGGCCGCCCACCTGCCGGGCTCCGATGCCGTTCGCTGGGTCTATCGCGTGTCGCAGCCGAGCGGCGACATCGCCTTCGTCGAGTACGTGATCGTCGTTCGAGGCCTCGCCTACCGCGTCGGCTTCTGGACCCTGGAATCCCGCCTCCCTCGCCTCGAGCCCGGCTTCGACGCGCTGGCCGCGCGCTTCCGCTTCCTCTCGGGCAGCGCATGGCGCTCGCCCTTCGCAGGCGCCGCGACGGCTCTCGAGCCCATCGCGCACGTTCCGCTGGCCGGGGCGCGCCGGGAGAGCGCTCCGCTCCGCTGCCCGGAAGGCCGGTCGAGCCTGCTGTGGAGAGTCGGGGAGGGCGCTTCCGTCGCCCATCTCTTCGGCTCGATCCACTTCGGCCAGGCAGACTTCTACCCGCTGCCCGAGGGTGTGCAGGCTGCGTTCTCCGAGGCGGATCGGCTCGTGGTGGAGCTCGACATCGACAGGATGGAGTCGGCTGCGGCGGAGCGGATCATGGCTACGCGGGGCACCCTTCCTCCCGGCCAGCGCCTGGCCGATGTCCTCGGCGCGCCGACTCATGCCCGGCTCGCTCAGGCACTCGCCGAGCTGGGGATCCCGGTGGAGGCGGTCGAGCGTCAGCGCCCCTTCGTCGTCGCGATGACGCTCTCGTCGTTGAAGCTGCAGTCGATGGGCTATCTGCCGGACGACGGCGTCGACAGGTACTTCCTCGATCGGAGAGGCGAGCGGCCGCTGGTCGAGCTGGAATCGTTGGAGAGCCAGCTCGAGCTCCTCGAGCGGCTCGAATCATCGCACAAACTCGACTACCCGC
>CAZQMY010000019.1:0-30384 GCA_964594405.1 uncultured Spirochaetaceae bacterium | reverse complement strand
TGGCGTCGCGCGCGATCCTGTCCGGTGAGAAGACGTCGGCGGTGATCACGACCGCGGGGGGGAGCCCTTCGAGCGACTTGGAGAAGAGGGGGGAGACCTCGGGGTGCGTGAGCTCGACGCCGCCGGGCACGTAGTAGCGGACGCAGTCGTCCAGGTCCTTGCTGCTCAGGCCGTAGCCCGAAGCGAAGGCGATCTGTGAGGGTCGATCTCGGCGGGAGAGATCGGTGGTGGGATAGATGAGCACCTGGTAGCCGATGCGCCCGGCCCCCGACTCGCGATCGCGCTGGGACACCACTGCGGCGAGGTTGCCCCCTGCGCTGTCCCCCGCCACGACGAGCGGGCCGGCACGCGCGCCGAGCGCCTCCGCGTTCTCGTGACACCACTGCACCGCGAACTCGCAATCGTCCGGCGCCGCGGGAAAGGGGTGCTCGGGCGCCATGCGATAGTCCACGCTGACCACCACCGCGGGTGTGCGCAGCGCGAGCAGACGGGTGACCGCGTCCGTGTAGTCGGGGCTTCCGACCACGAAGCCGCCGCCGTGGAAGTACACGACGAGTGCCGTCGCATCGCCCCGCTGCCTCGGCCGATAGATGCGAACGGCAAGCGAGCCTCCGGGCGCGCCCTCGATCATCCGATCGTCGATCTCACCGTCGAAGCCCACCGGCTTCGAGAGCCCCGCCGTGCCCTTGGCGAAGTCGGCCCGCGCCTTCGCGATCTGCGCTGGCGTATCCATCTGCGCGGCGCCGATCGCCCGTTCGGGATCACCCGGGGCGAGATGGGGCGCGACCTTGAAGAGCAGCGCGAAGATGGGCTTGAGGCGACCGTGCGGCGTGTGGGACCAGAGCTGGGCAAGGCCGAAGAGCACGAGCGCGGCGAGGCCGACCAGGAGGAGGAGGGCGAGGAGGATCTTCATGGAGGAGAGCAAAGCACAGCGCAGTCGGGGCATCGACCGGGGCGCTGGCCGCCATGGTCAGCCCCGCTGCGCCGCGGGCATGTCCGGCCTCCCCATGCGCGTCCGCCGCGCCTCGCGCACCAGCCCTCGGCTCTCATCGAGCAGCCTCGCCCAGTTCGATCGGCTGTGCACGTTCACCTCGCGGCCTTCGTGGCTGCGGATGGAGTAGAGGGTGTGCGGGATGTGGTGGAAGCGGACGCCCGCCAGGGCGAAGCGCTGATAGAGCTCGTGGTCGTTGGCGAGGAAGCGCTCGTCGTAGTAGCCGATCTGCTCGTGGAGCGCGCGCCGATAGAGCTTCGAGACGCCGCAGAGGTACCAGTCCTGGAAGCAGGCCTCGAACGAGTAGTCGGGCAGCTTGAACTCGCGCAGGATTCGCCCGGCGTCGTCGATGATGAAGGTATCCGAGTAGACGAAGTCTGCCGCGTCGGCCTCGAGAGGCCCGGCGAGCGTGCTCATCATCATCGGATGGCAGATGTCGTCCGACGCGATGTAGGTGCAGTAGTCGCCCGTCGCGCGCCGGAAGCCGCGATTGTAGGTGGGCGTCGATCCCAGGTTGCGCTCGTTGTGCAGGACCACCAGCTCGCGGCCGTCCTGTCGATAGCGGGGGTGGTAGACCCGCTCGATCACGTCCGTCTTCTCGTCGAGGCGCGCCGCGTACGAGACGGCCTCCCCCGTCACCGCTGCCGCGAACTCCTCCAGCACCTGCGCGGTCTCGTCGGTCGAGCAGTCGTTGACGACGATGATCTCGAGGTTCGGGTGATCCTGGAAGTAGATCGAGTCCAGGCATGGGCCCAGGTACTGCGCTTGATTGTAGGTAGGCACGATGACCGAGATCTTCCTCATCCCCTGGTCTCCTCGAGCGACTCGACGCGCTCGGTCAGGATGGCCTCGAAGAGCGCCGTATAGCGCTTGGCGCAGAGCGCCTGGCCATGACGGCGCTCCGCGGCGGCCCGCGCACGCACGCCGGCCTTCACCGCACGATCCTCTCCGAGGATCCAATCGATCTCCGCGGCCAGCCCCTCGCCGGTCGGGCCGTTCGCCAGGCAACCCGTCTCCCGGTGGTCGATCATCTCGGGCAGCCCCCCTCGAGTCAGAGCGACCACGGGCGTCCCGCACGCCTGCGCCTCCATGACCGTATTGGGCAGGTTGTCCTGGCGAGGCGTCGAGAGCATGAAGTCCGCAGCCGAGTAGGCGAGCGCGAGGCTGGTGTCGTCACGCAGCGGCCCCAGGAAGTGCACGCGAAGGCCCTCCGACCGCCAGCCGGCCGGTCGGCGCGTGCCGAAGATCACCAGATCGACCTCGGATTCGGCGCGCGCCAGCGCCTCGTGGGCGAGCGCGAAGCCCTTGCGATCGTCTTCGATCGGATCGTCGCCGCCGAAGAGCGCCAGCTTCCGACCCTGTGGCAGACCCAGGACCTCTCGCGCGAGGGCCGCAGGGTGCGGCCGGAAGCTCTCGAGGTCGAGCCCGTTGGGAATGACGTGGATGCGCCGATCACCGAGGAGCGGGCTCTCGCGAACCTTCTCGGCGAGCCACCCGCTCGGCGTGATCACCGTCAGCGGCAGCGCCTCGTAGACGCGGCGCTTCCGCTCGTAGCACCAGGACGAGAGGTCGAAGGTCCGTGCGCTGCGCAGCTGGGGGCATCGCCCGCAGCCCTCGAGATAGCGAAGGCAGCCGTCATCGTAGTGACACAGTCCAGTGATCGGCCACATGTCGTGCATCGTCAGCACCACGGGCACCTGGATGCGTGTCAGGCTCTCGAGGCGGAGGAAGCCGGCGTTGATCCAGTGGAGGTTGACCAGGTCCGCGCCACTCGCCTCGATCTCGCCGATCGCAGGACCTGGCAGCCAGTTGAGCGAGTGGGGGACGCGCCGCCGCCGCGGATGGAGCGTACGCAGGGGCTGCGGGTCGAGCTGCATCCTGAGGCGAGCACGAGCGCCTGCGTAGCGATCGCTCCCGACCGCGCGGGCGCCGGGCGTATCGGACTCGCGCTCCTGTACGAGCATCTCCGCCTCGATCCCGGTGGCGCGCAGACCCGCGAGCAGACGGCTGGCCGCGCGCGCGGCGCCGCCCCGTCCATCGAAGGTGTTCACCAGCAGCGGCTTCAAGCTACACGCTCCCCACCATCGAGCGCGCCTCGGCGAGCGATCGGCGATAGACCGCCAGGGGCGCGCGAAGCAGCGGATCCTCGCCGGAGTCTATGGAATCCATGGTGAGATCCGTGAAGTGCGCGAAGACCAGCGGGCCGCGCGGGCCGCCGCCCTCTCCAGCTCCCTCTATGAAGATCTGCCCCCCCTCCTCGCTGCGCCGCAGCTGCCGCCTGTTCCACTCCGCGACGTTGCAGCCGGGATGACGCAGCACGTGGACATTCTCGAAGTAGATCGGGAGCAGGTCCAGATAGCGCTGATCGTCGTAGAGGCCCGCGGCGCTGTCCTTCTCACAGCGATAGAGACACATCCGATGCCACCAGCGCAGCGCCGCCACCCCCGCGCGGCTCGCGCCGATGAAGCCCGCGTTGTAGAGACCGTCGCGCAGGTTGCAGTGGAACTGGTGCGCGTCGATCTCCGGATCGATCGGCCGCCAGTGGGGTGTGAGGAGGATCGCGTGGGCGTCGAGGGCCTCGAAGAGGAAGCGGATGTCCGCGAAGACGTGGATGTCGCTGTCGAAGTAGAGCACACGGGCGCAGAGGGCGCGCTCGAGCAGGAGCGCCGCGAAGAGCGACTTGCTCGCCCAGCAGAGCTTCGCGCGCGAGGGACCGAGGGCTGCCCGGAGCTCGGCCTCGGAGGGTTCATCCGTGAGATCACGCAGGGCGTGGAGGCGGATCCGGCCGCCGTCGCCCTCGATCGCGCGGCGCTGCCCATCATCCACGTCGCCGTCGACCACCAGGATCTCGGCGCTGCCCGCGCCATGCGCGATCGCCGAGCGCGCCATCGCGAGGGCATGGTGGAGATGATCCGGCGTGACGACTGTGCAGACTGCGCACGACGCCTCGTGCTCCGAGCTCCAAGGCGACACCGCACCCCCCAACAGTGATTGCCCAAAGGCCCCTGCCCATGGGTCACGCGAGCATTGTAGGGGTGGATGGGCGCCACGAGGCAACCCCTGCCGCGGGGGCGGGAAACGGACACTCGAATTCGAGGGAATCGGTCGACGCCAGGCACGAATTTCTGACGCGCGATCATGGGGCGATGACCCGAGGCGAGGGCCATCCCGAGTTTCGCAAGATCTGCCACTGCTATGTTGATCGCGTTCACGGCGCTCCGCTGCACCCGAAACCCGGCCTCCGATCACGTCTCGCTGGAGCTCGAGACCACGTGGGTCGAACCGCTCGCGCCGCCACCCTCCCGGACCAGTGAGTCGAAGACGAAGGCCGCCGCCGAGCGCGGACGGCCATCGCTTCGCAGACGAGGCGAGGGGGACGGGAACGAATGCAGGTGGTGATCCTCTGCGGCGGAATGGGCACGCGCCTTCGCGAAGAGACGGAGTTCCGACCCAAGCCGATGGTGAAGATCGGCGAGCGCCCGATCCTCTGGCACATCATGAAGATCTTCTCCTGCTTCGGCCTTCGGGACTTCGTGCTTCCGCTCGGCTACAAGGGGGAGAGCATCAAGGAGTACTTCTTCAACTACGACTTGATGAACCACGACATCCGCCTCGAGCTCGGTCGGCGCGGCGGCCTGACGCGGCTCTCTCGCCATCACGAGGAGGAGGACTGGAACATCGTCCTCGCCGAGACCGGCGCTCAGGCGCTGAAGGGGGCGAGGCTCAAGCGCATCGAGCGCTACGTCTCCGGCTCGGACGTGCTGGTGACCTACGGCGATGGCGTGGCGAACATCGACGTAGAGCGGCTGGTCGCCTTCCATCGCGCCCATGGCCGGATCGCGACGGTCACCGGCGTCAGCCCCACGGCACGCTTCGGCGAGCTCAGCTACGAGGGCGACCGTGTGACGGCCTTCCAGGAGAAGCCGAGCACCTCTCCCGGCACGCGGCTGATCAGCGGAGGCTTCTTCGTCTTCAAGACGGAGATCTTCGACTACCTGCGCGACGAGGACGGGTGCGACCTCGAGCACGGAACCCTCGACGACCTCGCCGAAGAGGGCGAGCTGATGCTCTTCCGTCACGACGGCTTCTGGGCCTGCATGGACACCCTCCGCGACATGGAATACCTGAATCGACTCTGGGCGGAGGATCGCGCCGCCTGGAAGATCTGGAAGGACCGCTTCTAGCGGCCGGGGAGTGAGCCGATGAAGATCGTCGAGACCGAGATCGCTGGCCTCTTCACCGTGGACCTCGAACGGCTCCAGGATGCCCGCGGCTTCTTCGCGCGGGTCTTCTGTGAGAACGAGTTCCGCAGCCACGGCCTCTCGGATCGATTCGTCCAGGTGAACGACTCGTACAACCCCAGGGCTGCGACACTCCGCGGCCTCCACTACCAGTCGCCGCCCTACGGTGAAGACAAGCTGATCCGCTGCATCAGCGGCGCCCTCTACGACGTGGTCGTCGACCTGCGCATGGACTCGCCGACCTTCCTCCACCACGCGCACTTCTTCCTGAACGCGGAGGCGCGGACCGCCCTCTATGTCCCCAAAGGCTTCGCCCATGGCTTCCTGACCCTCGAGGACCGCACCGAGGCCCTCTATCTCACCAGCCAGGCCTACACGCCCGGGTACGAGCACGGGCTGCGCTGGAACGATCCGGCCCTCGGCATCGACTGGCCCATGGATCCCCAGCTCGTCTCCGAGAAGGACCGCGGCTGGCCGGACTTCGACCTCGAGCGCGATGGCGGTCGCCTCTACACCCAGCTGCCCGGCGGAGGTCTGGCGTGAACGCATCCCGAAGAGTGCTGGTGACGGGAGCCAGTGGCTACATCGCCCGGCGGATGATTCCGCTCCTGCGGCGACGCGGACACTCGGTCATGGGACTCGTGCGAAGCGAGGACACCCTCCGCGACGACGACACCGAGCTGCTGGTGGCCGATCTGCGCGAGCCGGTGACCCTCGAGCCGCGCGATTGGGATGTCGTGGTCCACCTCGCAGGTGCCAACGATGTCGACTCGCGCGACCCCAGGGCCGCCCTCCTCGACACCACGCTCGCGACGCGCCACATGCTCGACTTCGCCCTGCGCACGGGTGCCCGTCGCTTCGTCTACTTCTCGACGCTGCAGGTCTATGGCGCCGAGTGGGGCCCCATCGACGAGCACACGCCGCTGCGGCCGAGGAACGACTATGGCGCCAGCCACCGATTCGCGGAGGAGCTCGTCGAGATGACCGCACGCAGCCACGGGCTGGACTTCGCGATCCTTCGCCCCGCCAACGTCTACGGCGCACCCGAGCGCGCGGATCAGGATCGCTGGTCGCTCGTCCCCGGCTGCTTCTGCAGGCAGGTCGCCGAGGAGGGACGCATCACCCTGCGGAGCTCGGGCCTGCAGGCGCGTGACTTCGTCTCCCTGGATCGGGTGGCCTCGTTCACGGAGGCGATCGTGCGACATCGAGGGCCGCTCGGAACCGCCGTGAACGTGGCCAGCGGCGAGAGCCTCTCGATCCTGGAGTGCGCGAAGCTGGTCCGGAAGGAGGTCCACTCGCTGCTCGGCCGGCCCTGCGAGCTGGAGGTGCTCGGCGACGAGCCTCATGTGGCCCGCCCGCTCGAGGTCGCCACCGGGCGGATGGACGCGCTCGACCCGCGACCGCGCCTCGAGAAGGCGGAGTCGGAGCTCCGTCGCGAGATTCGCCGCACGCTGATGCTCCTGGGACTCGGACGGGTGAGCCGACAGCAGAAGGAGGCCGCAGCATGGACCTCGTGATCGGAGGATACGGACTGACGGGCTCGGCCATCTGTCGTGCCCTCGCAGCGCGCGGCAGGCCCTACGATGTGATCGGGCGTGCCGAGGCGGGCATCGCCGCCGGGCGGCGCTGCGAGACGCTCATCTACGCCAACGGCAACGCGGTGAAGTGGCGCGCCAACGAGGATCCGTCGTTCGACTTCCAGGCGAGCGTCGCGAGCGCGGCCCACTACGTGCACGGAGTCTCCTGCTCGAGCTTCGTGCTGATCTCCACCGTCGACGTCTACTCCGACAAGGCGAGCGAGGGGGGCACGCACGAGGAGGCGCTCGTGGACCCGCTCAGCCTCGACGCCTACGGGTTCCACAAGCGCCTGGTCGAGGACTACGTGCGGCGATTCCACTCCGACCATCTCATCGTCCGGCTGCCCGCGCTGGTGGGGCCGGGGCTCGCGAAGAACCCGATCTACGACATGCTGCATCCCGAGAAGGAGGTGTTGATCTCGCCCGAGTCGCGCCTCAATGTGATCCACACCGACCGCGCAGCCGAGATCCTGCTTCGGCTGCTCGAGCGCGGCGTCCGCGGCACCTACAACCTCGCGGCCCGGGATTCGTTGCGGCTCGGCGACGTCCCGGGCTGGACGGGTGCGCGAACCCGCTGGTCCCGCGAAGCCGAGCAGCGCGTGCAGACCTATTCGATCTCGACCGCGAAGCTCGGCGCCCTCGTCAACCTGCCTTCGAGCCGGGACGCCGTCGAGCGCTACGTGTCTCTGCTCGACGCGCGGCGGCGCGCCGGCAATCGCCGGGCTGCGCCCACGCCCGGCCCGCATCCGGGGAAGGGCGCATGAGAGCGTTGATCGATTCGATCGCCGCGCAGCTCGAGGACCTCGGTGAGGACGCGCGCACGCGGCTCGCGTCGCTCGCCCATCTGGGCGAGCTCGCCGACACCCGCGAGACCGAGCCGCACTGGCGCTGGATCCCGAGCCGCGCCGACATCGCGAGCGTGGTCGATCCGGCGAGTGGTGAGCCCGCCGCCGGGCGCGCCGAGCGCGCGCTGCTCGATCCGGATGGATGGTTCGCGGCCGCCCTCGAGCGCTTCACCGCGGGCAAGGAGGCGCCGCCCCGCAGCCCGACGCCCGGGGCCGGCAGCATGCCCGACCTCCACGGGCTCCGCATCGCGAGCACCGCCGAGGACACGCTGCTCCTGCGCTCGGGCAGCCTCCCGATGCCCTGTCCCCGATGCGGCCAGACGTGCTGGGCCGAGAGCCGGACGCCGCTCGATGCCACGAAGGAGACGCTCGGGTACGCATGCTGCGAGCTCTTCTTCTTGCTGCGCCCGATCCGGGAGTGGAGCTTCGAGCGCGCCCTCTATCGCCCGGCACGGGGGGCGGTGACCCACGCGGCGCATCGCCACTTCGCGCGGCGTCACCTCGAATCCTCGCTGGTGGCGCTGATCCGGGTCGTGGCCCGGGGCGTGCTCGCCCCCTCGCGCAGCGCGCCCGCCTTCGGCGGCGCGCACAGCGGGCTCGATGTCGTCTTCGGGCGCCGCGAATCCAATCCCGGCCATCTGATCTTCGAGGACCTCGCAGCCATCGCGCAGCTCGCGCGGGTCTTCCGCGGCGTCCGACCGACGCCGACGCTCACCGTCCACGTCACTCCCGAAGCACAGTGGTACGCCCCGCTCGTCCAGGGGATCGCGTGGCCCGGCAGTCTGCACGTGCGCTTCTGGAACGACTCCACGGAGGAGCTCGCCCTCTGGCTGAGCGCGCAGGGCCGATCGCCGTGGTCCGCGACCGTCCGGCCCTGCTGGCCCCATACCCTCGGTCCATGCGATGACCTCCGCGCGCTGGTCGCCGGCATTCGTCGCTTCGCGGGGACGCGGCGCGGCGCGCACGGCGCCGCCCGGAAGGCGGCGCGCATCGTCATCCCCCTGCGTGCCGGGAGCCGGGTCTGGGAGCCCCTCGCGGAGAACCTCGGACACCTGCTCTCGCACCTCGGGCAGCGTAGATTCGAATGCGAGTTCACCGTACACGCCGTGGGATCGAAGCCCGGCGATGCGCTGGACGCGGTGCGGAGCCTCGCCCGGAGGCGCGACGACGTCCGCCTCCTCTTCGATCCCACGCTCCTCGAGACCCTGCAGACCTATCGCGATGCCGATCTCTGCGTCGGCCCCATCGGCAGCGCCTTCTGGTGGGCGGGGCTCTTCGCGACGCCCTCGGTGACGCTCCACCCCCCGCACGATCCCGAAGGCGTCGAGCTGGGGGACTGGATCCTGCCGCCCTGCGATGGAAAGCCCCCCCACTTCCTCTCCATCGACCGCGCGCAACGCTTCGTCGCGCTGGAGGACGACTCCACCCGGGGTCGCGCCCCCTATGGGCCGATCCGGGTGGACGTCGAGGCCGTCTGCGCCGCCAGTGAGCACCTGCTCGAGGAGTCCGAGGCGCTCGAGCGCGCCGCGCGCTCACCCGAGCGCTTCGACCAGGATCGTCCCGCAGCCTATGGGAGCCGCCCATGACCGATGTCCTCGCCGAGCAGGCGATCACCTCCACCGCCGAAGACCGAAGCGAGGAGCAGCGTTGGCCGATCCGCGCGCCCCTTCCGCAGGACCTGCAGCTCGGCCTCTCGAACGCGTGCAACCTGAAGTGCACCTTCTGTTCGGAGCACTACCCGGGCTTCCAGCCCAAGCCCACCCGCTTCGGCGAGCCCATGTTCGAGATGATGCGTCGTCTGCTGCCCGAGCTCTCCGAGGCCGCCTTCCACGAGAACAGCGAGTTCCTGGTCGATCCGGCCTTCGCCGAGGTGGTGGGGTTGTGCACGCGTCACGACGTCACCCTCTCGCTCAACACCAACGCGCGCACGATCCCGCCCAGCAACCTCGAGCTGCTTCGCGCGCATCGCGCGCACCTCAACATCGCCATCTCGCTCGACGCCGTGCGGTCCGAGACCTACTGGAAGGTCCGAGGCGCCGACTTCGAGCGGGTCCTCGCCAATGCGCGAGACCTCGTCGACGTCGTCCGGAACAATCCCAACCATGAGCCGGGCGTCTGGTGCAAGACGCATACGACCGCCGCCTTCATCATCATGCGCGAGAACAAGGACGAGGCCGTCGACTTCCTCCATCTCGCCGCAGACCTCGGCGTGGATCGCGTGTCCTTCTATCGCCTCCACGAGGGCGGCGACTGGGTGACCCGCCGCGGCGAGTTCACCTTCGACTACGACGCGCAGGGGCCCTGGACCTTCAAGGCGGAGTACAACGCGCTGATCAAGAAGCTGCGTCGCGAGGCCGAGGCCATGAAGCTCCTCTACTGGCTCCCCGAGCCCTATCCCGAAGGCGGCGAGCAGGTGGCCCCGCCCGATCCGGGCTACGCCCCCGTCGCCAGGCCCCGGCCCGGCATCGAGCCGATCTGCGCCAAGCCCTGGACGGGGCGGAGCGTCATCAAGGCCGACGGGCAGCTCCATCCCTGCTGCCACGCCTGGGGGGTGATCGGCAACGTACAGAGCGGGGACTTCGACGCCGCCTGGAACTCCGAACGCGCCCTGGCGCTTCGAGCCGCGCTCCTCGAGCACCGATTCCCGAAGATGTGCCGCAACGGCTCCTGCCCCGTCTATCGACGCGCCCAGCTCGAGGGCCGCGCGCATCCCGCGGAGTCGGATGAATGAACGTCGCGGGTATCGTCGATCATCGCTACCGGCTCTCGGGCGTGACCGCCTACTGGACCAGCATGGCGGCCTGTCTCGAGGCGCTGGGCCACTCGGCCCACACCCTGGTGCTCGACGACGGCTCCGTCGACTACGCGGACCGCGACTATGCGGCGCTCGTCGGAGACGTCCACCGACTGCGCTGGAGTGCGGACGAAGGGCAGATCCCCATGGCGGTCCAGCGGCGGGTGGCCGCCATCGCACCGCGCGCGGTGATCCACCACTACTCGGACCGCGGGATGGCGCTCAGCCGCGCGGTCTGCCCCGAGGCGCGCGATGTATACGTCTGCCACAGCGACGACCCGGACCACTACGGGCGCGTCGCACGCCATCGCGACCGGCTTGCGGGCGTGATCGCGGTCAGCAGGGAGTGCCAGGCCGAGCTGGTGGGATCGCTCGGGCTGGACGCGAGCCGGACCGAGCTCGTCGAGTACGCGATGGTGGCTCCGCCCTCGCTGGGCCCGTCCGCCACTCGCAGAGCGCTGCCCGGGCGCAGCTTCGAGATCATCTACGCGGGCCGCGTCGAGCAGCCGCAGAAGCGCGCGCTCGACATCCTGCCCTTCGTTCGCGCGCTCGAGGCCGAGGGGCTCGATGCGAGGCTCCACATCGCAGGGGACGGAGAGGCCCGCGCGGCGCTGCAGGCCGAGCTCGGCCAGGACGAGCGCGTCGTCTTCCATGGCGTGCTGGACGAGCGGGCGCTCGCCGCGCGCATGGTCCGGGCCGACGCCTTCGTCTCCTTCTCCGCGTTCGAGGGCCTGTCGACGTCGCTCGTGCAGGCCATGTGGCGGGGATGCGTCCCCGTCGTCTCCAGTACCCGCAGCGGGATCTCTTTCCTTCGTGATGGCGACAACGCGCTCTGCTTTCCCATCGGCGAGCCCGCGCGCGCCGCCGCGCTCTGCGCACGCCTCGCCCGCGAGCCCGCCCTGGCATGCGCCCTCTCGGATCGCGCCGAGCGCAGCGCCGCCGCGCGCTTCGCCCCGGCGCGCATGCGAGATCGTCTCGCTGGCGCGCTACGGCGCTTCGTTCCTCCGACCTTCGGCAGAGTGGACAGTGGAGCATCGGATGTCTCGGATCGAGTTCGTACGTACGCACTATCGCCATTGGGCGGCGCATAGCGGCTATCGCGCCCTCGTCCCCGCGCTCAGGGATTGCGCCCGCTTCGAGCGCGTGGAAGAGCGTCTCATCCAGCCTCTGGATGAAGGCGAGACGCCGCGGAACATCGTCGGCCACGACGTGGTCATGCCCTGGTACTCGCCCGCCAGCCACCGCGCCGAGATCGAGCTCGCCCAGCGGGCGTACGCCGAGCCCACGCTGATCCACTTCATGGACGGCGAGCACGACTTCTACTACAGCGCGCGCCTGGAGGCCCACACGGGCGCGCGCCTCATCGCCACCTATCACCAGCCTCCGTCGATCCTCGAGGCCCTGGGCCTGCTCGGCGACGAGCGGCAGCTCCACTCGCTGGATCGCGCCATCGTGCTCTGCGAAGAGCAGCGTGAGCATCTGGCCCGCTCGATGGCGGCCGAGCGCATCAGCGTGATCCCCCACGGCGTGGACGTGGACCACTACCGGCCCGGCGAGCCCAGGGATCGCGCCGGGCGCGCGCTGAATCTGCTCTGCGTCGGCTTCTGGCTGCGCGACCTCGATCTGCTGGCCGAGTGCATGGAGCGGCTCGGACCCGGAACCGATGTTCGCCTGCACCTGGTCGGGCTCCACGCCGGCGCGGCGCGGGGCGCCGTCGCGGACGAGACGCTGGCTCGACTCTGCGCGCTCCACTCGGCCATCGTCCACCCGATGCTCTCGGATCCCTCGCTCCTTCGGCTCTACCGCGAGTGCGATCTGCTCGCCCTCCCCCTGCGCGCGGCCACGGCCAACAATGCGCTGCTCGAGGCCGCGTCGTGCGGGCTCCCCATCGTGACCACCGACCTGCCCGCCACGCGCGAGTACCTGGGCGACGAGGGCGCGCTCTTCGCGCCGCGCGGCGACGCCGGTGGCTTCATCGCGTCGCTCGATGCGGCGCTCGGCGACGCCGACTGGAGACGACGCGCGGGCGGGGCCCTGCGTGCGCGCATGGTGGATCGATTCGACTGGAAGAAGATCGCGAGGCGACACGCGGAGCTCTACGCCGGCGTACTCGAGGAGCCGGCCGCCAGGAGTCGACGCCGGACGGGCGGGAAGCGGGCACGACGCGCCATGTGCACCGTCATCACCAGCGACTACGTCCCGCAGGCGCTGGCCCTCGCGAGCTCCATCGCCGATCACGGCGATGCAGACTTCTTCGCGCTGGTCACGAACCACGAGCATGCGCCGGGCGAGATCGAGCGCGTGAACGCCCTGCTGGGCGATCGGATGACGCTGATCGACCTCTCCGAGCTCGATCCCACCACGCCCGACTACGACTGCTCGGACGCGGTGCGATGGGCCCTCAAGGCGCCCCTGATCCTCCATCTGCTCCGCCACCGCGGCTACGATCGCGTGCTCTTCGTCGACAGCGATCTGTGCTTCTTCGAGGACTACGGCTTCCTCTTCGATCGCCTCGAAGAGTCCAGCATCCTGCTGACCCCCCATTGGCGGACCCTCGATCCCACCGTCGACGAGAACCAGTTCCGCTGCAACTTCCTCCACGGCCTCTACAACGCCGGCTTCGTGGGCGCCTCGAAGGCGGGCATCCCCGCCCTTCGCTGGTGGGCCGAGGCCTGCCTCTACCGCTGCGACAAGGGGATGACCGAGGGCTTCTACGTCGACCAGCGCTATCTCGACGTGCTGCCCGTGTACTTCGACGGTGTCGAGGTGATCGGCGACGTCGGCTGCAACGTCGCCGAGTGGAATCGCGAGCGGGTGCTCCGCGAGCAGGTGGGCGAGAAGGGCTTCGCGCAGACCCGCCCCGTGGTCTTCGCGCACATGAGTGACCTGACGCTGCTCGAGATCGGCGCGGGCAACGACCGCAGCCTCACCGCCTACGCGCGCGAGTACGCGGGACGCATGCAGCAGGCCGAGGCCGACGCGATTCGCGAGGGGCTGCAGCTTCGCGAGCGGATCAGCGAAGATGCCGAGCCCGCCACCGGGGCGACGGCAGGCGAGGGGACGCTCGAGGCCGAGCTGCTGACGGTCGTGGACTCGGACACGCTCTCCCAGCTCTCGCTCCTCATCGCTTCCATCGAGCGCCATTGGCCCGAGGCGAAGCGGCTGCGGATCTGCTGCGCGGACCGGGACGCGCTGCTCGCGCTCGAGGCCGCCCGGCTCCCGGACTTCGCGGACGCCTTCCACTGGAGTGCGCTCGCCGCCTACGCGCTGGAGAAGGATCACGCTCGCGACGCGGCCGATCAGGCGCGCTTCACGAGGCAGTGCCGCGCCTTCGCGCTCCAGCAGGCCGTGCGGGAGGCCTCGGGTCCGGTCCTCTTCGTCGAGCCCGGCACCGTCTTCGGCGAACGCCCGGACGCGCTCTTCGCCCGCTTCGCCGCGGGGGGCGGGCCGCTCGCCATCCCGCGCGTCCACTCCGGCCGACCCAGGGAGCACTTCGAGCGCTGCGACTTCCGACTGGGCCTCGCCGATCGCTCGAGCGCGCCCTTCCTCGAGTTCTGGCGCATGCAGCTCTGCAAGCGGCGCGAGTGGGATCGCATCCCGCTCCCCGAGCGTCGCTCGGACTGGCCCGTGCATCGCCTGCGCGAGGGCTTCGCGGTGCTCGGAATCGAGGGCGGAGTCGCTCCGGCATCGTCCGAGCCGATCCTCTTCGTGGAGTGCGCGGGGGCCGAGCTCCCCGAAGCACTCGCCGATCTGGCGGCTTCGCGCCCGATTCCGGCTGGGAGCGGCGCCGAGCTGCTCGCGTCGCTCGCCGCCCAGCCTCCGGACCTGGTCGCCCGCGCGGCCCTCAACCAGGGCGGCGACATCCGCAACTTCGGTCAGCAGCACGGCTTCCGGAAGGACGGCAACCTGACGCCGCTGCTCGCCGCCTATCTCCTCTATCTCATCGCGGCCATGCACCGCCGACAGGGCGACGTCACGCGGGCGCGGCCGATCCTACGCGTGCTGGCGAAGACCGATCATCCGCTGCCCGACCTCTATCGCGCGAAGGTGCACGACCACCTCGCGCAGATCGCGCTGGACGCCGAGCGTGCCGACGAGGCCGCCGCGCATCTCGCCATCGCCCTGCGCTACGTGCCCGGGAGCGCGGCGCTGCGCGCGAGCAAGCGGGATGCCGACCAGAAGGCCGCGGGAAGACAGCACGCGGGGTCACGGATGGCGCCCCGGGATCCCGACCCGCCCAGCCCCTCGATCTCCGCGGCCCACTGATCCGGCGGCGGTACGAAAGGAATGCCATGAGCGAGCCCAGGGCCGACATCCACCTGATCTGGGAGGTCGTCGAGCAGTGCAACTTCAAGTGCAGCTACTGCATCGCGGGCTCGAACCTCGCGACGGGCAAGCCCGAGGCACCGCCCCTCGAGGACATCGCGCGGGTGATCGCCGACAGTCCGCGTACGCTCGAGGTGAACCTCGTGGGCGGCGAGCCGAGCATCGTCCCCGGCTTCCTCGAGCTCTGCAAGATCATCACCGAGCGCCACTACCTCTTCCTCTCCACCAACCTCGCGCGGGACCACATCTTCGAGCGCTTCGCGGCCGAGATCCCGCCCGAGCGGATCACGGGCATCGACGCCTCCTTCCACGTCGAGGAGCGCGAGCGCATCTCGTCGTTCGAGAAGTTCGCGCGGACCTTCCTCCAGCTCCGCGACGCCGGCTTCCACGTCTTCGGCAACTACGTCGCGCACCCGCGCATCCTCCACCGCATCGAGGACGACCTGGCGCGCCTCGAGGATCTCGGCGTCTCCCTCGAGCCGTTGCCCTTCATCGGCCACTACGAGGGGCGCCCCTACCCCGAGTCCTACGACGAACGGGAGCGCGCGCTGGTCCGGCACGAGGTCGCGTATGCGGGCAAGTGGGAGGCCCAGAGCCACGAGGAGGAGATCGCCAAGCCCTGCAATGCCGGCGTGAACGTCTTCTACGTACGCCGCGACGGGACCGTCACGCGCTGCTCGTCGTTCCCCGACCACACCTTCGGAAACCTCTTCGAAGGCCTGGAGGAGCCCGACACCGAGCTCTTCCAGTGCCGCGCGACGACGTGCTCCTGCCCCTTCTACTCGGTGCTGCCCCACTACTTCGCCGCCGCCGAGGCAGCCGACGAGGCGCGCAGGGTCGGGCCCTCGCAGCCCCTCAGGACACGAAGTTCGGACTCATGTCGGGATCGGGATGGAGCGTCTCTTCCATCGCCAGGTTGAGGGCGATGTTCTTGCAGTAGAGGCCGCAGGTGCTGGGCTTGACCCAATCTTCGAGGGATCTGTTGCGCTCGCTCGCCCAGATCTCCTCGAGGGTCTGCGTATTGATGTTGCCGAGCGTGAAGCGCTCCTCTCCGCGGGCGTTCTTGCAGAAGACCACGTCGCCCTCCGCGGTGATCGCGACCTGGAAGAAGTGCGCGTAGCAGGTGCGGGGCCTCGCGAGCTCGCCCTGCAGCGGCACGTATCCGGAGGCGAGCACACGGATGCCACCGGGGGCGAGCGCGGACTCGACGACGGCGAGTCGCTCCTGCACCTCGTCCGAACCCCACCACGGGTCGCCCTCCGGCGTGAACTGGTCCTGCGCGAGCTGCAGGTAGTCGAGGCCCGTGTCCAGCAGCTCGGTCGCGATGTTGTCCAGCGAGGCGAGGTTCTCCCGGGTCACGAGGATGCGGACGCCGATGTTGAGGCCGCTGCCCGTCTGGGCCTTGTGGGTGCACAGCGCCTTGACGTTCCCCAGGATGCGGTCGAACTGATCCACGCCCTGCACGGCCTCGTAGCTCTTCGCGTCTCCGCCGCCCATCGAGATCCTCACCCAGCTCGCCGACTCGCAGAGCAATGGGATCAGGCGGCCGCGGATCATGAAGCCGTTGGTGATGGTCCCGACGTCGATGCCCGCGCGGGTGGTGTGCTCGACGAGCGCCGCGTAGTCGCGGTGCAGGAGGGGCTCGCCCCCGCCCGTGAACGAGACGCCGCGCGTGCCGAGCTTGGCCATCTCACTGATCCGCGCCTTGATGACGTCGGTCTCCAGCGAATCGCGGCTCGCCGCGAGGTGCTCGGCATAGAAGCAGAAGGAGCATCGATGATTGCACCGATTCGTGAGGTCGATTTCAACGGTCGTGGGGAATGGTCTCTTCCCCTGCTTGTACGCGACGATTTTCTCCGGGTGGTAGAAGATCTTCTTCTTGAAATCGAAGTTGTGCAGCTGCATCTGATACTCTCCTCTCCGCCCTCGCGATGCGTGGCCTCGCGCGGGCTCCTCCCCGGTCCATCCACGTCGCCGAAGATCGAGGCCCCGATGCCTCGAGTCGACCCGAATCGCTGTTCGTCGAACGCTGCTGCGCGCCAACCCCTCGCCCCCCTCGACTCCATCGACAGATCCGGCCGGGTGCCCCGTCCCCGGCGCATCGGAGGGCGATGCCTTTGAGGAACCTGGGAAGGATCATATGTTTCGGTGACTCGATCACCAGCGGCTATTTCCCCTATTTCGAGGAGATCGCGCGCGATCGAGCACATCGAGAACGGACCACCCCGCTGCTGCGCGGTCGCAATGGAGAGACGAGCGCCGATGGCTTGCGGCGTCTTCCACAGATCGTCGAGGAGCGACCCGACGCAGTCGTGCTCGGCTTCGGCATGAACGACCTGCTCTGCGGCGTCCCGGCGGAGACCCTCGAGCGCAATCTGAAGACGATGCTCGGGCGCTTCGAGGACGCGGGCATTCGCGTCGTTCTCAACACCTTGAATCCGATCCTGCGCGACAACGACACCAGCGAAGCCCTGGCGAGATACGACGCCGCCTGCCATCGCGCGGCCCGCGCGTTCGCGACGCCCACCAACGACGTCCGTGCGCTCTGGCAGGAGGAGCTGGAGAGCACGCGCGCAGGCCTCGAGTACGAGGACTGCGACCTCGTCCATCCCAACCACCGCGGCCATCGCGCCATCGCGCTCGGCGCGCATCGGCTCGTGCGGCGCACCTTCACGAAGGTGGTCTGGCAGTTCAACGGCGCGAACGCACAGTGCAACTACCGCTGCGAGTACTGCTACATGCCCAGCGATTTCCACGAGGGGCACCACTTCGCGCACGGGACCGAGGCCTGGGAGGAGGCCTTCGTCCGGACCTTCCGCAAGCGCAGGCTGAACTTCTACCTCTCCTTCGGTGAGCCGATGGTCGCGAAGTCCTTCCTGGACGTGGTCCGCATGGTGGAGCGGAATCCTCTCTGGAAGCTCACGATCCTCAGCAACCTCAGCCCCGACCTCCGTCGTCTGCTCGAGATGCCCATCGCCCAGGAGGGGCGGCTCGCCATCACGGGCTCCTTCCACCCGTCGCAGGTCCCGCTGGAGCGCTTCCTGGATCGGGTGCTGCTCGCCCGCGCGCACGGCGTGGAGATTCCCGTCGTCTACGTCATGTATCCGGAGCAGATCCGCGCCTTCGTGGACGAGTACTTCCCGGTCTTCCAGCAGCACCGCGTGCTCACCCACGTGCGCCGCTTCCGTGGACTCTACAAGGGCTGGCACTATCCCAGCCGCTACACGCGAGAGCAGCTGCACACCATCGCGCGCTTCATGGACGATCGCAGCATCCGATACATGCTCAAGGACGAGGTCTCGAGCGGGAAGCTCAGCTACGCGGGCATGAGCTATCTCGGCGTGGACCACGACGGACGACTCTGGGTCTGCCCCGACTGGGCGGGGGAGGAGTGGCAGCTGGGGAACGTCTTCGACGGCACGGCGAACATCGGCCTCTCGCCGCGGCGCCTGGGTGGCTACTTCTCCGACGGCACGACCGACGGCGTCGCGAATCTAGTCGAGACGGACATGGACGAGCTCGACGACAACCACATCCGCTCCTACGCGGAGCAGGTCGGGTACCGGTTCACCGATTCGGGCGTCGTCTACCCGAATCTCCACACCGACTTCGATCGGCGCCCCATCGACGTGCCCAACATCTACGAGCCCGAGACGCCGGCGGCGAGCCGGGCGGCGGCGCTCTAGGTGGGTCCCGCGGTGCTGATCGATCACTACACGAATCCGACGGCGGCCCCTCGCAGGCCCGTGGAGGTTCTGGCGCTGATCCCCGCGCGCGGCGGCTCGAAGGGCATCCCGCGCAAGAACCTCGCACCTCTCGGCGGCGCCCCCCTGATCGCGTGGTCGATCGATGCAGCGAGACGAAGCGAGTACGTCACGCGGATCGTCGTCTCCACCGAGGACGAGGAGATCGCCGCCGTGGCCCGCGAGCACGGCGCCGAGACGCCCTTCCTCAGGCCCACCGAGCTCGCGAGCGACGCCGTCGATACGCGCGGGGCCTACGATTACACGCTCGAGCGTCTCCGCGCCGACGAGGGATACGATCCCGAGGTCGTCCTGCAGCTCTATCCCACCAGCCCCTTCCGGGGCCCGGGCTTCCTCGACCGGATGATGCGAGAGCTCCTCGAGGGCTACGTGGAGCTGAAGACCGTGCGCCGCGCTCGCGTCCATGCGGGCGGCCTGCAGCGCTGCGACGCGAGCGGGCTCTTGAGGCCCGCGGCGGCCGGGTATCCGGCCTGCGCCTTTCGTCCTTCCGGTCTGCTCACGGCGCGGAGCTTCCGCTACTTCGAGCCCCACCGTCTGCGCACCTACGTGGTCGAGGATCCGGTCGCCCTCGTGGACATCGACCTGCCCGCGGATCTCATGCTCGCCGAGCGGATGATCGAGAGCGGCATGGCCCCGAGGCTCGTATGAAGTGCCTCCTGCCGATCTTCGCCGAGGGGCAGGCGGCCGAACGCGCGCTTCGCACGCTGGAACGCGATGCGAGCTGGCTCGAGCGGCTCCGTGCGGCCGAGCGGGCGCTCGCGCCGAACGCCCTGCTCGTGGTGACGGATCGCGGCGCGTCGGCGGCCCTCTCGGCCGGAGCGCTGCGCGTCGACGCCCCGCCTTCGGAGGATCGAAGCGAGGGGGCGCTGCCGCCCGGCGCGCGTCATGCGATCCGATGCGCACTGCGGACCGGCGCCATCGAGGCGGGCGAGGTCGTCGCCGTGCTCGACCATCGGCAGCTGCTCAGCTGCCCGAGCGCGCTGCTGGAATCGCGCGAGTGTCTCCGCGAGAGCGGAGCCCGCGCGGTGGTCGCCATCGCGTTCGCGGCGGACAACCCCGCGCAGCTCGAGGTAGGCCATCGATTGGATGAGTTCGAGATGCTCCTGCGCATCGACCCCGAGCTCGCGCCGGATGAATCGGTCCAGATGAGGATCGCCGCGTCGGACCTCCCCGATCTCGACGCGCTGCTCTACAGCGTGCCGACCGCCTTTCCGTGGGACCTCCATGATCCCTACGGCCGTGCGCTCGACGGGCGGCTGCTCTGCACTTCCCTGGACGGCGTTCCGGTGGCGGCGCTCGAGCTGGACGCCCTCGCGGAGCTCCTCCGGGCCCGGCCGGACGATGTGGCCTTCGAGCTCACGTACGCGGTGGATCGGCAACGCGCGCGGGCCGTCTGGCGGGGCGAAGACGCGCGACGGCTTCGCTCCGCCGGTGCGCTGGCGGCGCCCTTCGGCCGGCGCGCATCCGCCTGGTCGGCGCTGATCCTGCGCGGGGAGCGCGGAGCGCCCGAGCTCTTCCTGCGCGAGGACGCGATCGGGCCGGGCGGTCGTCTTGCGATCTGGCCGGTCGAGGGCGAGCGCGTCTGCGGAGAGCAGCTCGCCTTCCTCGAGATGGGGGAGCTGGGCGCACTCGAGCGCAGATCCATTGGCAATCATACCTTCGCGGGCCCGATCCTCGAGGTTCCGGCCAGGCTGGCGGGCGTCGCGCTGGCGGTGAGCCGCGTCGACGGCCACTCGGCCGACTACGCGCGGCTCGTCGAGCTGGACGAGGAGCCGCTCGATCTCGACCTGGATCGCGGGGTGCGGATCGATCCTTCGAGCGGCGAGCCGATCATGGGCCGCCAGACCCTGCCTCCGTATTTCGAGCCCACGGGCGTGCTCGCCGTGGGGCTGGCCGAGCGGCTCGTGACTCTGGACACCCGCGAGGCCGCGCAGGACGTCGGCGGCGGGCGCTTGAGGCTGGATGACGCCATCCAGGCAGACCTCCGCTTCCAGAAGATGTGCTGGGACCACCGATCGAGCGGAGCGGGTTCGCGATGACCATCGAAGCTCATCGAAGGGCGCTGCAGAGCGTGGCCCGCCGTATCCGAAGCCTCGAGGCACACCTGAACGAAGGCAGCGCAGCGCTCCCCTGCTTCGATGAGCTCGACGCTCTGGAGCGCGCAGTCGTCGAGCTGCAGCGAGAGCGCCCCGCGCACTTCGACGCCAGCCAGATCGTGCACGAGCAGGTGAAGGCCGACGCGGATCAGATGGCGAACCAGCACTACATCCGCGACATCAGCTTTCGGGCAGTGGAGACCGCCGCGGCGTTGCCCATCGACCTCCACGACATCGTCCGTCTGCGCGCCCTCCACGACACGTGCCTCGCAGAGCAGGCGATCCACGAGGGCGAGAGCGATCAGGCCTTCGAGTGCTGGAGACGCAGCCTGTCGGCGTCTCCTGGCGACGAGCGGAACATGAAGGCCCTCGCTCAGCTCGACGGGCCCACGGCGGAGCAGCTGCGCGGGGGGTATCGCCTCGAAGAGGACCGCGCATTCCCCGCGTTCCTCGAGCAGGCGCTCGGCGAACGCAGGACCCGCGCGATCGCCATCGACCGCGACGGCGCGCTCTACGTCGACGACATCGAAGCGCTGGCCCTCACCAGGCTCGACGTGTCGGGCGAGGTCGCCTGGACGATCAAGGCCGAGGACTGGTCCCGATCCTCGGGTGAGCGTGCGCCCATCGGCTTCGGTGCGCTGCAATGGGCGGGGGATCGACTCCTGGTCTGCGACACCACCGCGGGAGAGCTGGTGGAGATCGAACGGTCTGGAGGCATCGCGCGCGTGAGGCCTCTTCCCACCCCATCCCCGAGCTGCATCACCTACGCGCCGAGCACCCGCCACTACGTGCTCACGGATGAGTTCGCCGACGCGCTCCTCCTGCTCGACGCGAGCCTCCGCCCGCTCGGCGAGCTCGAGCGCCCCGGTCCGGGCTGGCGCCCGGTGCAGACGCTCTTCGAGCCGCGCTCGCAGACCCTGATCGTGAGCTTCGGGATGGGGCGCGCCGGGTCGCTGCTGGCGCGCTACGACGCGGCCGGCCATCTGATCGAGACGCGATCCGACTTCGCGCGTCCGCCCACGCATGCGACCAAGCTCTGTGCCGCAACGGACGGGGGACTCTTCCTCGCGGATCACTTCGGCCAGCTGCTGCGCTTCGAATCCGACCTCTCGCTCCGCTGGCGACACTGTGCGATGCGCCGGGTGGATCGATTCCGCTACGTGGCCTGCGACGGCACCTTCCTCTACCTCTCGGATCTGCATCGGCTGCGGCGATTCGCCATCTGACCCGCAGCTGGATCCGCGCATCCAAGGAGCAGGCATGGACCCGATCTTTCACCTCATGGGCTGGTACGGGGAGCGGGCTCACGGCGACGATCTGCTCGAGCACGTGGTGCGCGGGATCTTCGATGCGGCCGCGCGCCGACGCGGGGTCCGCCTGCGCTGGACGGGCGACATGGGCAGCGCCACCTACGTGATCGTCGGCGGCGGCACCCTGCTGGGCGTCGACAGCATGGGCATCGCGCCGAAGCTCGTCGGTGGCAGCTGCCCCTACTCGCTCTTCGGTACGGGCTTCCGGCGCGAGGTGCGCGCGCTGGACGCGATGCAGCGGCGCATGCTCGGCGAGCTCATCGCGGGCGCCGATCGCGCATTCGTGCGGGGCTACCACAGTCAGCAGTTCTGCGTGCACGCGGGGGCGCCCGCGCCCGCGGTGATCGGCGATCCCGCCTTCGCGTTCCAGCCCCCGGCGGCCGGGACCGAGCAGCCCCGGCACGACTACGAGGTCGGCGTCTCCCTGCGCAGCATGGGCCGAACGGGCGAGCCGCAGTATCTCGACAACGCGCGGATGCTGGAGGTGATCGCCTCGGTGATGGAGGGCATGGCCGAGCGGCGCTCGTGCCGATTCCACCTCCTCGATCTCGCCGACAACGCCTGTGATGTCGACGCCGACGCCAACGACGCCCTCCAGGCGCGGCTCGGCGATCGGCTGGCGATCGAGCGCTTGCGCTTCGACGACGGCTTCGAGGCGCAGTTTCGTGCGATCCCGCGCTTCGACTCCGTCATCTCACAGCGCCTCCATCCCTCCATCGTCGCCTGGGCGAACGGCGTTCCCCACGTGGCCTTCGACTACCAGAACGCGAAGACCGCAGACTTCATGGGCAGCATCGGGATGGGAGAGTTCTGCCTCTCCACCCTCGACTTCACCCCGGAGCGCTACTTCGCGCTCTACGATCGACTCGAAGCCGAGCGGGAAACGGTGCGAGAACAAGCCCTCGCCTCGGCGGCGCACTGGCGCTCGGCGCTCCTTCGCGGCGCCGACGCGATCGTCGGGCACGCCCTCGGATCACGACGCACGGTCCGTGGGAGACCCCAGCGCGGAATGGGAGCTTTGGGCGATTTTCGCGCAGGCGGCGATTCCGTAGGCTGAACGACGGGGGGAGCGGCGTGCACGCCTGTGGTGCAGCAAGTCGCAGCTGCGTCTGTTTCGGGGCGGTGCGTCTCGAGTCGCCGAATTCATCTGGAGGGGCACAATGAGTATCAACGCCGTCGATGTCGTCATGGTGGTGACACCACGCGACAGTCGGAGCTTCCGGGACGCCCGGCAGCAGCCGCATCTCGGCTTCGCGTTCATCGGAGGGCACCTGGCCCGCGAGGGCATCTCGTGTCACATCGTCGACGCCTACACCTTCGACCAGCCCATCGACAGCGTGATCGACGAGGTCGCCGCGCTGCGCCCGAGGCTCGTGGGCTTCTACAGCTGCTCGGAGGATCGCTACAACGCCATCGCGCTCATCAAGGGCATCAAGGCCGCCTCGCCCGAGACGCTCACCGTCGGCGGTGGCCCCCACTTCGGCTACGCGCCCGTCGACGCCCTCGAGCAGATCCCGGAGCTCGACTTCGCCATCGCGGGCGACGGTGAGGAGGCGATGCTCGAGCTCTGGAACGGCATCCAGACCGAGGGGGGGAAGTGGGATCTCTCGAACGTGGCGGGCCTCAGCTGGCGATCCGATGGCCTGATCATCATGAATGAGCGCCGGGTGACCGCGCCGGACTTCGAGGGGATGAAGCCCGCCTGGGAGCTCTACGACATGGATCGCTACGACGGCGCGCTCACGCTGACGATCCACACGCGCTCGATCGGCGTGATCAGCTCACGGGGCTGCCCGGCCCACTGCACCTTCTGCGCGAACTCCCTCAATCGCAACGTCCGCTACAAGAAGCCCTCCACCTTCGTGGACGAGTGCCAGGAGGTGATCGAGCGCTACGGCTTCGAGGGGCTCAACATCCAGGACGACTCGTTCACCGAGAACTACCCGCACGTGCGCGCGGTGTGTCGCGAGATCATCGACCGGGGACTGCGCTTCAAGTGGTACTGCTCGCTGCGGGTGAACGACGTGGAGCGGGAGACGCTGGAGATCATGAAGGAGGCCGGCTGCGTCGGCCTCGGCTTCGGGGTCGAGTCGTGCTCGAACGAGGTGCTCCGCCGCGTCGCGAAGGGAACGAATCGGGAGATGATCTTCGACGCCGTCGACATGGTGAACAGCGTCGGCTTCGACCACATCGGCCTCTTCGTGATGACCAGCCTGCCCGGCGAGAACAAGGAGGCCTTCCTCGAGTCGCAGCACTACCTCAACGAGCTCTACGCCAAGGTGCGGCCCGGCTGGACGCGCCAGCCGGTGCTCGGTTCCATCACGCTCGTCTACCCCGGCACGCCGATGGAGAGGCAGGCGAAGAACAACGGCGTGATCCCTGAGGACTTCTCCTGGAACGCGCCCTACACCAACCCGAAGGCCGAGATCTTCGGCACCAACCCCTTCCTGCCCTACTACGAGAACGACGGCTGGCCCATCGAGGACATCAAGAAGACGGTCGACGAGGAGTTCCCGGGCTGCGAGATCTACATCTGCTGAATCCGGGGTCCCGATGAGCGACGACCCGCTGCGCAAAGACGAGCTGCCGCCCTGCCTCTGGCCCTTCCACTCGGTCGCCGTGGACGAGGAGGGCGACGTGCATCTCTGCCCGTGTGGGCAGTGGACCGAGATGGAGGCCGTCGGCAACGTCCACGAGTCGCCCCTCGAGGACATCTGGAACTCCGAACGCGCGGTCGAGTATCGGCGCGGCTTCTTCGACGGGCGCTACGCGAAGCTCTGCAAGACCGATGTCTGCCCCTATCTGCGCGACCCGTCTCGCGTGCAGCCCGAGGCGCGCTACGTCAAGGAGGCGAACGCCGACGCGATCCGACGCGAAGAGGGGCGGATGCCCGAGCTCTTCTCGCGGGTGAAGCTCGATACGGAGCGCAGCTGCAACCTCGCCTGCACCATGTGCCGCAGCGAGCTGATCAGCCGCCCGGAGAACGACACCACCACGAAGACCCTCGAGCGGCTGGAGTCCATCTGGTCCGAGCTGATGGAGATCAGCCCCGCGACCGCGGGCGAGCCGCTCTTCATCAAGCCGATCCGAGCGCTGCTCGAGAGCGACACGCTGAGCCGCAACGGCGTGGCGGTGGAGCTCGTCACCAACGCGACCCTGCTCTCGGAGCGCGGATGGAGCGGGATCGCCCACAATCACTTCTCCTACGTGAAGGTCTCCGCGGACAGCGTCGACCCGGAGCGCTTCGAGCAGATCCGACGCCTCGGTCGCTTCGATCGGCTGCTGGAAGGCGTCGAGCGCCTGGCGGCGCTGCGCCGCGAAGGCACGATCGACGGGCTGCAGCTCGCGATGGTGGTCATGCGCTCCAACTACGAGGAGCTGCCGGACTTCGTGCGCTTCGCGAAGCGGCACGCCTTCGATCGTCTCAAGCTGCTCGCCCTCAACGACCATCTCGTCCCCCACGAGCAGCTCGACGATGCCGATCGCCGACGGCTGGCGGAGATCGTCGCGGCGCCGCTCTTCGACGATCCGATCGTCGAGCTCTGGAGCATCGAGCACCTCGTCGAGCCCGCGCGCACGGCGCTGCGGCGCGCGCGCCAGCAGCGTGAGCGGGAGCGCCCACCGCAGATCGGGGCTTCGATTCCTTGAGGCAGATCTCGGACCGGATCGTCTCCGCTCTGGCGGAGCCCATCGGCGCGTACGTGGATCGGTGGCTCTCAGCGCCCTTCCCACCCGACCTGCCCAGCGATTGGCGCGCGATGTTCGAGGACGGCCGCCCGCTCGCGAGCTGGGAGGAGCACGCGCGATCGCGGTTCGACCAGCAGCGCGGCGAGGCGCGCTACGAAGTGGTGCGAGTCGACGAAGGCAGTCCACTGCCCTCGGCGTTTCGCGCATGGCTCGAGTCCGCGAGCCGTGAGGCGACCGGCCTTCGCGGCGTGTGCCCCGCCTGCGATCGGGCGGTGCGGGGGAGCGCGTCGGGCTTCGTCTCGAATCGCTTCGAGTACCGCGCATTCCGCTGCTGCGATCGCGCCTTCTACCTGATCTCGTGCTTCCGACGGCGCGGCGACTATTGCCTCGCGGTGATCGAGCCCGAGCGGGCCCGCCTCCATCTGCGACCGGGGCGGATCCTGCTGGAGACGGGCGCCGATACGCTCTTCGTGGAGGCGCTGCTCTGCTTCAAGGAGCGTGCGGTCGAGGTGGCGATGGAGGCGGCGGGCTCCGGGGCGTCGGATCGGGCGCCGACCGGTCCTCATCCCGCCAGCCTCGTGCTCGGCCGCGGGGACGCGAATCCCGGCCATGTGCTCTTCCAGGATCTCGCGCTGATCGTCCGCCGGCTCGATGGGCACCCGGCCGACGCGGCCCCGCTGCGCATCTACGTCCCCTACGAGGGCCAGTGGTACATGCCGCTGCTCGAAGAGGTGGTCGGTGGCCGGCGGGCGGAGATCCTGCGCTTTCGCGCGAGCTTCGATCGCATGAGCTCCTCGCTGGCCCGCGAGGGGCAGTACGTCGAGAACGATGTGATCGAAGAGTCCTGGCCCGCAAGCCGATCCCACAGTGCCGAAACCGATCGAATCGTGCACGCCTGCGCGGTCCTGGCCGCGCGGGGGACCTCGGCCTTCGAGCTCGGCACCTGCAACGGCCGGCACGCCGCGGACGGCGCCGAGGCGCGCATCGTGCTCCACGCCCGCTTCGGCTCGCGGCGCTGGGCGCCGGTGGGCGAGAGCATCGCGGCCTTCCGCGATCGACTCGCAGAGCGGATGGGGAGGGTGCAGCTCGTCGTCCACGCCGAAGGGGGAGCGGAGAGCGCGGACGCGCATGCGGTGAGGAGTCTCTGCGAATCTCGGAGCGACATGGCGCTGCTCCTCGATCCGTCCATCGAGACGCTGCTCGCGACCGTCGGCGATTCCGATCTCTGTGTCGGCCCGATCGGCTCGGGCTTCTGGTGGGCGGGGCTGCTGGACGTCTCGGCCCTCACCCTCCATCCGCATGGCGACCGCAGCAACATCATCATCTACGAGTGGATCGCCGCGCCGCCTGCAGGCGAGGCGCCGCCCTTCCTGCGCCTGCTCGATCGGGCGCGCTTCCGCTGCCTCGAGGAGCCGCCGCGCGCAACGCCCCGCGTGCCCTTCGAGGATCTGCAGGTCGACCCGCTGCGGGTCGCCGACGAGGCGATTTCGCTGCTCGCGGCGCCGCCGCAGAGGCCCGCTCGAGCGCGCGCCGAGGCCGCCTACGGCCTCACATAGTTCGCGCGCGCGCTCGAGTCCATCTTGAAGCAGTGCGAGCACCCGCCGTGCGCACGCCCCTGCAGCATGCCGGCGCGGTAGCGCCGGGCCTCGTCGCCGAACCAGATGGTCTCGAAGTCCGCGTCGTAGAGGTTGCCGATGGGGGTCGCCTGGTGGCAGCAGAGCTGCACCGTGCCGTCGCTCATCAGCTGCACCGAGCGCCAGACCAGATCGCAGGGCACCTCGGCGCTGTGCGGGGTCACCGGTGCGGGCCGCCATCCGGGCGCCGGGCGCTCGCGAAGACGGGTGGAGATCGACTCGGGCCGCCGAGGCTGGACGAGCCCCTCCAGCGGTGGATGATCCGCGCTCACCCGCACCCCGAGCTCCCGGCCCAGCACCTCGGCGGCGAAGAGCTCGTCCCAGAGCCTGTCGTAGGTCGCTTGATCGCTGATCTGCTCGCGCTCGGTCGGCGCATCGAAGCTCCAGATGGCGCCGTGGAAGTAGACCTTCGGAATGCCGAGGTCCGCGGCAAGGCGCACCATCGGGAGCACGTCGCGGAAGCTGCGCCGCATCAGCAGCATCGTGATCGAGATCTGGGCGCGGCTGGCTTCGCTGCGCCGGCTCATCAGGTTCTCGAGTGCGCGGCGCAGCGCATCGAAGTCGCCGCCGATGCGGATCTCCGCGTAGAGGTCGGGACTCGCGGCATCGATGCTGAGGATCAGCTCGTCGACGGAGTCCAGCGCGAGGTCGGCGATGGGGTCGTCCCCGAAGAGCGTCCCGTTGCTGTAGGACTGCACCCAGACGTCGGGCCGGGCCGCGCGCATCACATCGATCTGCCAGCCCAGATCGGCGGCGAGGAAGGGCTCGCCGTTGCCCCCGTAGCTGACGTGCTCGAGGCCTTCGAAGATGGGCTCGAGCTGAAGGAAGTGATCGCGACGCAGGGTCGTCGTCGGTCGCCGGGGCGTGTTGGGCGAGTGCACGTTGCACATGAAGCAGCGCAGATTGCACGCGCGCGTGCTCTCGAGGATGAGATGCGTGGGCCAGAACCGTGTGGTCCCGATGGTCTCGGGCGTCTCGGGTAGCGCGTAGTGCAAGCGCATGGAGCTCCTCCCCTTCTCGATCGGGCGTGGACCGGCGGGCCATGCATCGAGGCGTGCTGGGGGGCGCCGCGCGCGCACGATACTATCGAAACGAGCGTCGCGGCCCTTCGGGCGATTTCACGAAGCGCGCCAGGGCATTCCAGCGACGCGGCCTCGATCCTTCTCGGAGCCGCGAGGCGGTGGGCCCGGCCGCAAACGGGTGTTGGCTTCCGCGGGAAGGCGGGCCCGACCTTCGGGATCGTGAGCCCGTAGGCGCGGTGGTATCGTCTTCCCATCGTCCCTTGCGAGAAGAGCCCCGAGCTCGAGGATGGGCCCATGAGCGCTGACGAGATCGTCTACGACCCCTACGACTACGCCATCGACGCCGACCCCCATCCCATCTGGAAACGCCTGCGCGACGAGGCGCCCGTCTACTACAACCCGCAGTACGACTTCTACGCGCTCTCGCGATTCGATGACGTGCTCGCCGCCAGCCTCGACCACGAGACCTTCGTGTCGAATCGCGGCACGGTGATCGAGATGATGGACAGCCCCATGGAGAATCCGCCGATGATCTTCATGGACCCGCCCCGGCACACGGCCTTTCGCAAGCTCGTCCGCCGCACCTTCACCCTGCGCCAGGTAGGCAGGCTCGAGCCGCGGATCCGCCAGCTCGTCGCTGACTACCTCGATCCCTTCGTGGGGAGCGGCGGCTTCGACTACGTGCAGGACTTCGGCGCGCGGCTGCCCGTGATGGTGATCAGCACCCTGCTCGGCGCGCCCGAGGAGGATCACGACCAGCTGCGCGAGTGGTCGGATCTCACGCTGCATCGCGAGCCCGGCGAGACCGGTCCGAGCAAGAAGGCGCTGGCGGCCACCAGCGACATGCAGACCTACTGGCACGCGCACATCAAGGCGCGGCGCAAGGATCCAGGCGACGACGTGATGAGCGACCTGGTGCGCGCCGAGCTCGAAGAGCCCGGCGGCGGCACCCGGCCCCTCACCGACGACGAGCTCTACGCCTTCTATCTGCTGATCTCGTCCGCGGGCAACGAGACCGTGGCGCGCTTCCTGGGCTGGACCGCGACCTTGCTGGGCAGCCACCCCGCCGAGCGCCGTAAGCTCGTCGAACGCCCCGGCCTCGCCGCGAACGCCGTGGAGGAGATCCTCCGCTACGAGTCGCCCTCACCCATCCAGGGCCGTTGGTGCACGCGCGACTGGGAGGCGCACGGCTCCGTGATCCCCAAGGACTCGAAGGTGGGGCTCCTCACCGCCTCCGCGAACCGCGACGAGCGTGAGTTCCCAGACGCCGATCGCTTCGACGTGGAGCGCAAGATCGATCGCCACGTGGGGCTCGGCTTCGGCATCCACTTCTGCCTGGGCGCCTCGCTCGCCCGGCTCGAGACGCGCGTCTCCATCGAGGAGACCCTCAAGCGTTTCCCCACCTGGGAGGTGGATCCCGACGGGCTCGAGATGGTGCATACCAGCACCGTCCGCGGCTACGCGAGGGTCCCGATCCGCGTCTAGCCGCTCGAGTGCGTCAGCAGGGGGAAGGCGATCGCGCGGTAGGAATCACCTCCTCGAACCGCCGCACTCTCTACCATCCTCATCCGCCTTCTTTCTCCGCCGTCCCATCCCCCGCCTTTTCCGCTGCACTCTGCTCGAGCGCGTCCAGGTGTGCGGCGATCTGTGCCTGAACGGCCTCGGGCGACTGCGCGCCGTCGATGCGATGCACGTAGGGGCGGTCGATCTTCGCGAAGATGGCCACCGCCTCGTCGAGGAAGTCCTCGCGCTCGTAGCTCTGGTTCAGCTCGCCGCCGCGCGCGCGCACGCGACCAAGGCCCACGGCTGGGCTCACCTCGATGAGGAAGACGGCATCGGGCGGCGGGAAGAAGGCCTCGTTGTGCGCGAGAATGTCCTGGTACGCCATGCCGCGCGCGCCCTGGTACGCGACGTTGGAGAAGTAGTAGCGGTCGGTGATCACCACCTTGCCCTCGCGCAGGGCCGGCTCGATCACCTCGCGCAGGTGCTCCTTGCGATCCTCGATGAAGTAGCCGAGCTCGTCCTCGGGCGAGACTTGCGCGCCCTTCGTCGAGAGCTCGCGGATCCGCTGTCCGTGCGGACCGTTGGTCGGCTCCT
>CAZQMY010000018.1:7282-31071 GCA_964594405.1 uncultured Spirochaetaceae bacterium | reverse complement strand
GGGAGGAGGGCCGCTGCCACGTCTGGACGCGCGCGGAGAGCGACGACGCCCTCGGCGAGCGCGCTGCGGCGTGCGCCCAGGCCTATGGCGTGACGCCGGCGGGCAACTTCGAGGGCGGGCGTACGCATCTCGTGGACGTGCATCGCGGCGAACGCAAGCTCTACGCCGAAGAACGCGCGCTGCTGCGAGACGTCCGCAGCCGCCGACCGGCCCCCGAGACGGATCGGAAGCGCGTGGCGGCCTGGCAGGGGTACGTGATCAGCGGGATGGCCCGGGCCGGCGGCCTGCTCGACGATGCGGACATCCTCGCCGACGCGGCCGCGGGCATGGACTTCGTGGCGAACCGGATGATCGACGACCAGGGCCGGCTGTACCGCGTCTTCGATCGCGATCGCCGCGCAGTGCCGGCCTTCCTCGACGACCACGCCGCGCTGCTCGGCGCCTGTCTGGACCTCTACAAGCACGGCGCCGGTCAGCGCTTCCTGCCCATCGCCATCCACCTGGCCGAGCAGATCATGGACCGCTTCTACGACGCTCGGCGCGGCGACCTCTTCTTCACCGCGAACGACGCCCCTGCCCTCCCCCACCGGCCGCGCAGCGACCACGACGGCGCCACGCCCTCTGCCTCGGGCCTCGCGACGCTGCAGCTCTTGCGGCTCTGGGAGCTCGCCGACTGGCGCGAAGCGGGAGAGGTCGTCGACCGCGTCATCGCCGCCCACGCGGCCGAGCTCGAGGAGGCGCCGCACGCCCACCCCACCCTGCTGCGTGCGCTGGCGCTCCGCTTCCGGCGCATGTCCGCTGCGGTGATCGTCGGCCCCGACGACGACTCGCGCACGCGGGCGCTCGCCGTTCAGGCGCGCAGGATCCTGCTGCCCGACGATGCCGTGATCATCCTGCCGCCCGGTCGTGAATCCATCCCGGGCGTGGCGGCGAGCTGGCTGAGGGGGCGGACGCTGCACGAAGGACGGCCCGCCGCCTACGTCTGCCGGGGGATGAGCTGCTCGCTGCCCGTCACGGACCCCGCCGAGATCGCCCCCCTCGAAGGAATGGAGATCGACGATGCCCAACAAGCGCACTGAGAGCGATTTCGGCTCCGGTCACGACGACGGACTCGAGCCCCTCCGCCCCCTCGATATCGCGAATGCCAGCGGCGTCGACGACCTGGTCCGGGCGATGGCGGATACCGCCTTCGGCGGGCGTCGCCTCGGCGAGGCCGCCGACGTCCTCGAAGCCATGGTGCGCGACCGGGACTGCTATCGCGTCCTCACGATCTCCGGCGCCATGACCATCGCCAAGCAGGGACTCCTCGTCTGCGAGATGATCGAGCGCGGCTGGGTGGACGCCATCGTGACCACTGGAGCGCTCATGACGCATGGCTTCGTCGAGGGTGCAGGCATGCTGCATTTCAAGCACCGGCCGAGCATGGACGACACTGTGCTCTATCCGAAGGGCTACAACCGGGTCTACGACACCATCGAGCTCGAGAAGAACCTGGACGACACGCACCGCATTCTAGGCCTCGCGCTCGCCCGTGTGCCCGGCGACGAGACCCTCTGCAGTCGCACCGTGCTCCGATATCTGGGCGAGTACCTCCGGAATCACGTACAGGGTCGGGCGATCCTGAAGAGCGCCGTGATGCGAGACGTGCCGATCTACGTCCCGGCGTTCACCGACTCCGAGCTCGGACTCGATCTGGCCGTACTCAACCGCAGGCGCAAGAGGGACGGAGAGCAGCCCTTCTCCTTCGACCCCTTCCTGGACCTCGACGACTTCGCCGGCCGGGTGGCGCCGAGGGAGACGATGGGAATCTTTACCATCGGTGGCGGCGTGCCGAGGAATTGGGCGCAACAGGTCGGACCATACCTGGATATCTCGGCATCACGACTGGACGAGAAGGTCGAGGTCCGGCGCTACAAATACGCTGTACGCATCTGCCCCGAGCCCGTGCATTGGGGCGGACTGTCCGGATGCACCTATTCGGAGGGCGTTTCGTGGGGTAAGTTCGTCCCCGAAGCCGAAGGCGGGCGCTTCGCGGAGGTCTTCGCCGACGCCACCATCGCGTGGCCGCTCGTGCTCAGGAGTGTGATCGAGCGCACGGTGGACATGGCCAGGCCCTCGCTCGAAGGGTGAAGCACGCCATACTGCAGTCACTCCGAATCGGGGTTAGTATCGGGCGCGCCCGTCGCTCGCGACGCGAGCATTCCTCATCGATTCAAGGCGGAGAGCGGGCGAGCGCATTGGTCGCATGAGCGAAGGCCCACCCATGATTCGCGTGCTGATCCTCGACGACGAGCCCTCGTACCGGGAGTACCTCCAACGCTTCCTGACGAGAGAGGGATACTCGGTCCGCGCGGCGTCGACTGGAGAGCAGGCGCTCGACATCGGCCACGAGTTCGTCCCCGACATCATTCTCGCAGATTGGATGCTCAAGGAGCAGATGCACGGCCTCCACGCCAGCATGACGCTCCGCGAGGACCACCCGGCGCTGCAGATCCTGATGATGACGGGCTTCCCCTCTTCGGAGATCCGCCTCGAGGCAGAGCAGGCGAACGTCTTCCGCTTCCTCGAGAAGCCCTTCGGCCTCGAGGAGCTGCGCGAGGCCATCGAGGCGGCTGTCGCGATGAAGGCGCCCATCGCCCACGGCTGAGCCGCCTCATTCGACGCTGCTGAGCACGAAGACGTCGTAGAGCCCGTGGGTCCAGACGGCGACCGCGAAGCCCCGGAAGAGATAGAGCAGCCCGAAGATCACGCCGGCCAGCGTGCGATAGACGAAGGCCACGGAGGTGAAGGGCTCGGCCGCGACACCGAGATGATGCGCCAGCGAGAACATGATGGACGAGGCCGCCAGCGCCGATGGCGTCGCGATCCAGCCAGGCAAGGGCGCGTCGAGGAGCTGGCGAAGCCCCTGGAAGAGGCCCGCGCGAAAGATCAGCTCTTCGTGGAAGCCGGCGCCGGCGGAGATGACGAGGATGTCCGTGAGGCCGCCGCGGGCCACCGCGAGCTGCGGGACGAACTCGAAGAAACGCACCATCACCGCGGCGATCAGCGCCCCCATGAAGAGCGCATAGACGGCCGACTCGAGGATCACCGGCAGGAAGGCGCGCGGATCGAAGCGTCCGCGACGGCGCAGCCACCAGAGGACTGCCCCATAGATCCCGGTCATCGCGATCAGCAGCTGGACGAAGAGGGCGAGATCCCGATCGCAGAGACGAATCAGCAGATCCGTGACGTAGTCCACCCCGTTGCGGCCGCGGGCACCGAAGAGGATGCCGAGCTGATAGAAGAGGAAGAGCGGGAAGACCAGGATCGCGCTGGTGAACGGATCGATGCGTCCGGCGAAGTGGGCACGCACCACACGCATGCGTCGGGCCATGGTGGACGAGCATCGCAAAGCCGGCAGCGGACCGCGAACCCTCGACCGGCGCGAGGGCCGGAAGCTGGTGGTGTCCGATCAGCCACCGAGTCGGCGGAAGACCTCGTCGGGCGACTCCGTGGCCCCGGCGTCCTGCACATTCGCGAGACCTGGGAGGAGCCCGCCGCAGATGCCGGCGGCATCGCCGATCCCCCTGGCCTCGAGCTCGATCGGCAGCACCTTCTCGAGCACCACCTTCATCTGATCCGGCGTGACGCTGCGCGCCTCGAGCCCCGCCTGCTTGAGCGCCAGGCGCACCGTGCCACGCGTCTCCAGGCGATCGAGGCTCGATGCCCGTTCGAGCTCGTTGCACAGCCACTCGAATGCTGCCGCGTCTGCCATGGACCGTTGCACCGGAACTCCGGCGGTGGGCCGGAGCGGATTCCTGGGGAAGCGCTTCGTCTGGCGCTCTGCCTTGCGCCTTGCCTGGCTCTGCCTTGCGCTTTGCCTGGCTTTGCCTGAGAGGGCTCATCGGCGAATCCCCCGGTGTGCTTTAGGGATCTTCCCGCACGCCTTCTCGAATCACCGAGCGGGCCGGGCGAGCACGGAGAGCAGGCGGAGCGCGGCTGCGACGCGTACTGCCGACGAGTTGCCGGGTGCCCGAGGTCCCGGCAGACTCGTCGGGCCCCTTCGACGACCGCTCCGCCGCCCTCGAGGACCACGTGCATCTCAGGCTCTGCTTCGTCTGCCTCGGAAACATCTGCCGCTCGCCCACCGCCGAGGGGATCATGCTCGCCCTGGTCGAAGAGGCCGGGCTGCGGTCGCACGTGTCCGTGGACAGCGCCGGCACCAGTGCCTACCACGTGGGCGAGCGCGCCGACGAGCGCAGCCGCGCTTGCGCCCGTGCGCGCGGCGTCGACCTGCCGAGTCGGGCGCGGCGGTTCGAAGCAAGCGACTTCGAGCGCTTCGACTACGTGATCGCGATGGACGCGGAGAATCACTCGGCGCTCACCGAGCTCGCGCCCCACGTCGAGGCGCGACGCCGAATCCATCTCCTGCGCGCCTTCGACCCCGAGGGCGGCGCCGATCTCGAGGTGCCCGATCCCTACTACGGCGGCGCGGGCGGCTTCGAGCGCGTCTTCGACATCTGCGACGCCAGCTGCCGGGGCCTGATCGAGCATCTCCGCGAGCGCCTCGAGGCCGGCGGCGCCCTGCCTCGGTCTCGTTGATGGCCACCCTCGAGAGCGCCATCGAAGCGTGCACCGGTCGCCCCGTGCAGCACCGCCGGGCGATCGGGGGCGGCGATGTCGGGCAGAGCTTCGAGGTCCTGCTGAGCGATGGGCAGCGCTGCTTCGTCAAGCACTACCCGCGTGGGCCGGAAGGCGTCGACATGGCCGGGTGCGAGGCCCGGGGCCTCGCATGGCTCGGCGAGCCCGGCTGCATCGCGGTGGCTCGCCCCCTCGGCGCATCTGCCGACGGACGCACGCTCGTGCTCGAATGGGTCGATTCCGCACCCTGCGCCGCGGATCACGACGAGCGCCTCGGGCTCGGCCTCGCCGCACTGCACGCCGCGGGCGCGCCGGCGTTCGGCCTCGCCGAGCGCGGTTGTATCGGATCGCTGCCGCAGGACAACACGAGCGAGCCGAGCTGGTGCGATTTCTACCGCGAGCGGCGACTGCGCCCCCAGCTTCGAATGGCTCGGGATGCGGGCCTGATCGACGCCTCCTCCATGCGCCGTGCGGAGGGCCTCCTGATGCGCCTCGAAGAGCTCTTCGGCACGGACGAGCCACCCGCGAGGCTGCACGGCGATCTGTGGAGCGGCAACGCCATGACCGATGAGGCCGGTGCCCCCTGCCTGATCGATCCAGCGGCCTACGGCGGCCACCGGGAGATGGATCTCGCCATGATGCGGCTCTTCGGCGGCTTCTCGCGCCGCACCTTCGAGGCCTACGACGAGGCCTTCCCCCTGGCGCCGGGCTCGGCCGATCGGATCGCCCTCTGCCAGCTCTATCCGACGCTCGTGCACGTCAATCTCTTCGGCGGCGGCTACGTGGCTTCCTATGAAGCCATCGTCCGTCGGTACGGCTGAAGACACCGGCAGTGCGAGAAGCCCCGAGCCGTACGCCACCCAGATCGGCCCCACGACTTCGATACGGCCCGGTGATTGCGTGCCTGCGAAGCCTTCGCTACTTAGACCTCGACTTCGAGATCGAGGGTGTCCCCCGAATCCGATGGCCGAGACAAGCCTGGGACGAGGGGGTGATGTCGGGAATCCACGTATGAGGATTCCGGCATTACGGGAAGCCGGTGCGAATCCGGCGCGAGCCCGTCGCTGTAACCGGGGCCGATGAGCGGACCCCTGCCACTGGCCGGCTGAACGAAGCCGCTGGGAAGGCCCGCAACATCGGTTGATCCGGAAGCCAGAAGACCGGCCCTCGAACGGCTTTACGACTCTCCGGGGCAGAGAGGGTAGAGCGAGCGATGCAGGTGGGGACCGGTCCGCGGGCTTCGAACGCGCGCCGAGCGAGCGCTCGGTGCGATTCCATCGAGCGCGCGCGATCAACCATCCCGCCACCATCCCCTCGCCCCTCCCCTCTTCCTGCGCCGGCCGGGTCCATGGCCCGCTCGCGGTCCGGAGGCCCGAGCACGGGCCTTCGCCACCCGAGAGCGCCCGGTCGCGGCGCGATAAGGAAGAGCAGATGCAGAAGTGGAAGGTGCCTCGCACCCCCGCTCGCCAGGGCGAGGTGTGCCCCGATCACCCTCGCCGGGCCGGCTCCATACGATCCATCCTCCCATGGGCCCTGGCGCTGGCCGGAACGATCACGAACGGTGGGGCTCTGGCCGGGCCCTACACCCAGCCCGGTCATACCATCTCGGAGATGGTGGCTTGGGCCACGAGCGTGGAGTCGCTGGATCGCGGCCCCATGGACATCGCCAAGCCCGACGATGGCGACGCCAGCTACGGTGCCGAGAGCGACGTGCTCGGGCCGGCCTCGACCGACACCCTGGACGTGCTGAGCCTGGGGGACGGCGGTGAGATCGAGCTGGGCCTCGCCAGCGGGATCGGCGATGGACCGGGCAACGACTTCGCGGTCTTCGAGAACGGCTTCTACACCGAGCTGGGTCTGTTCGCAGAGTTCGCGTTCGTCGAGGTCAGCAGCAACGGCATGGACTTCGCGCGCTTCGATGCCATCAGCCTGCCCACCCATCTCGTGCCCGGCGGCGCCGAAGTGGACCCCACCGACTACTACAACCTGGCCGGCGATCAGCCCATCGGGCTCGGAACCGGCTTCGATCTATCAGAGCTGAGCGACCACAAGCTGGTCCAGAGCGGGCTGCTGGATCTCGATCACGTGACGCACGTCCGCGTCGTGGACGTGATCGGCGACGGCAGCAAAGAGGATGCATACATGAACCCCGTCTACGACCCCTACCCCACCGACTCCTTGACCAGCGGCTTCGACCTGAACGCGGTCGGCGTCATCCACGTCCCCGAGCCGGGACTGCTCGGCGGCCTCCTCTCGGGCCTGCTCGCGCTCCTCGGCGTGGGCCGGGCGCGCAGGCGCGCCCACCGTCCCACCCTGCTCGCCCTCGCGGCAGGCGTCTCGTTGAGCCTCTCGAGCGGCGTCCAGGCCGGCCCCCTGGTCGACTTCGAAGATCTCGGCCTCGCGCCCGAGAGCTTCATCACCGGCGAGGACGGGGGCGACTTCACCAGCGGAGGCTTCACCTTCGGCGCCGGCTATCGAGCCGATTGGGACTACGCCTGGGGCTTCTACGCCTCGACGACCACGGATTCGGAGACGCCCGGCTTCACGAATCAGTACTCCGCGTATCCCGACGGCATCACCGGCAACGGCGCCGGCGGCAGCAGCACCTACGGGGTCTTCTATCAGGACAGCTTCCAGGACGAGAAGCGCATGGTCCTCGACGACATCGCGGTCCTGCAGAGCGCCATGATCGCAAACACCACCTACGCCTACCTGTCGATGCGAGATGGTGACGACATCGGCAAGAAGTTCGGGGGGGATGACGGGACCGATGAGGACTGGTTCCTGCTCACCGTCACCGGCTACGACGAGTCCGACCAGGTCACCGGGACGACCGAGCTCTACCTGGCCGACTACCGCTCCAGCGATCCGATCGACGACTACATCCTCTCCGAGTGGACAGAGCTGGATCTCTCCGTGCTCGGCGCCGTGAAGTCCCTGGGATTCGGGCTCACATCGAGCGACGTGGGCGACTTCGGCATGAACACGCCCGCCTACCTCGCCATCGATGACATCCTGGTGCCAGAGCCCGGCACGGCGCTGCTCCTCGCGGTCGGTCTCGTGGGCCTCGGCGCCGCCAGGCGCCAGAGTCCGGGCCGCTGAGCCGCACTCCGCAAGCGGTGCTGGCGATCGCCTTCACCCTCGGCTCGGTCGCGCCCTCGGCGGGCGCGGCCGAGCCGCTCATGGGCGAGGAGTACGCGCCCGTCGAGGAGGGCGTGGAGGAGATCCGCGTCTTCGGCGTGCGGGGCGGCCGCCTGCGCCCCGATCCCTCCACATTCAGCTCGAGCCTCGGTCTCGACGACTACCGCGGTGAGCCGATCGACGTCGGCGCGCTGCTCTCGCGCGAGGCCGGCGTGCAGATCCGACGCTTCGGCGGGCCCGGTGATCCCACGGAGATCTCGATTCGGGGAAGCACAGCCGAACAGGTCGCGGTGCAGCTCGACGGCGTGCCGCTGAACAGCGGTCTGCGCGGCACAGCCAACCTCTCGCTGCTCTGCACGGGCTTCCTCGAGTCCGCCGAGCTCGAGCGCGGCGGCGGCAGCGTGGAGGAGGGAAGCGGCGCCATCGGCGGGGTGGTGCGCTTCCACTCCCGAAGACCCGGCACGGAGCCGACGGTCCGTGCTCGGGTGAGCGGCGGTGCCTTCGACACCTGGCAGGGCGATCTCTTCGCCTCGGGCATGGCCGGCGCGCTGGAGCTCGACGCGGGCTACTGCGGCTTCACCACCGATGGCGACTACCGCTTCGCGCGCCCGGTCATCGTCTCCGAGAGCGGCGGCGTCACCCGCAACGACCCGGCCACCATTACGCGCATCAACAACGATCGCGAGCGCCACTCGGGGAGCCTCGGGCTGGGCGCCTCGCTGGCCCGAGGCGTTCATTTCGAGCTGCGCGACTTCTTCACGCACTCCTCGCACGGCGAGCCGGGGCTCGACTCCGGCATCGGCGCACTCGGCGGGCAGAACGAGGTCGCGCGCGGCAGGGCCATCCACAACGTGGCCTCGGCGCGCCTCGACATCGACGACGCCGGCGTCTTCGGGGATCGCCTGGAGGCGCTGCTCTACCATCGCTACGAGCGCGACCGCTACGAGGATGCGGGCAGCGGCGAGACGCCGATCCCGACCGATCTGCTGACCACCGTGAACGACATCGGCGCCCGGCTCGAGAACGAGTGGGCCGGCGAGGTCTTCGGTCTGAGCCACCGGCTCGAGATCCGTGCCGACGGCGGCTACCAGACGCTCGAGCAGTCGGACGCGCCCGAGCGGAGGCGAGGCCGTGCCGGCCTTCGCGTCCGGGAGGAGGTCGGGCTCTGGGGCGAACGCCTGCGGCTGGTCCCCGCCATCCGCCTGGACTGGACCGAGGGGACGGACGAGATCTGGCTGCCCCGCTTCGGCGCCGTGCTGGAGCCCTGGGCCTGGCTGCGCATCAGCGGCGGCGTCGAGCGATCGCAGCGCGTGCCGAGCTTCGAAGAGCTCTATCACCCGGACAAGGGCTTCATCCGCGGCAATCCCCTGCTCGAGCCCGAGCGGGCGACCAGCAGTGACGTCGGCCTTCGCCTCGCCCTCGACCAGCTGGGCCCCCTGCGCGACTTCGAGCTCGGTTTCGGGCTCTTTCAGCAGTCCATCGACGACTCGATCGTATGGGTGACGATCAGCCCCTATACCATCGCGCCGATCAACACCGGCCCCGCTCGGGTCCGCGGGCTGGAGCTGAGTGCCGCCCTTCGCGTCGGGCGCTTCCTCTACGTCTCCGGCTCGCACACCGAGATCAATGCGCGCAGCGTCGAGACCGGTCGACGGCTGGTGGGGCGTGCCGAGAGCGAGAGCCATCTTCGCATCGAGATCGCGGATCGGCAGGGTTGGAAGCTGGTAGGCGAGCTGCAGCGGACGGGATCCATCCCCGTCTCGACCTCGGGCAATCGCGTGATCGCGGCGCGCAGCGTCTGGTCCCTGCGGGCCGCGCTCGACCTCTACGCACTGCCGCCGCTCGCAGGCCGTGCGTTCGGGAGCAGCCTGTGGACGTTCGTCGCCGTGGACAACGTCGGCGACGTTGCGGTGCGCGATGCGCTCTTCTTCCCGCAGCCCGGACGCAGCCTCCAGGCCGGCGTGGAGTGGACGTGGTGAGGAATGCGATGACGGAGTCGGCCAGGTCCCTCCTGCTCTTCACGACGCTCCTCCTGGGCGCCCTCGCGTGTGAGGGCCAGGGAAGCGGTGGGGACGCGGCCGTGGTGCAGCTGGCCAGCGCGGCCGGCTGCGCGTCCGTCGGCGGCGAATTCCCTTCGGGCCTCGACTTCACGCTGGATGGGTCGGGGCACCTGCTGGTCATGCAGCACCAGCCGCCGACGTTGCGGCGCTTCTCCATCGACGGGGAAGCGCCCATCGAGCGGACGCCGGATCCGGCCCCCCAGCTGCCGACGGTTGCGGCAGACTGCATCGCGACCGCGCCCGGCGACCCGCCCGCGATGGGCATCGACAGCGATGGGGACGGCGTCGCGGACGGCTGCCGCTCGTTGGAGGCCGGCATCTGCTTCACCGCGGGCTGCGTTCCCAACGTGGGGGCCGTCGTGAACATCACAAAGGCGCTGGCGCTGGTCTCGTCGAGCACCTACGAGTCGCTGCTCTTCTACGATCCTGCCAGCTCGACACTCCGAGCGCTTCTGGTCGCGAACCCGGTGGCGACGGGCGACTTCGATCCGGCGGATCATCTGCTGCTTCCGCCGGGCGGCACGACGGCCCTGCGCACGGCGCTCTCGACGCGCGCGTGCGTCTACGCCCCGGGCGCGACGCGCTCGGACGGCGGCGCCATCGGAAGCCATCGGCTCTGTGCGCCAGGCCGCCCGAGCTACCTGAGCCGCTTCACGAATCACATGCTGGTGGCCGGTGACCGATTGCTCGTCACCACCGCCAATCTCCTGAGCGCGGGGCGCTTCTTTCCGGGCACGGTGCTGGTCTACGACTGGGATGATTCCGCTTCACCCATCACCCTCTCCCCCCACGCCGAGCGCTCCGTGCTCTTCACGAGCCACTTCAACCCCACCGGACTCACCTTCCATCGCAACGCCCTCGGCCGCCCGCTCGCCCTCGTCACCATGACCGGTCCCATCGACAGCGCAGGTCGCACCCTCGGCGAGGGCGGCGTCGACGTGATCGATCTCGACACCCTGCGCGTCGTGGCGACGATCCCGCTCGGCGCCGGCGCGCCGGGCTTCGGGCCCCTGGCCATCGACGTGACGGGCCGGGTGGGCCTGGTCGGCTCGGCGACGCAGCGCAACCTCTACGCGGTCGATCTGGCTGCGCTCGACGACGCGGCCCTCTACGCGATGCCGGACGGTCCGCCGATCCGGCTCGACGGCAGCTCCGCGGGCTTTCCGGATGCGCGCATCTTCCACGCAGGACAGCCGCTGCGCCTGCCCGAACGCCCGGACGGCCCGCCCATCGACGACGTCCCGACACTGACCTATGTCGACCTGGACGAGTCCGGGCGCTGGGCGTATGCGACGGATTGGAGCCACGGCACGCTGACGCTCGTCGAGATCGACCTCGACGGAGCCGGACCCGTCCCCCTCTCCCGGGCGCATTTCTTCACCCGGGACAGCCTCTACGTCACCGCGCCGAAGAGCGCATCCTCGCTGGGAGACGGCTCGTCCCCCAGTCAGGTCAGGGTCCGCCCCGGGCGGCCGGGCGTGGACTTCGACGGCTCCGACGTCTTCTATCTGGTCAACGAGCCCGACGGCGAGCTCTGCGGCACGCTCGTCGATCCCTGATCCGCAGGCGATCCATCCTAGCCGCCCTGGGCGAGCCGGAAACAAGCGATCGATGCGGCGACGGCGACGTTGAGCGATTCGACGCCACGCGCCATCGGGATCGCCAGGCGATCGTCGAGCAGGGCCGCGGCTTCGTCGCAGATCCCTTCCGTCTCCCCGCCGACGACGAGCACCGTGCGATGAGCCGGGCGCCACTCGAAGAGGTCGTGCTCGGCGGACGCGCTGAGGCCCACGCACGAGAAGCCCGCCGCGCGCAGCTCGCCCAGGCCTTGAATCAGGCTGGGAGAGCGGATGATCGGGCAGGAATAGAGCGTCGCCGCCGAGGACTTGATGACCAGTCCGTTCACCCAGGGGCAGCCCCTGAGCGGCCAGAGCACCGCGTCGATCCCCGCCGCAACGGCCGATCGCACGATCATCCCGATGTTCTGGGCGTTGGTGATCGCGTCGAAGGCGAGCAGCCGGATCGGGGCGCGCGCGGCGCGCCCCGTGCGTTGGGCGAGGAAGCCCTCCATCTCCATCAGGCGCTCGAGGACCACGCGGGCCGCGACCCCCTGATCGTGCCGCGGCGCCCGCGAGAGGGCGGAGACCGCGGCTCGGCTCGAGACCTCCAGCGCGACGCCCGCCTCCCGGCAGCGCCGCGAGAGCGTCTTTCGGAAGTCGGCGTGCAACCCGCCATCCACCAGGACGGCGTGCACCCGGGCGCCGGGCGCGCCGATCGCCTCGAGGACCGCCCGACGGCCGAAGACCACCACCTCGCCCTCGCCACGCCCAGCGGGCAGATCCCGCAGATGCTCGGGCCGATTCGAACTGGAAGAACTCATGCTCACCTGCTCCCGCCTGCTGAGGTGCCGGATTCCGCTTGCTCGGCTTGACGATACGCCAGCTCCGGATACCGTACTGACCGGTCAGTTCTCCCTTCGCGGAGCCACTCCGCTCGTACGTGCCCCCGAGCAGGTCCCCCCATGGCCCCCATCGACCCCGAGTCGCTGCTCGCGCCTGACGACGTCCGCATGCGCAAGCGCACGCGCATCCTCCAGACCGCGAGGAGCGCACTGGCCGCACGCGGCTTCGAGGCCACGCGGATGGAGGAGATCGCCAAGGAGGCCGGCGTCTCGAAGGGCACCCTCTACAACTTCTTCGAGAGCAAGGAGGAGCTGCTCGTGGAGGCGGTCCTGCTGTCCTACGAAGAGGACCAGGACCTCGCGGGCTCGATCATCGAATCGGAGGGCTCGCCGCTGGAGATCCTCGAGTCGCTGATCGAGTATCTCGCCACGATCTACGGACGCGTCTCCGAGCAGACCCTGCTCGCGCACCACGCCTGGAGCGTGGTGCTCCGCTCGCCCGAGGCGAAGCGCACGCTCTTCACCCGCCTCGATGCCGTGTACCGGGGCTATACGGAGCTCCTGGTCGGGACCTTCGAGGCGGGGATGAAGGATGGAACCTTCCGCCGCGAGCTCGATCCCGGCCTGCTGGCGCTGACCTGGATCGCCACCTTCGACGGGCTCGTCTACCGATCGGGCTTCTCGGGGGACTTCCTGCCCGGATTCGCCGAGCCCGACACCGTCCGGAAAGCCCTGGGGCTGCAGCTGGAGCGGATCCTGACCGCACCCCCAAACGAGGATTCGCGTTCGTGAGAGACGATGAGGAGCGAGTCGATCTGAAGTACTGGATCTTCGGCGCCATCGCCCTGCTGGTGATCGGCGGCGCGGTCCTCCGCGCCACCGCACCGGCGCCCGACGAGCTGCCACCCGTGGAGGCCCAGGCGCCTCAGGTGGAGACCATCCAGGTGGTGGCGGAGCCCGTCGTGCCGCGGGCGCGCCTCTCGGGCCTCCTCGAGCCGCGGCGCAGCGTCGAGATCTTCTCCGAGACCGAGGGCCGCGTCCTCGAGGTCGGCGCCGATGAGCTCGCCTCCGTACAGGCGGGCCAGCTGCTCGCGCGCCTCGACGATACACGCGCACGCATCGAGCTGGCCCGCGCCGAAGCCGCCCGGGAGCGCGCGGCCAGCCAGACCATCCTGGCCCGCGCCGATCTGGAGCGCAATCGCGGCCTGGCCAAGCGCGACGCCGCCAGCCGCGCCGCCCTCGACCAGTCGGAGAACGCGTCGCGGCTCGCCCGGGCCGCCACGCTCGACGCCGAAGCCGGCATCGAAGACGCGCGCGATCAACTCCGGAAGACGCGGATCGAGGCCCCCTTCGCCGGCGTGCTCCGAAGCTTCCCCGTCGAGATGGGCGAATACCTCCGTCCCGGTGAGCGCATCGCGGAGCTCCTGGACGTGGATCAGCTGCGCGTCACCATCGGCCTGAGCGATCGGCAGGTGGTGTCCGTGGCCGCGGAGAGCGTCGTCGAGATCGAGGTGGATGCCCTGCCCGGCGAGACCTTCGAGGGCCGCATCGCGCAGGTGGGCGCCGCCATGGACCCGGGCAATCGCAAGTTCCCCGTTCGCATCGAGATCCCGAATCAGGATCGCCGCCTGCTCCCGGGCATGGTGGCCGAGATCGAGCTCGAGCTCGGCGGCACCCGACGCCTGATCCTCGTGCCTCGCGAAGCGGTCGTGAAGGAGTTCGGCATGCGTCACCTCTATGTGGTCGAGCCGCAGGGCGAGGCCGGCCACGTTGCGGTGCGACGCAAGGTCGAGGTGCGTGAGCTGCCCTTCGATCCGACTCGGGTGGAGATCGCCTCCGGTCTCGCAGCCGGTGAGTGGATCGCGATTCGCGGCCTGCGTCAGCTCAGCGACGGCCTTGCGGTTCGTCCCGAGCGCCGGAGCGAGCCCCCGGGACTTGCGGCGGGCCGCGCGGCGACGCCGGAGGAAGGCTCTTGAACCCCGCACGCTTCAGCGTGAATCAGGTCGTGCTGGTCAACCTCGGCTTCGTGGTCCTGATGCTCTCGGGCATGATCATCAGCCAGCGCATCCCCGTCGACGTCTTCCCCGACATCTCGTTCAACGCGGCGGTGGTGATCACAGTCTGGCCCGGCGCCTCGCCCGACGAGGTGGAGCGCCTGATCACCAACAAGATCGAAGACGAGATCCAGGACATCTCGGGCATCAAGGAGTGGCACAGCTTCTCGGCGGCCGGCGCGTCCGAGATCAACATCAGCTGGATCGAGACCATGACCGCGGACGAGCAGCAGGCGTCGCTGAACAAGCTGCGCGCCGCGCTCGACCGCGTGAAGGACCTGCCTCCAGACGCGGAGAAGCCCTTCGTCCTGGAGCTCTCGGTGGCCGAGACATTCGACAGCTGCCTCGTGGCCATCACCGAGTCCGAGGCCGGCGCATCGGTGGACGAGTACACCATGCGAGAGGTCGCCAAGGACTTCCAGCGCAAGGTCGAGCGCGTGGATGGGGTCCTCAAAGCCACGCTCCGGGGCGCGCGGGATCCTGAGCTGCGGGTGATCGTCGACAAGAACCGGGCCCTGCAGTACGACCTGACGCTCGCGGAGATCAGCGCCCAGATCGCTCGCAACAACCAGAACATGCCCGCGGGCAGCTTCACCGACGAGGCCGCGCAGGAGATCACGGTGCGCGGCCTCGGCAACTTCGTCTCTGCCGAAGAGCTCGCCGGGATGGTCGTGAAGACGAGCGCCACGGGAAACCACGTCCGCCTCGGCGAGATCGCGCGCGTGGAGCGCAGCTTCGAGCGCGCGTTCCACTACACCTACTACGATGGCCGCCGCGCCATGCTCGTGGGCGTGGCGAAGCAGAAGGGTGACGACGTCTCCGACATGGTGGCGGCGGTCCGGGAGATGGTCGCCGCCGAACTCGCCTACGTGCCGCCCGGACTGGCCGTCGACGTGGTCTGGGACACCTCGGTCTTCGTGCGCAAGCGGATCGACACGCTGATCGACAACCTCTCGCTCGGCGTCGGCCTCGTGGTCTTGCTGCTCTGGCTCACCGTTGGCTTCCGCAACGCGCTGCTCGCCATCATCGGCGTGCCCTTCTCCTTCCTCACCGCCCTGCTGCTCTTTCCGATCTTCGGACTCACCATCAACATGCTCAGCCTGATCGGCTTCGTAATGGTCTCGGGCATGCTCGTCGACGATGCGATCATCGTGATCGAGAACATCTACCGCCACGTCGAGGAAGGCGAGGACGTCGTCTACGCCACCATCAATGGCACGCGCGAAGTGATGTGGCCGGTGATCGCGGCGATCTGTACGACGGTGGCGGCCTTCCTCCCGATGCTGCTGCTCACGGGCACGACCGGGGCCTTCATGAGCATCCTTCCGAAGACGGTGATCGCCTGCCTGATGGCCTCCCTCCTCGAGTGCCTCTTCATCCTGCCGGCACACTACATCGACTGGGGGAGCCAGAAGGTCGACACCGAGGCCGAGCCGGCCGGCGGCATCAGCGGGGCGAGTCACCGACTCCGCGCGGGCATGGATCGCTTGCTGGATCGGGGACGGGGCGCCTACCTGGTGGCCCTGGATCGCGTGGTCGCCCGCCGCTACAGCTTCCTCGTGGCCTGCGTGGCCGCCTTCTACTTCGCGCTGGGTCTGTCGGCGCACGTCCGCCTCGACCTCTTTCCGAGCGACTTCAATCAGCTCCTGGTCGCCATCGAGTCCCCCGTGGACTACGGCATCGACCAGACGCGGGACGTGGTCCTCGGCGTTCAGGACGCCCTCGCCCCCCTCGCGCACGAGATCAGCGAGATCTCCACCGACGTCGGCCGCGGCATCACGTCCGACGAGCTCCCGCTCTTCGGCTCCAACTACGGGATGCTCTTCATCGGCTTCGCCGACACTCCGCAGAATGCAGCCGACCCGAAGCGGATGGTCCGCATGATCCAGGGGAGGATGAAGACGTACGAGGACTCCGAGCCGACCGGGCTGGCGAGCCTCCAGGTCTTCCCGCCGCGCAACGGTCCACCGGTGGGCAAGCCGGTCGCCGTGCGCATCGTCACCGAGGACTACGACCTCGCCAAGCGCATCGCCGGCGAGATGAAGCAGGAGCTCGCGTCGATGCCCGGCGTCTACAACATCACCGACAACCTCCCCGTCGGCCCGAGGGAGCTCCGGGTCGGGCTCGACGAGTATCGCGCTTCGCTCCACGGCATCACCTTCCAGGAGGTCGGTACTGCGCTGAGGGCTGCGGGCGATGGGCTCGTGCCGAGCACCTTCAAGGATCCGCGCGCCGACGAGGACGTGGACATCCGGGTGCTGCTCGAGGAAGAGCAACGTGACAGCGCCGCCGAGCTGCTGGAGGTCGAGCTGCGAACACCCGAGAACTACCTCGTGAAGCTCGGCGACGTGGGCCAGGTGGAGCTGGAGCGTGGCTACGAGCGGCTCTACCACTACGACGCACAGAGAACGGTGGTCGTCTACGCCGACGTCGACGGCAAGGACGCCACCTCCGTCTCGGCCAATCGCACGCTCCAGGCGCGCTTCGCCGACATCCCGATCCGCTATCCGGGGGTCTCCCTGGTCTTCGGCGGAGAGTTCCAGGAGACCAACGAGGCCTTCGCCGACATGGGTCGAGCGCTCTTCGTGGCCCTGATCGCCATCTACGCGATCCTCGCGGCGCAGTTCCGCTCCTACCTGCAGCCGCTGGTGGTGATGAGCGTCATCGTCTTCGCCTACATCGGCGTCGTGATCGGCATGTACATCTGGGACTACGCGATCTCCATGTACGTGATCTACGCCGTCGTCGGCCTGGCGGGCGTCGTGGTGAACGACTCGCTCGTACTCATCGACTTCACCAACAAGGAACGCGACCGCGGCCTCGGCGCCATGGAGGCCGTGCAGAGCTCCGGCCGCAAGCGATTCCGAGCGGTGCTTCTCACCACCCTCACCACCGTCTCCGGACTGCTGCCCATGGCGATGGGGCTCGGCGGTGTCTCCAGCGTCTTCGGCCCCTTCGCCGCCGCCATCGTGGCCGGCCTGGTGGTCGCGAGCGGATTGACGCTCTTCGTCGTGCCTTCGCTCTACCTCGCGCTGGAAGACATCAAGGTACGCATCCTCGGTCGGCGCTCCCACGCCCCGGTGGACGCCGTACCCTCCTCAGGATGAGCCCGGCGTGCGCGATCCGGTCACGATCGCGCGGTATGGCGATGCCTGACTGATTCAGTGATATGTGCTGCCCCGCGGATCGCAGCTGTGCGATGCTCTTCCGGTCGCGCCCTCTCGCCAGATGGGCGCCTCTCTTCCAACCCCGGCATCACGCGATCGCGATCGGAGCACTCATATGGCCTCTCTCAAACTCGGACTGCAACTCGGCTACTGGGGCGCGAATCCACCCGAGGATCCCATCGGCGCCGCCGTGGAGGCGGAGAAGCTCGGCTTCGACTCGGTCTACACCGCCGAGGCCTGGGGGAGCGACTGCTTCACGCCGCTGGCCTACATCGCGGGCCATACCTCGAAGATCAAGCTCGGCACTGCGGTCTGCCAGCTCTCCGCGCGGACGCCCACCGCGACGGCCATGGCTGCCCTCACCCTCGATCATCTCTCAAGGGGCCGCGTCATCCTGGGCCTCGGCGTCTCCGGCCCGCAGGTGGTCGAGGGCTGGTATGGCCAGCCCTTCTCCAAGCCTCTGGCGCGCACGCGGGAGTACATCGACATCATTCGCCAGGTCATGCGCCGCGAAGCCCCGGTCCAGAACGACGGCCCCCACTACCCCCTCCCCTACGGCGGTGAAGGTGCCTGGGGAATGGGCAAGCCGCTGCGGCCCATTACGCACCCGCGCCGGGCGGACCTGCCGATCTTCATGGGGGCGGAAGGGCCGAAGAACGTGGCGCTGGCCGCCGAGATCGCAGACGGCTGGCTTCCCCTCTACTACTCGCCCTTCCGCCAGGACGTCTACGCCGAGTCGCTGAAGGACGCGAAGCCCGGCTTCGAGATCACGCAGTTCGTGATGGTGAATCTCGTCGAGGATCTCGAGCAGGCGCTGATGCCCGTGAAGTCGATGCTGGGCTTCTACATCGGGGGGATGGGCGCGAAGAAGCGCAACTTCCACATGGAGCTGATGGGGCGCATGGGCTTCGCCGACGAGGCGCATCAGATCCAGGACCTCTTCTTCGACGGGAAGCGCGCCGAGGCCATCGCGGCGGTCCCCGACCAGTTCGCCGACGAGATCTCGCTCTGCGGATCGAAGGATCGCGTCAAGGAGCGGCTGGAGGCCTGGAAGGAGACGCCCGTCACCACGCTCCTGCTCGCCAACCAGGACGTAGAGACCATGCGCGTGATGGCGGAGCTGGTCGGCTAGCAGAGCTGCGTGGACGAAGCCGATTCAAGCGTGAGGGCCCGTTTCGTCCAGCAGGGCGCGCAGCTGAGCGAGCAGCTCTTCCTCGCGAAAGGGCTTCTGCATGCGCGCGGCGCCGGGGACGCGTTCGTCGATGACGTGCTCGTACTCGATGGTGTTGCCGGAGAGAAAGAGCACGCCGATCCGCGAATCGCGCCCGCGTAGCCGCTCCGCCAGCTCGAGGCCCCCCATCCCCGGCATCACGAGATCCGAGATCAGGAAGTGGATCGGCCCCCCGTGCGCCGCGGCCGCATCCAACGCCTCGTCGCCATTGGCCGTGACCAGTACCCGATACCCGCCCGCTCGCAGGATGCGCTCGAGCAGGCGTCGGACCGCCGGCTGATCCTCGGCCAGCAGGATCGTCTCGTGGCCACCCGTTGCGACACCGCCGCGCCCTGCTTCGAGCGCATCCTCGATGTCGGCGCAGGTGGGCAGGAGGATGCGGAAGGTCGTGCCCTCTCCCGGAGCGCTCTCGACCTCGATGGCTCCGTCGCTCTGCTCCACGATCCCATACACCGTCGCCAACCCGAGCCCCGTCCCCTCGCCGACATCCTTGGTGGTGAAGAAGGGCTCGAAGATACGGCTCTGGATCGCGTCGCTCATGCCGCTCCCGGTATCGCGGACGCGCAGCTCGACGTACTCCCCCGGCGCGGGCAGCCCGACGGCCTCGTACTCACCCTTCCCAACGATCCGGCGATGGGCCGTCACGAAGACCTCGCCGCCTCTCGGCATCGCGTCTCGCGCATTGACGATCACGTTGACGATCACCTGCTGCAGCTGCGTCGCGTCGGCCGCGACGGCGTCGACGTCGTCGTCCGCCTGGATGCTGAGCGTGAGGCTCGCCGGAACGAGTGGCCCCACCAGATCGCGCGCGCATTCGAGGAAGTTGCGGACGTCGAGAGGCTTGATTCGGACGGGGCTTCGCCGCGAGAAGGTGAGCAGGGATCTTGTCAGCTGGGAGCAATGCTCAGCGGACCGCTCGACGTCCGCGAGCGCATCCTCGATGTCCTCCGGTGCATCGAGCTCACCGCGTGCGTAGCGGACGTTGCCGAGCATCACAGCGAGATGGTTGTTGAAGTCGTGGGCGATGCCACCCGCCAGCCGTCCCACGGCATCCATCTTCTGTGACTGCAGTAGCTCGAGCTGGCTCCGGCGAAGCTCGCCCTCCACGCGACGGCGGCGCAGCGCCGAGACGAAGATCTCCCCAGCGAGGCGCAGAAGCGTCGTGATCTCTCCCGACCAGTCCCGCTGGTGTGTGAACGTCTCGAAGCCGAGGAAGCCGACCGCGACGCCAGCCGTCTGGAGCGGAATGCCGAGCATGGAGCGGACCCCACGCTGCGAGAGGGTCTGTCGCTCGGCGGCGGCGCGCTCTGGAAGCGATTCCGGGCTCGGTACGTGGATCGAACGGCCACTCTCGAAGAGCTCGTACGTCCAGCCATAGACCTCGGGATCGAAGTCCGTGCCGATCGGTCCCCGATCACCCAGGACGGGATCCCACCACTCGTACGACTCGGTCTGCTCACTGCGGCGCTCGGAGAAGAAGTAGATCCAGCTGTGCTCGGCCCGGGCGAGGCTCGCGAGATCCGCGAGTCGCGAGCGGACCGCCGGCTCGATGTCCTCGACATCGAGGTCGAGGAAGTAGCGCGAGAGATCCGCGACGCGGCTCTCGAGCTCGAGCTGGCGGCCCAGGGCCTTGCGGCTGAGCTCGCGCTCGGTGACGTCTCGCATGACCGCCACGGCGCGGATCTCACCCGCTGCGGTGCGGAAGGATTGGGCGCTCGTCTCGAGCCACCGCCAGCTTCCGTCGGCGTGCGCGGCCCGATAGATCAGCGGGTCGACGTTGCCACGACCGATCAACCCGAGGAAGTTTCGTCGGACCATCTCGAGATCGTCCGGGTGAACGATGAGCGAAGCGGCTTCGCGCTCGAGCTGGTGTCGATCGCGACCGAGCAGCCGCGCGAAGCTGGGGCTCACCCAGAGATACCGGCCGCTCTCCGAGAGCTCGCAGATGCAGTCCTTGGAGTTCTCCGCGAGGGAGCGGTAGCGCTCCTCGCTGTCGCGCAGGGCACGCTGCGCCTGGCGTCGACGGATCGCCCCCTGCATGAGGTCCGTGATGATCTGCAGAAAGTTGATCTCGCGCGCGCCGAATCGACATCGGCGACTCTCGCTCTGCAACGTGAGCACACCCATGAGCTCCCCCTCGAAGAGCGCGGGAACGGTGATGTAGGAGCGGATCCCCAGCTGCTCGCTCACCGTGCGTTCCACCATTGCGTCGGCGGGGAGATCGTCCAGAGACGCGGCCACGATCACGGCGCCCTGGCGAAGGCGGGCGGTGCTCCACTCGAGAACATCGAGCCGATGGTGGTCGGCCGACCGTGCGTAGGGTGCGAGGTGGGGCTCGTGCCACTCGAAGACGTCCGGGTCGCCCCCGCGGCTGGGCATCGTCGAGATGAAGTAGCTCCGATCGGCGCTGCAGGTGGCTGCGGCGGCGGCCAGGGTCTCGACCATCACGAGCTCGAGCTCGTCGGCGTCATGGCTCAGCAGATCCCGGGACAGGCGCGAGAGCTGGCTCTCGAGCGCGAAGCGCTCCTCGAGAGAGGCGCGCTGGCGCTCGCGACCCGTCACGTCCCGGATCACCGAGATCGCGATCGTACGACCGTCGCCGCGCTCGAACGCGCGGGCCCTGGCTTCGAGCCAGAGCCGCTGGCCGTCGCGATGGCGGGCGCGGAAGACGATGACCGATTCACTCTTGTTCGTGAAGAGCTCACGGTAGGCCGCCTCGACGCGGGGCAGATCGCGCCGATCGACCAGCTCTGTGATCGGGAGCGCGCGGATCTCGGATTCGCCGAGGCCGAAGACCTTCTCGACGCTCGGCGTGCAGTATAGCACCCTGCCCCGCTCGTCCGTCTCGCAGATGACGTCCTTCGCGGAGCTCGCCAGCACGCTCAGTCGCTGATCGGCGTGGCGGCGCGCCTGCTCGGTGCGCAGACGATGCAACGCGCTGGCGAGCACGTCGCCGATCAGCCGTACGCGCGATCGGTCCGCCTCGCTCCAGCCAGCACGCACCCTCACCCGATCGAAGTCGAGGTAGGCCACCAGCCTCCCCCCGGAGCCGATCGGGATGCCGAGATAGGAGCGGATTCCGTAGTCGTCGAAGGCTCGATGCGTGCTCTCTGCCTCGCCGGGAAGAGCAGCCGCGTCGGCGACGTGCACCTCCTCCATGGCCAGCAGCCTGCGTCGGATCCACCCGTCATCGCCGCCCAGCCAGCGGGCCTCGCCCTGGTCTGGATGGCGCGCAGCGATCCCTTCTGCACACCAATCGAAGCGCACGATCTCGCGGGTCTCCAGACCCTCGGGCAGCTCGAGGAGAGAGCATCGATCGGCTCGAGCGAGCTCGCCCGCGCTCTGCAGGGACCAGGCGATCGCCGCCTCGATGCCGTCCACCGGGAGCCCGACGAAGTAGCGGGAGAGCTCGCTGATCCGTCGCTCGTCGGCGAGCTGCGCCTCGAGGCGCTCCTCCATGACGACGCGTTCACTGACGTCGCGCGCGATCAGCGCGTAGTGCGGTCCGCCCTCGCCGGCATCGAAGCGCACCGTGCTCTCGAGCCATCGCCCGGTGCCATCGGCGCAGAGTGCGCGAAAGAGGACCCGTCCGGGCCGACTGTCCTCACGGATCCGCGTCAACACATCGACGAGGTCGGGGCGATCACGATGGTCCACGATGCCGAGCGCGGGCTTGCCGATCAGCTCAGCCGCCGTGTAGCCGAGCTCGTCCACGAGCAGCGTACTGATCGAGCGGAAGAGGCCGTCGACGTCGATCTCGATCTCGGGCTCGACGAGCTCCGAACGCACGGCGGCCCTGCGATCGTCCATGGGACCGTCAGCCGGCGGCGCTCGATCGTGCCTCCTGCTCTCGCTCACGTCAGAGGGGCGCTCGTTCTGCAATGCGCGCCCACCTGACGTCGAAGTCGATCCACGGCAGCGAAGGGCGCAGGGCTCTCGTCGGGCCGATCATCCTTCGATCTCCCCGTCTCATCCGAGACATCGTCCGCGCCCGATCCTGGATTGAACGGCCTGGGCACACTGGCAACCAGCGCGCAGGCAGGCCGCGTCGGGTCTGGGAGTCGGCGGACGCGCCGCTCTTCGAGCTCGGGTCGACCTCCGGAGATGCCCGGCGCCCGAGTCCCCGAGGGCCGGCTGGAACCGATCCCGCAGAATGCGGGTCCCTTCAAGCGGGTCCCTTCGCACGAGAAGCGAGGCGGTCGGGCACGACGGCCCGCGGGCGTCCAACTTGCCGCCCTCGGACGCGCGTCTATCCCTCCTCCGACGGAACGTCGCCATCGCGGCGCCGACCGCGGGGCAGTGGGCCGCGCAGGCACGGATCAGGCGCAGACAGGCACGAGACACGAGAAGAGGAGGAGCGATGGGCTGGTCGTACAAGCTGGGTGAGTACTTCGGAATCGAGGTCCGCCTGCACGCCACCTTCCTGCTGCTGATCGGCTGGCTCGTCCTGGCGACGTGGTCGAGCACAGGCTCACTGGCCCTCGCCCTCGGGACCCTCGTGTTCCTCAGCATCATCTTCGGCTGCGTGGTCTTCCATGAATATGGACACGCGCTGATGGCGCGCCGATTCGGGATCGGCACGAAGGGCATCACGCTCCTTCCCATCGGCGGGGTCGCCGAGCTCGAGCGAATGCCCTCGGATCCTCGTCAGGAGCTGGCGGTCGCGCTGGCGGGGCCCGCCGTGAACTTCGCGCTGGCGGCCATCGCGAGCCTCCTGCTCTTCCTGCAGACCGGGAGCCTCTCGCCCGTCGTGGACGAGGCGGTGCTGGGCGGCTCCCTGCTCTCACTGATCGTGCGCGTCAACCTCTTCATGGGCGTGTTCAACCTGTTGCCGGCGCTCCCCATGGATGGCGGCCGGGTGCTGCGCGCGCTCCTCGCCACACGGATGCCCAACCTCGAGGCCACGCGTCGCGCGTCCACGGTCGCGCGCTTCGTCGCCGCCGTGATGGTGCTCTGGGGCATCATGTCCGGCCGGCTGATGCTGGCGCTGATCGGCGCCTTCGTATGGATGGCCTCGGGCGCCGAGCTCGGGCAAGCCGAAATGCGCAACGCCGAGGACGAGAGGCGGGGCCGCCGCAGGAGACCGACCGACTTCATCGACGCGGACTTCGTCCC
>CAZQMY010000018.1:0-7272 GCA_964594405.1 uncultured Spirochaetaceae bacterium | reverse complement strand
CCAGGATTACCCCGTCATAGCGGCTGCCGCGCCGGATCTCCCGCTGCAGGAACTTGACGGCGTCGTCGACGATCCAGCGCACCGGCCGATCCGCCAGGTCCGAGGCCGCCTGGTTCTCCCGCGCGTAGCCGACCGATTTCTTCGACGCGGTCTTGGTCCCGATGGACGATGCGGGGGGCGGGGCGGGGGCAGGCCTGGTGGGGGGCGGTCCGCCCGCTGACGACCGGCGCGGCGCCAACCGCATCCGCTCGGTCGAGCTGCTCGGCATCGGCTCGGACGGGCGTCCGCGCTATCGCGTCGTCAGACGAGAGGCTTGAGCCACGCGAGCAGGCCGAACGCAATTGGGGCTCCACCTCGTCTGGTGGAGCCCCAATTCGAACGTCACTCGCGCTCGCTCGAGCCCGGACTCGACGATACCGGCGTCGAGAATCGCCGCGCCACACGTTCGACGCACCCCATTTCCGTCTTTCCGTCTTTCCGTCAGCCGGAGGCGCAGGGCCGGGCGCCGGATCAAGCGACGCGGACGTTCTGGGCCTCGGGGCCCTTCTGCCCCTGTGCCGGGTCGTACTCGACGGTCTGGCCGTCCTGGAGGTTTCGGAAGCCCTCGCCCGCGATGTTCGAGTAGTGGACGAACACGTCCTTGCCTCCATCATCCGGCGTGATGAATCCGTATCCCTTCTGCTCGCTGAACCACTTGACAGTACCCTTAGCCACTTCGGTCGTTCTCCATTGTCGTTCACCAAGATCACGCCTTGTCGGGGCGGGACTCGAGACCCGCCGCCATCGGGCGCCTTCCTTTGCCGCTGGCTCAGCATAAACCGAATCGTGAGAGCGAGGGGCAAAAAGATCGGGCGAGACCGTGCTGGAAATCCGCTGCAGGGATCGCGACAATCGCGTGGTCGCGCGGGTCCAGAAGAGGGGCTCGGCGCCGTCCCCTTCCCTCAGCGAGCCCTTCGAGGCGTCTGGTCAGAATCGGATTCTCGTGAGCGTCGGATCCAAGCGCGTAGTCGGCCACCCGAAATCTCATCGAAGAAATGGCGGCTGGTCCCTATATCAACGATCGGACGGACTCTGCCGGATCCTGCCGCTCCTGGGGCTCGTGCTGCTCTGGTGCGCCTGTGGTGAGCCTGAGCGAACTGGACAGACCAGCCAAGAGCCCGCGACTCCGGTCGGGCCCGACGCGAGCCCTCGGAGTCCCGGGGCAGCGCTTCCGCCCGTGGCGGCGCCCCCGGACATCGCCTCTCAAGAGCCCCTCGGCGCCCACGTCTCGCGGAAGTACACGGGCACCCTGGAGTCGATCCTCGAAGCCCGATACCTGCGCGTCCTCACCACGCGCAGCGCCTTCGACTACTTCATCGACCGCGGTCGACATGGTGGTTATCAATTCGAGATGGTGAGGGCCTTCACGGACTTCCTGAACGAGCGCCATCCGCCGGCGCCGGGGCAGCCCCCCATCCAATTCGAGCTCCTGCCGGTGGCGACCGATCAGCTCATCCCGATGCTGGTCGAGGGCCGGGCCGACATGATCGCGGCACGCATGACGCGCACCGAGGATCGCGAAGCCCGGCTCCTCTTCTCGATCCCCTACCACGTGGTGGACGAGGTCGTGGTGACCCATCTGCCATCCAACGACTTCGAGTTCATCCACGACCTGGCGGGGAGGTCCGTTGCCGTACGCCGAAGCAGCAGCTACCGCGAGAGCCTCGAATCCCTGAGCCGCAAGCTCGTCGCCAAGGGAAGGTCGCCGATCAAGATCATCGAGGTGAACGAGGCCCTGGAGACGGAGAAGATCCTCGCGTTGGTTGCGAAGGGTCACTTCAACTTCACCGTGGCCGACTCCATCATCGCCGAGACCGCCGTCGAGCTCCATTCCACGCTGGCCATCCTCGAGGGTCTCGCGCTGCGCAAAGGGGGTGAGCTCGCCTGGGCAGCCTCGCTCGGTGCCTCGGATCTCGTGGAGGAGATGAACGCCTTCCTGCCGCGCTATCGGGAGGGCAGCCTGCTCGGCAACATCGCCGTCAAGAAGTACTTCCAGGCGACGTCCGGACTGGAGCGTCGACTGAAGCGCGACGGCACGGAGCCCCTCTCTCCATACGACGACTTGATCCGCAGCTCCGCCGAGACGCACGGATTCGACTGGAGGCTGATGGCGGCGATGGCCTACCAGGAGTCTCGCTTCGATCAGAGCGCGAAGAACCGTTGGGGCGCCACCGGGCTGTTCCAGATCAAGCCGGCCACCGCCCGCGAGCCCTATGTCGGCATCGAGAACATCGAGGGCAAGAAGAACGCCGCCAACAACGTCGAGGCCGGGATCCGCTATCTGGCCTGGATCAAGAAGCGGTACTTCGACTCCGATCCGGACATGCGTGAGCGAGATCGCGTCCGGCTCGCGCTCGCCGCGTACAATGCAGGACCGAGCACCATCATCAGGGCACGCCGGCGCGCCAAGCGCATGGGGCTCGACCCCAACCGCTGGTTTCGCAATGTCGAGCTCGCGCTCCTCGACATGCGCAAGACCGAGCCCGTGAAGTACGTGAGCGAGATCAACCAGCACTACCTCTCCTACGTGATGCTCGGCCTGCCTGAGTAGCCGCAGGGCAGCCGCCGAGCAGGAGGCGTGTCCCGACAGGGCGATCGAAGGGAGCTCCGTGCTCGGCATCGAAGAAGGCAGCTTTCGCGACCCGCAGTGCACGAGCCTGCGACGCCTGCCAGCGCGCAGCCCCCTCATCCCCTTTGCGAACCTCGCGCAGGCGCTCGAGGGCGAGCGCGGCGCCTCGCCCTACTTCCTCGACCTCAGCGGGAGGTGGCGGTTCGCCCTGACCCGGGGACCCGAGGGCGACGCCGCGGACTTCGCGCGAGCGGGCTTCGATGACAGCCTCTGGGAAGAGATCGACGTCCCGGGGAGCTGGACCATGCAGGGCCACGACCGTCCCCACTACACCAACGTGCAGATGCCCTTCGAGGGCGCGCCGCCGCTGATCCCGGACGACAACCCGACGGGTCTCTACGCCCGATGCTTCGAGCGACCCGAGGCCTGGTCGGGAAGGCGCGTGGTCGTGCACTTCGGGGGCGCCGAGAGCGTGCTCTACGTCTGGGTCAACGGCGTCCCGATCGGAATGGGCAAGGACTCCCGCCTCCCGAGCGAGTTCGAGATCACCCATGCGCTCTGCACCGGCCTCAACCGGATCTGTGCCATGGTCGTGCGCTGGTCGGACGCCACCTACCTCGAGGACCAGGATCACTGGTTCATGGGCGGGCTGCACCGCGAGGTCTACCTCTACAGCACGCCGACGCGACACATCTTCGACGTCCAGGCCCAGGCGCGCCTCGACGAGACGCTCACCGGGGGAGAGCTGCGCGTCCGCGTCGAGGTGGGCCGCTCTCCGGCCGAGGACGGCGCCCCGACGAGCCTCGAAGGATGCACGGTGCGCGCAAGACTGCACGGGACACGGGGCAAGGCGGTCTTTCGCAAGCCCCTGGAAGGCTCACCGCCCGACCAGCTGAACCCCTACCTCCACAAGGGTACGGAGGTGGAGCTCGCCGCCCGCGTCCAGTCGCCGAAGCCCTGGTCCGCCGAGACGCCCCACCTCTACACGCTCACCGTGGAGCTCTTGGATTCAGAAGGCTGCACGCTGGATGCTACTTCGCTGCGAGTCGGATTCAAGCGCGTGGAGATCAAGGGACGGCAGCTCCTGATCAACGGTGCCCCCGTGCCGATCAAGGGCGTCAACCGACACGACCACCACGAACGCCTCGGGAAGGCGGTGACCCGGGAGAGCATGCGCGAGGACGTGCTGCTCATGAAGCGTTTCAACTTCAATGCAGTGCGCACCGCCCACTACCCGAACGACTCCTACTTCTACATGCTCTGCGACGAGCTGGGCCTCTACGTCATGGACGAGGCGAACATCGAGAGTCACGCCTTCCTGCGTAGCCTCGCCTGGGATCCGCGCTACGCCGGCGCGATGCTCGAACGGGCCATGCGCATGGTGCAGCGCGACAAGAACCACGCATCGATCATCGTCTGGTCGCTCGGAAACGAGAGCGGCTATGGACCGCCCCACGATGCCATGGCGGGCTGGATCCGTCGCTACGACGGGACACGCCCGCTCCACTACGAGGGCGCTCTCGAATGGGACTGGTACAAGGACCACCCCGCCACCGACCTGATCTGCCCCATGTATCCCGCCATCGACGAGCTCGTACGCTGGGCGACGACCGAGCGCGAGGACGAGCGGCCGCTCATCATGTGCGAGTACGCGCACGCCATGGGGAACAGCAGCGGCAGCCTCTCGGACTACTGGGAGGCGATCCGATCGCATCACGGGCTTCAAGGCGGATTCATCTGGGATTGGATCGACCAGGGACTCGTCACGCGGGACGCCCAGGGCCGCGAGTACTGGGCCTACGGTGGCGACTTCGGCGACGAACCGAACGATCGGAACTTCTGCATCAACGGCATGCTCTTCCCGGATCGGACCCCGCACCCGGCGATGTGGGAATTCAAGAAGCTCGCTCAGCCCGTCCGGATCGAGCTCACCAGCCCCCGGCGCGGACGGATCCGCATCCACAACGATCAGTGCTTCGCGTCCCTCACGGGCCTCCGAGCCCGTTGGGAGCTGCTGGCCGACGGCCAGCGGGTGGCGCGTGGCTCCCTCGGAGCCCTCGACACTCCACCGGGACGGCACAGCGATCACGCCTTCGACCTGGCGCACGCACTCAGCCGGGCCCCCGTCAACGCCGAGCTCCGACTCTGTGTGCGCATCGAGACCGGGCGCGAGCTGCCCTGGGCCACGCGGGGGCACGAGGTCGGCTGGGAGCAGTTCGAGATCGAGGCCAGGGGGCGGAAGGTGCCCGCGAATCGCCGCGCCCCGACGCCGAAGCCGCTGCCCCCGCTGGAGATGGAGCTCCGTGGAGACGTGGCCACGCTCGCCGGCCGCGGCTGGCAGGCCGAGGTCGACCTCGGGGCCGGGCGGCTCGGCACGCTTCTGCTGGGCGACTCGGAGCTGATCGCGGAGGGGCCACGCCCCACCTTCTTCCGCGCACCCACCGACAACGACGGCGTCAAGGCCTGGATCGCACCGCCCTCGCGCGCCCTCGGCAAGTGGCTCGCCTGGGGGCTGCCGGATCTCGAGGCCGAGCCGATCTCGGGCGAGCTCGTCCCGACCCGCGAGGGCGGCGCCCGACTGATGCTCGTCCACCGGGTCCAGGCGAGCGGCGAGGCGAAGACGCGTGAAGCCCTCCAGATCCGATTCGCCCAGCGCTACGACTTCGAGCCGGACGGGAGCTTCCGCCTGCGCTGCGAGATCGACGTCGGCGAGGCCCTCGACGATCTCGGCCGAATCGGCCTCGCTCTCGGCATGCCCGCTCGCTTCGACGCCTTCGAGTACTACGGACTCGGCCCGCACGAGAGCTACCCCGATCGCCGCGCGGGGGTCTTCCTCGCGCGTCACCGATCGAAGGTCGCCGACGAGCTCGTCCCCTACGTCGTTCCCCAGGAGCACGGCAACAAGAGCGACGTCCGATGGCTGGCGCTTCGAGAGCCGGGCGGACTGGGGCTGCTCTTCTCGGCCGCCGAGCCGATCCAGTGCTCGGCGCGCTCCCACGACGATGCGAGCCTCTATCGCGCCACGCACCTCCACGAGCTGCCCGAGCCGACGCGGACCTGGGTCCACCTCGACGCGGCCCAGCGCGGGCTGGGCGGCGCCAGCTGTGGCCCCGACACTCTGCCCCCCTACCGGGTCCGCACCGGTGGTCATCGCCTCGATCTGCACGTCCGCCCGCTGACCGGGCCCGGGGACGATCCCGGCAAGCTCTGGCGACGCTGAGGTCGAGGCCTCCATCACGCGGCAGGCACCGGGCTCAAGCCGCCGCCTCCGCTGAGCGAATCCCATCGGGACGCCGGGCGCCGCCGACCGCACACCGAGCGGTGACTGCGCCGGGGCTGCGGCCGGGGGAAACGATCGGTGGCGCGCGACATCTTCGTGATCATCCCGGCCCTCGACGAGGAGCAGAGCCCGGCGCTCTACTTCGCCTGCATGATCGCGTTCGCCCCCCGATCTCTCGCCTACTCGTTCAGGCTCCAGTCGTAGCCGAAGTACTCGACCTCGAGCGCTTCCCCCACCGTCTGGATGGCACGACGGTCCTCGCTGCTCAGGTAGGGAAGGAGGTAGGCCACCACGCCACCGACGGGCTCGAAGTCCTCGGCGAACCAGTCGAAGATGCGGCTCAGCGTGAGGACGCCGCGCGCACGATCGAAGTGCATGCCCTTCTCCGGCTGCGCCATGAAGTCGCGCACGCTGTCATCGAGCTGGGCATCCAGCCTGTCGGCCTCGAAGGGCTCCCGGCGCAGACTCGGGCAGGAGATGGACGCGCACACGATGGCCACGTGGATGCGCGGCTCGCCCATTGGCCGGAGGATCTCGTGCTCGATCTGTCCCAGCGAATAGGGCGCTCCGCCGATCCGGCCGGCTTCGCGGCCCCACACCGGCCGGAAGAGCGAGCCGATGTCCTTGATGCCCTCCACCGGATGGTTCCGCTGAACGAGGTCGATGGCCAGGATGTTGTAGGCGTTGATCCAGAACGCGAGCTTCGCGCGACGATCGCGGAGGCGCTCCGGATCCACCTCGCCGAGCGCGGCCACCACCTTGGGCCAGGCGGGATCCCGCTTCAGCGCCGCGTAGTCGACCCGCGTACCGACCTTCGTCTGGACCGACCGGGTGTGCTTGCTCAGCATCTCGGCGTAGAGCGGCACGTAGGCGGGCGGCGTGCCGATCGTTGCCGGCGCGAGACCCGGCCCGACGAGCACGAGGACCAGCGCGGGCAGCGCCAGCACGCGCAGGCGCAGCGCACGATGACCTCGACCGCCGATCATCGCGGCGCCAGCTGCCGAATCGACTGCTTGAGATCACCGGCCCCCAGTAGAGCCAGAGCCGGTGTCGTGACGCCGTTCTCGACGTAGCGCGCAATGTGCTCGCGGCATGCATCCGGGGAGCCGTGGATGATGAGGGCGTCGACCACCTCTTCGGGGATCGCCTCGAGCGCCGCCTTGCGATCCCCCGCGTCCCAGAGATCCCACATCTTCTGCAGCCTCTCACCCCGTCCCAGCCACTTGTGGAACTCCGCGTAGACCGGGACGGTGAGATAGGCCGCGACGGCGCGACGCCCGATGGCCAGCGCCGTATCGCGATCTTCGATGGGCAGGACGAAGAGGCGAGCGACGATCTCCTTGCCCTCGCCCCCCTGATGGACGAAGGGCACCACGGTCTTCAC
>CAZQMY010000017.1:0-31204 GCA_964594405.1 uncultured Spirochaetaceae bacterium | reverse complement strand
GCCGTCGCCGATCTCCACGATCGAGATATCGAAGGCGCCGCCGCCGAGGTCGAAGACGGCCACCTTCTTCTCTTCGTCCTCGTCGATCCCGTAGGCGAGCGCCGCGGCCGTCGGCTCGTTGATGATGCGCAGCACGTTCAGGCCCGCCACCTTGCCCGCTTCCTTGGTGGCCTGGCGCTGGGCGTCGTTGAAGTAGGCCGGGACCGTGATCACCACGTCCTCGACGGGCTCGCCGAGGTAGTCCGCTGCGAAGTCCTTCATCCGTCCGAGCACCATCCCCGAGATCTCCTGGGGCGAGCACTTCCGGTCGTCGATCTCCACCCAGGCATCGCCGTTGTCGGCGGCGATGATCGGGAAGGGCGCGACCTTCGAGAAGCCCTCGACCTCATCGCACTCGAGCTTCCGGCCGATCAGGCGCTTGACCGCGAATACGGTCCGCCTGGGGTTGGTGACCGCCTGACGCTTCGCGATCTGCCCGACCAGCTTCTCGCCAGACTCCGTGAAGGCGACGATCGAGGGCGTCGTGCGCGAGCCCTCCGCATTGGCGATGACCTCGGGCGCATCTTCTGCCATGAAGGCCACGCAGGAGTTCGTGGTCCCCAGGTCGATGCCGATCACCTTGCCCATCGCGCTCCTGCTCCCCCCGGCACCATCGCCGGAACGGAGCCCGGCGCTTCAGCGACCTTCCTGATCCTTCCCGCCGCCGCCCGCTGCCCTCTCCTGGTCGGTGAGGGGCCGCGAGACGATCACCCGGGCTGGCCGCAGCATGCGGTCGTGAAGCTGATATCCCTTCTGGAGTTCCTGAACGACTGTGTTCTGGGGAACCTCATCGCTGGGCATCTGCCCCATGGCCTCGTGCACGGCCGGGTCGAAAATCTGGTCCTTTGCTTCGATCACTGTCACGCCATGCTTGCCGAGCGCGCTGTGCAGCTCGCGTCTGACCAGCTCGACGCCCTGCAGAAGAGTCTGCAAGTCGGCGTCCACGTTCTGCTCACTGTGCTCGATGGCGCGATCCAGATTATCGACCGTCGAAAGCAGATCCTTGACGAGATTCTGGATTCCGTAGCGATGCGATTCCTGTCTCTCCTTCAAGGTTCGGCGCCGGAAGTTCTCGAATTCTGCCTGTAGCCGAAGGTGATGCTCGCGACTCTCGGCCAGCTCCTTGCCGCGCGCGTCGAACTCCTCCTTGAGCGAGCGCAGCTCGCTGGAGAGCATCTCGATGGTCAGCTTGTCCGGTGACGCCGCGGCCGCCGGCGCCTGGGCCGACTGTGCGTCGTCCTGATGCTGGGAGTCCCAGGAGGCCTCCGCCTCTGCCAGGGCGGCGGCCATCTCGTCGCTGGCCTGGATGCTGGGGCCGTCTTCGTTCGCTTCGTCGTCTTTTGCCATGATTCTCGATGGTTTCGACCCGGACGGGTCGTCGGGTCTGATGGGTCGGCGTCGCCACGGGAACATGGCCCCCGGCGCTAATTGCGCAAGCGGGCCGTCACCAGCTGCGAGCAATACTCCACCAGGGGAACGATCCGTGCGTAGTCCATGCGACTGGGGCCGATCACGCCGAGCACTCCCTGCGCCGGGGAGGGCGCGTCCTCTGCCTCATCGGCAGGATCGGCGGAAGATTCAGCGCCCCCGGGCCGCGGGCGCCCTCCGTAGGGAACGGCCACCACAGCGCAGTGGCGCAGGCCCGGATCCTCCAGGTCCTCGCCGAGGGCGATGCTGACGGCGGCGCTCTTCGACTCCAGCAGCCGCCCGAGGACCTCGACGAGGCGCTCGCTCATCTCCACCGCGGCGAAGACGCCTCGGATGCGCTCCGGGTCGTTCATCTCCGGCTGAGCGAGCACCGCCAACCGGCTCGGCACCACGAGATCCGACCCCGACTCCTCGGTGCGCCCGAACACCCTCAGTCCCATCTGCAGCGCGCGCACCCGGAGCCGGCTGGCCTCATTGCGCAGCTCGGTGAGCTCGCCCTCGAGCTGCCGCTTCACCTCGCCGAGGCTACGCCCGACGATCCGCTCGTTCAGCACGGACGCCATTCGATCGAGCTCGACCTGGTCGTCGAATCCCGGCTCCTCGATGATGTGCTGCTGCGTCTGGCCGACCTGGGGAACGAGCACGACCAGCAGCCGGTCGTGCGCCACTCGAACCAGGCTGATGTGTCTCATCATCAGCGTGGGCGCAGGAGCGGCCATGGCGAAGCCCAGCTGCTGGGTCCGCTCGCTCAGCAGGCGCGACGCGGCCTCGATGTAGGGCTCGCCCCGCTGCTGCTCGAGATCGCTGGCGAGGCTTCGCCGCTCGTACTCCGCGAGCTCTGCCGGATCGAGCAGCTCGTCCACGAAGATGCGGATGCCCTGCTCGGTGGGCACGCTGCCCGCGGAGGCGTGCGGCTTCTCGAGCAGGCCGAGGGAGGCCAGCTCGGCCATGGTGCTGCGGATGCTGGCGCTGGAGAGCGCCACGGGGAGCAGATGCGAGACGGTGGTGGACGAGGCGGGCTGCGCGTTGGCGATGTAGGCCGCCGATACGGCGCGCAGGACCATCCGCTGACGCTCGCTGAGCGTCGGCATCGGGGCGAGGATGGCCGACTCGTACTGGGGGCGTTCGCTGCGCGACATGACCGGCTCCGGAAGGCCCGGCGGTGCACGCCGGGGCCCAAAAACCGAAGGATTCAGAGGACTTGTCTAACACTCGCCCCGACTGGAGGCAACCCCACAGGGCTCAGAGGAAGCGGGCGCAGACCGTATCGGCAATCTGGGCGCCGCGCCGCGTGAGCCGCAGATCGCCGCTCTCGGGCGATTCGACGAGCAGGCCGTCGGCCACCAGGGCGTCGATCGCATCGGCCTGCAGGCCGCGCGGCGACACACCGAAATCGGCCTCGAAGCGCGCCGCCGAGAGCCCCTCGGCCAGGCGAAGCCCCAGGAAGACCGCCTCGGCGACGGCTTCCTCGCGCGTCGGCACCTCGACGTGGTCCGCGATCCGGCCGGCGGAGGCCACGCGCTGCAGATAGGTCGCGAGGCTGCGAGGGTTGGCCGGCCGGCGGCCGTAGGGATGTGTCGGCTTCGGCGGATCGATGCTGTGCGCGCCGACGCCGAGCCCGAGGACCGGACGCCGCTGCCAGTAGCGGCGGTTGTGCCGGGACTCGAAGCCCGGTCGGGCGTGATTGGTGAGCTCGTAGCGCCGATAGCCCGCCGCCTCCAGCCCGTCGTGCAGCTGCTCCATCAGCTGCGCGCAGTCGTCCTCCGCGCAGGGCACGAGCTGGCCGCGGGCGGCGGCCCGGGCGAAGGGCGTGCCAGCCTCGATGACGAGCTCGTACGTGGAGACGTGCTCGGGGCGGTGGTCCAGCACCGCGTCCAGATCGGCCGCCAGCGCGTCTGCCGTCTGCTGCGGCGCTGCGAAGATCAGATCCACCGAGAGGTTGTCGAAGCCCGCCGAGCGCGCCCGCTCGAGACAGCGGTGGATGGCTTCGGCGCGATGTGCGCGGCCGAGCGCCTTGAGCGTCGCGTCATCGAAGCTCTGCGCGCCGATGGAGAGGCGATCGATCGACGCCGCCGCGCGAAAGCCGGCGAGACGCTCGATCTCGAGCGTGCTCGGGTTCACCTCCAGGGTGGACTCCGCGCACGCCCCTTCTCCCATCGCGAATCGCGATCGCAGGGCCTCGGCGATGCGCGCCAGCGACTCGGGCTGCAGCAGCGAGGGCGTGCCGCCCCCGAAGTAGATCGTCTCGAGCACGCGATCACCGAAGTCGGGCGCGCGCAGGTCGAGCTCCCGCAGCAGCGCGTCCACATAGGCGCGCTCGCGCGCGGGCTCGAGGCCGGCGCGCCCGAGCCCGACGACGGCGAAGTCGCAATAGGGGCAGACCCGCTCGCAGAAGGGCACGTGCACGTAGACACCCAGGGTGCCGTCGTCGCTGGCCATGCTCCCCCTCCCTGCCGCTCCCGGCAACGGCGCCTCCTCGCCTCGATCGCGCGGTCGTGGGATGTTGCTGGCCCCACCCGCCCCCCGCCAGCCGCTGCCTGCGTTAGTCTTCTGGTCCTTGAGCGAAGCCCACCCCCGGAAAATCCACGACGCAACCCTCGACGGCGGGCTGCGCCTCCTGGCGCGCGAGAGCCATCTGTCGCCGATCGCGAGCGTCCAGATCTACGCGAGCGTGGGGTCGGCCGACGAAAGGCCGGGCGAAGCCGGCCTGGCGCACTTCCACGAGCACATGCTCTTCATGGCCACCTATACGCGTTCCGTCGGCGGGGTGGCGGGCTATACCTTGGGGGCGGGCGGCCGCATCAACGCCTACACCAGCTTCGACGTCACCTGCTACTACGCCACGGTTCCCATCGAGGGGCTCGACGTCGCCCTCGACGTGCTCACCGACGTCGTGCAGCACAGCATCTTCGACCCCGAGGAGCTGGCCCGTGAGCAGGAGGTGGTGATCGAGGAGATCCGCCGGAGCGAGGACACGCCCTCGCATGTGCTCTCGGACCTCACCTTCCACGAGGCCTATCAGCAGCACCCCTATCGTGCACCGATCCTGGGCACCGCCGAGAGCGTGGAGAGCTTCGACCGCGACCGGGTGCTGGGCTTCTTCCGTCATTGGTACGCGCCGGACAACCTCACGGTGGTCGCCACCGGCGACTTCGACGCGGCTCGCCTCGAGGACCAGGTGGCTGCCCTCTTCGCGGGCGCGCGCCCGGCCGGCAGCCGGCGCCAGCGCCCGGCCGAGCCGCGGCATCAGAAGCTGCGCTGCGCCGTGCGCAGGCGCGACTTCGAGACGCAGCGGATCGAGCTCACCTGGCCCTCGGCCCGGTTCAGAGACGACGACGCCACCTACCTCGAGCTGCTCTCCTTCATCCTGGGCGAGTGCGAATCGTCCAGGCTGATCCGCCGACTTCGCGAGCAGGACGCACTGGTCGATCGCATCGACTCGTCTTCGTATACGCCCTTCGACCCGGGCCTCTTCACCGTCGCGCTGGACAGCGACGAAGCGCGCTCGCGGCGGGCGGTGGAGGCCGCCATCGCAGAGGTGGAGCGGCTGCGGCACGAGCCCGTGAGCGAGCGCGAGCTCGAGCGCGCCCGCGCCAACTTCCTCGCCACCGAGCACTTCGAGCGCGAGAGCGTCTCGGGTCTGGCGAGCAAGCTCGGAAGCTTCCAGCTGCTGGCGGGCGACCACGCGCTCGAAGACCGCTACTTCGAGCTGCTGCGCACTGCCACCGCGGAAGACCTGATGCGCGTAGCGTGGACCTATCTCTCGCCGGAGCAGCTCACGGCCACCGCGTTGGTCCCCGACCGCCGCAGCGACACCCTCGACGCCGAAGCGCTGGAGAGCGCCGTCTGGCAAGGGCTCTCTGCACAGGCCGCTCCGGTTCGCGACCTCGGTGCCGTGCATGCTCGTGGCCGCAGCGCCCAGGGCGCTTCCAGGCCCGCCCGGCGCGATTCGCGCCCATCCATCGAGAGCTACAGCCTCGACTGCGGCGCCTCCCTGCACGTGGCGCCTCGATGCGAGGTGCCCGTCGTGGCGGCGCGCGCCGCCTTCGTGGGAGGGCTGCTGGCAGAGCGGGAATCGAATGCCGGGCTCGGCCACTTCCTGGCGGCCATGTGGACGCGCGGTACCCAGCGCCTCGGCGCGGCGGACTACGCGGCCGCGGTCGAGGACCTCGCGGCCGAGATCGACGGCTTCTCCGGACGCAGCAGCCAGGGCGTCAGCCTCGAGGTGACGAGCGACAAGCTCGGTCCCGCGCTCGACCTCATGACGGACGCGTTGCTCGCGCCGCGCTTCGACGAGGTCGAGATCGCGCGGGAGAAGCGGGAGACCCTGGCGGCCATCGAGCGACGCAGCGACCAGCTGGCGAGCCAGGCCTTCCTGCTCTTCGGGCAGACCGAGTTCGAGCACCATCCCTATCGGCTGCCCATGCTCGGACACGCCGCCACCGTCGAGGCGATCACCCGCGACCAGGTGGAGGCGCACCACCAGGCGCTGGTGCGCGGCGGCAGCCTCTGCCTCGCCGTGGCGGGGGACGTCGATCCCGACGCGTTGGCCGGCGACCTCTCAGAGCGATTCGCTGCGCTGCCCGGTGGGTCGACGCCGGGTCTCGAGGCCGAAGAAGAGCCGAGAGCCGCCGGCCCGCGCGAGGTCGAGCTCCGCAAGGACCGCGCCCAGGCCCACCTCGTGGTGGGCTATCGCGGCCTGCGGGTCGACGACGACGATCGCGAGGTGCTGGAGGTGATCAGCCAGCTGCTGGCCGGCCAGGGCGGTCGGCTCTTCCTCGACCTTCGCGACCGACAGGGTCTCGCCTACACGGTGAGCGCGATGAACGTGGAGGGCCTCGCCCCCGGATACTTCGCGGTCTACATCGCCACCGCACCCGACAAGATCGACGAGGCCAGGCGCGGCATCTTCGAGCACCTCGATCGACTCATCCAGACACCGCCCAGCGAAGAGGAGCTCGAGCAGACCCGGCGCAACCTGGCCGGCAACTACGTCATCGATCAGCAGCGCGCCGCCGCCCGCGCCGCCCACATGGCGCTCGACGGCCTGTACGGCCTCGGCCCCGCCCACTACCTCGCCTACCCCGAGCGCATCGCCGCCATCGGATGCGAAGACGTCCTCCGCGTCGCGCGCCGCATCATCGATCCCGACGCGTATACCCTCGCCCTCGTGCGCCCGTGAGCTTCTTCGGGCGGAGACCCCGCCCGTTGACGCGCGATTCAGAAGCCATCGCCGCGCGCGCTGCGCGCGGCCAGCGGCATGGGCTCCGGGGCGCGCCCGGTCACGCTCGGGGCCCCGCACGCCTCCCGCGGCTCGGACCGCTGAGCGGGCAAGGCCTCGAGGATGCGCACCGGAACCGTCAGGCGATACCCCCGCCGCCACGCGGTGCTGACCAGGGCGCTCGATCGGTAGTTGTCGCCGAGCGCCTTGCGAACGAGGCGAACGGCGCGGGCCACGCTGCCATCCGAGACCGACACGTCCTTCCAGACCTCGCGCAGCAGATCGTGCTTGGTGACCAGACCGCCGTTCGATCTGACCAGAGTGGCCAGGACACCCGCCACCTTGGGCTGCAACAGCTGCACGCGCCCATCATCGGAGGTCAGCTCTCGCGTCGACGGCTCGAACACGAACTCCGCGAACTCGTACTTCATCCCAAATCCCGCGACTCCCACGTGCGACGCAACGGCCGGTCCCTTGCCGTGCCCGCGCCACCGCACGCTCCGTTCCGTCTGGGCGGATACGGACGGACGACATCCTCGACACGCGACGACCGGCGCCGTGGGAGAGCGAGACACCTGCAGCGGGCTCCGATCACCGAGATCGTCTGGCGCCCAAATTACCGGCATTCCAGCTGTCGAATTGTGACCATTTCGATTGCCGACCGATTCGTCACAATGTTGATCTCGGAGTTCAGGATTGAGTCAGCTGGCTTAGTAACAATGAAGTAGATCGATGAGGCGTGGACGCCTCATCCACCCAGAGACAAGCTTCGGGCGGAATCGGGGCGCGGCGCGGAATTCCCGAGCGCGGGATGACTCAATACCCGATCGCAGCGCCCTGTGTGCGCGGGTCGGTGCCGCCGAAGTGGATGCCCGTCTCGGGGTCGACGACGATCGCCTCTGCGGCCGACCAGTGTCGGCTCTGCACGTCCACGTCGTGGCCTCGCTTGCGCAGCGCTTCGACGACATCCGGCGCGAACTCCGGCTCGAGGCGTAGCTTGTCGGGGATCCACTGGTGATGGAAGCGCGGAACGCTGACCGCCGCCTGCACGTCCATCCCGAAGTCCACCACCGAGAGGACCGTCTCGAGCGTGGTGCTGATGATGCGCGGACCACCAGGGCTCCCCGTCACCATGAACGTCTGGCCGCCCTTCGTGAGGATGGTAGGTGTCATGCTCGAGAGCGGCCGCTTGCCGGGGGCGATGGCGTTGGCCCCGGTGGTGTCGACCAGGCCGTAGGCGTTGGGCGTATCCGGGGCGACCGCAAAGTCATCCATCTCGTTGTTGAGAATGATCCCCGTCCCGGGGACGGTGATGCCGGAGCCGAAAGGCGTGTTGATCGTCATGGTGAGTGCCACGGCGAAGCCCTCGGCGTCGGTGGCGGAGAGGTGGGCCGTGCCGGAGTCGTTCGCCGGCAGCCCTGGCCCTTCGAGCTTCGTGGCCCGATTCCGGTTCATCCGTGAGCGCTGCCGCTCGGCGTACTCGCGGGAGGTGAGCTTCTCCACCGGCACGTCGACGAAGTCCGCATCGCCCATGTACGCCGCGCGATCGGCGAAGCCGAGCTTCATGGCCTCGGTCACGAGATGGATGGTCTGCGAGCTACCGGCCCCGTGACTGCCCAGATCGAAGCCCTCGAGGATGTTGAGGGCCTGCACGAGCACCGCGCCCCCCGAAGACGGAGGCGGAAAGCTGTAGACGGCCAGGCCGCGATAGCGACCGCGAACCGGCTCGCGCATCTTCGGCCGGAAGGCGGCCAGGTCCTTCGCCGTGACGATGCCACCGCGCCGCTCGATCTCGGCGGCGATCTTGTGGGCGATCTCGCCCGAGGCCAGCACCTCGGGCCCGCCCGTCGCGATCGCACGAAGCGTCTTCGCCAGATCCTCCTGCACGAGCCGCATCCCAGGGCTCGCGCCGCCGTCACGGCGCAAGGGCGTGAACTGGATGCGCGCGGTCTCGGGGAAGCGCTCGCCCGGCAGGAATCGGCTGGCCCGATTCACCATGCGGGCGTGGTAGGCCCCGATCTCGAAGCCCTCCTCCGCCAGCTCGATGGCGGGGGCGAGCACCTGCGCGAGCTCGAGCTTCCCGAACTTGCGCTGCGCGAGCGCCATGCCCTGCGTGAATCCCGGCACCGCCACCGCCAGCGGGCCGAAGAGCGACGCGCGCTCGGGCACACCTTCCTTGACATACATGTCCCGAGTGGCCGCGGCCGGCGCCACCTCGCGCGCGTCGAGGGCGAAGACCTCGCCGCCCGGCACCCGGATCAGCGCGAACGCGCCACCCCCGAGCCCCGCCGAGAAGGGCTGCGTCACCGCCACCGCGAAGGCCGTAGCCACCGCCGCGTCCACCGCGTTGCCGCCGGCCCGCAGCATCTGCGCCCCCGCCTCGGCGGCATGGCTCGACGACGAGACCACCATCCCGCGCCGCCCCTGCGCGGGGGCCGCGCTGGCCGCCAGACTGGCGGACGCTCCGACCAGCAGCAGCGCGCAGGCAAGTGCGACCACGAGCAGCCCGCGCACAAGCCTCCGAGTGCGGGAATGACTCAAATCCTGGGCGGGCCGCGACGATAGGGAGCGCATGATGAGCCGGACACTATCACAGGCAGCTGCCGACCTCGGGTCGCCGGAGTCGCTCGCCTTTGGCGCACAGCGCCGTGTAGGCGTGCTCGCGCTCGTACTCCTTCTGTCTGCGCTGCCGGGCTGCAAAGGCGAACCGACCCCCGAAGAGATCGAGGCCGAGCGCGCCGCCGCCCGCGAAGCCTTCACCTGGCCCGACGGCGACCTGCCCACAGTGACCTTCATCATCGAGGGCTTCGGTGAGGTCGAGGCCGAGCTCTATCCCAGCCTCGCCCCCGCCACCGTGGCGCGCTTCCAGACCCTCATCGAGCAGGGCTTCTATGACGGCACCAGCTTCCACCGAGTCATCCCCGGCTTCATGGTGCAGGGCGGCGACCCGAACTCACGCAACAGGGACCCCGACGACGACGGCTTCGGCGGCTCCGGCGAGCGCCTCGCCGACGAGTTCAGCGCGGCCCCCCACGTCCGCGGCGCCCTCTCGCTGGCCAACTCGGGACGCAAGGACAGCGGCGACAGCCAGTTCTTCTTCGTCGTGCAGGACAGCTTCCAGCTCGACGGCAGGTACACCCTCTTCGGCCGCATCAGGCGCGGCCTCGAAGTGCTCGACGCCATCGCCGCCGTCGAGACCGACAAGGTCGGCCGCTGGGGCCCCATCGACCGCCCCATCGAGAAGGTCGTGCTGCGCGACATCCGCCTCGCCAACGCGCCCTCCCTGCGGGACGACGAGCGCGTGGCCCTCGAAGAAGGCGATTCTCGATCGGCGGCCCAGGGAGGGAGGTGACTCCCGCCCAGAGCCAGCTATGCTCGGCCTCCCCGTGGCCCGGTAGCTCAGTTGGTAGAGCACGCGACTGAAAATCGCGGTGTCGGCGGTTCGACCCCGCCCTGGGCCACCAGCTTCTAGCCTGATACGGGCTCGGTGCTCGCGCGCCTCTGGTTCCGCCGACGGATGGGCGGGGTCAGCCAAGGACGCGAAGCGGCCGCGCGATCCCGCCCTGGGCCACCAGCCAGGCATGCGCGACGGGCTCCAGCACGCTCTCCATGCCCGACTCAACCTCGGGAGCCTGACTTGCCACGGCGATCGCAGGGTTCGGCACCTGTCGATCCGCTTTTGCGGAGCGCCTGACCGAGGCTGGCATCGGGCCGTCGGTCGGCCGCGTCGGAGACTCGCATGACAGCGCATTGGCCGGAACGATCCTCGTGCTCTTCAAGACAGAGGCGATCCTTCACGGGGGCCCGTAGCGCGGCCTCGAGGAGTTCGAGTTCGCGACGCTCGAGTGGGTGAGCTGCTTCAACACCGATCGGGTCCTGGAACCGATCGGTGTCATTCAGCCGGCAGAGTTCGAGTCGATGCACTCCGAAGAGCACGGAGTCCAGGTCATGGTGGCCGGGCTCGACCAAACGAGTCTCTGGAGAACCCGGGGCGGTTCACGAGAGGATCCCATGCCTGCGATCAATGACTTCAAGCCTTTCATTCCATCCAACGACTACGATGAGTCGAAGGCATTCTATGAATGCATCGGCTTCTCGATCAACTGGGATGCCGGCGAGGTGTGCGAGATCGACACCAATCAGGGCTACCGATTCCTCCTGCTGCCCCAGAGCCAGAACAACTCTGCGCACAGCCTGATGCTCCACTTCGACGTCGACTCGGCGGACGACTGGCATCAGCACCTCGAAGGGTCGGGATTCGTCGAGCGCTTCCCCGGCACGAAGCTGGCTCGTCCGAAGCTGGAGCCTTGGTCATTGCTGATGACCTATGCGTGGGATCCGGCAGGCGTGCTGCTGCACTTCGCAGAGCGGCCCGAGCCCGAGAGCGAGACCGCACCCGGCTGAGGGGCCCGTGTCGCCGAGCGAGATGATCGAACCGCTCCGACTCGGTGGGAAGATCGCGCAGTCGATCGGCCCTACGGCCAGGCCCCGTGCCAGGCTCGATCCGATGCGCACGAGCGCATGGCGCTCCCGACCCTCGACGTGTGGCACTCCCCTCAGCTGCCGGGCCGTCGAGGTCGGCAGTGCGGTGTCCACACTGGATGGATTACGCCGCAGGAAGCACCGCGATTCTGACCATCGATCGTGCCGGGGCCGGTGAGCGGGCGGCTCCGGTAACTTCTCGCGCGCAAGGCGGCACGAACGGATGTCGGATCGGAATCGGAGAGACGAGTGGCCCGGAAGCAGGTCAGGGGAGCAGAGCACTCGATGGTCGGATCGAAGCGAACGCACGCCATCCTACAGGTCTTGTGGGCAGCCCTCATGCTGGTGGGTGTGGGGCCGGGAACCGGGCACGCGCAGGTCAGCTCGTACACGGGCATCGAGGGGATCTCGGTGGACGTCCGGTCGCAGGGCCTGTCGCGGCGTTTCGACGCGTACTGGAAGGGAGAGGTGGAGAAGTACCTCCGCTCCAAGAAGGTGCCGGTCATTCCCACCTTTCCGGAATCGTCGTGGGATTCCAGCAAAGCGAACATCACGCTCGGCATACAGCGCCGGCAGAACTCGCCCAACGCCGAGTTCTACTCTGTGCAGCTGGTGGCCAGGCGCCTGACCACCTATCCCGGCCTCGGGGACGCGCTCTTCGCGCAGCCCTTCTTCGTGGACACGATCGCCTGGGGACATCCCATCGGCGAAGGCGACTACATGGGGGAGCGGCTGACGATCCTCGTCGATGCGTTCATCGAGCAGTACAACCGGCGCCCGCCCGCACCGGTCGTCCCTGCGAAGGACACGACGGGTACGCAATGCCCGAAATGCGACTGCCCTGTCTGCAGCACCGCGCCCGCCGCCAGCTCGGCCGCGCCAGCACCCCCGGGCTGCAGCGTGGGCGTGGCGGTGGCTGACGAGGCGGCCGGCGCGGAGGTCGACAGCGGCGAGGCTGGCCTCACGCTGGACGCTGAGATCCGAAGCCCAGACAAGGGCGCCCTCGGATCGGTGAGCCTCATCCGCCTGCGGGCGGCCAACGGATCGAGCGCGCTCTTCGGAGCCGGTGACCGCCGATCCTGGGCGGCCTCGCTGACGGACAAGAAAGGGACGAGCGCCATCGCGCACGTCGCGCACGAAACGCCCAGCAAGTCGGCGCTCTGGGTGTACGACCCCGCCACGCGAAGGGTCGAGCGGCGGCCGCTCGAGATCGAGCCCGGTGCGAGCTACGAGGACCTGCTCTGCCAGCTGGCGAGTGCGGTCGTGCCCGCCACGGGCATCGAGGTCGAGGTGCAGGGCAGGCGGATCGCTCGCAAGGGTCGAGTGCGCCGCCTGATCGATGTGGGGCGGCTCACCAAAGGCGGATGAGGGCCCATGCCGCGTCGCAGAGCGACGCGGACCCGGTTCGAGGAAGATCGCTACGCCTGGAATCACGTGACACCACGTCACCATCGAGGAGGGGATGGCGCATGGCGACCCATCCGAGGTGCTCGACGCCTCAGTTCCCAATGCGGCGCAGGGCGCGGATCCCGACACGGCATGGGGCACAGCGTCTGGCGCTCTGCATGCTCTGCCTGCTGCTCTACGCTACGCCCTGCCTGGCGCAGTACGGCGCAGCCGGACGCGCCGCTGCCGCCCACTCCGCGCAGCAGGACGCCATGCGCCGCCAGCGAGAGGCCGCTCGAGCGCGCTCCGAGCAATGGTCGACGCCGCCGAGCGCCGCATCACAGTCTTCACACGGCCACTCCACCGGCTCGACCTACAGCGCACCGCCTCCCCTCACCTCGCCCTACCACGTGGCCCAGACGATCGCGAGCGGCACCTACGAGCCCGGCGTACCCAGCCCGGGCAGGCTGCACGTCCACCTCGACATCGCCGCGTCCGACCAGAAGCTGCTCGGCGACACGGCCAGCTGCCTGGGCGAGCGTCTCAGCCGCGCGCTGCGCGCCCGGATCGAGCTCACCCGGAATGCGAGCGAGGCCGACCTGCGTCTGCAGGTCCGGATCGCCGGCCCTCCGCAATACGCCGGCTGGGTAGGGGACTCGCTGGTCGACCGTCCCGGTCGCTCCCCCTACCCCGACAATACGATGATCACCCGACCCCATACGCCGGCTGGCCTGGAGCAGTGGTGCCAGGACGTCGTCGATCACGCCGCTGCCCACTTCCAGGCACAGCAGAAGGCGGGGACGAAGGCGCCCCCGGCACGACCCGCAAGCCCTGAGCGCCCGAGGATCGCCTTCTTCCTCGACCTGCACGACGACCAACGCACCGCCGCGGTGGCCCAGTGCATGATCGCCGAGCTCGCTCGCCGCGGAATCGGCTACGTGGAGGCCTCAGGGCTCGACGACGCGGACATCGGGTTCGGTCTGTCCCATCAGGTCGAGGTCGACATGGACCGGAATCCGATCGCTGAATCGGGCCAGCCCTTCACCTTCGTACCCGGCAGCTGGATGCCGCCAGCGCGGGACATGGCGATGGGCCCTCTCGGTGCGCCCGGGCTCGAGGAGATCTGCATCGCGAGCGTCGACCTGCTCGGCCGCTACATCCATCAGCGCGAGACGACGATGATCGCTCTCACTCGCAACCGGTAGTCTGCGGGCCACTGCTTCTCCCCGATCTCCGCCCTCCCCTTTCTCCCCGCCTTCCTCCCCCCCCTTCGCATGGTCGGACACCCGACACGGCCGTCGCTGCACTCGCTCGCACTGGACGACCCGAGGCCGCTGGGCGAAGATCCTCGCAGGCGAACTGATGCGCGAGGGGGGCGCTCGAAGCCGTGCCGAACCTGCTGCCGAAGGCGATGGTCCGCCTCGTCTGGGACAGCGCGCGGGATCTCGCGTTCATCGTGCTGGTGATCGCGTTCTTCCAGTTCGGGGTGATGCGGCAGCCGATCCCGAACCTCGGCAGCGTCCTCGTCGGGCTGCTCTTCGTGGTCGCCGGGCTCGCGCTCTTCGTGCGCGGCCTCGACCTGGGCCTCTTCCCGCTCGGCGAGAGCATGGCGAATGCCTTCGCGCGCAAGGGCTCGGTCGCCTGGCTGCTGGCCTTCGCCTTCGCGCTGGGCTTCGGCACCACGGCCGCCGAGCCCGCGCTCATCGTGATCGCCGACGAGGCTTCGGTGGTCGCCGCTCAAGGCGGGGCGATCGCCGATACGGAAGATTCGCGAAGCAGCTATGCGTTCGGGCTGAGGCTCACCGTGGCGCTCTCGGTCGGGATCGCGATCGTCGTCGGGGTGTGGCGCATCCTCGCCGGCTGGCCCATCCATCTCATGATCGCCGGGGGCTACGTGCTGGTGGTCATCATGACACAGCTCGCTCCGGACGAGATCGTCGGCATCGCCTACGACTCGGGCGGGATCACGACCTCGACCATCACGGTCCCGCTGGTGACGGCGCTGGGCGTCGGCCTCGCCTCGTCCATCGAAGATCGACACCCCGTGGCGGACGGCTTCGGCCTCATCGCCTTCGCGTCGCTGACGCCCATGATCTTCGTGATGCTCTACGGGATGCTCGGCACATGAGCCTGCTCGGCGAGTTCCTGGGCGTGCTCGTGACGACGGTGCGGGACGTGCTTCCGCTGGCCGCCGTGCTGATCGCCTTCCAGATCTTCGTCCTGCGCAGGGCCCTCCCGAATCCGCAGCGGCTGATGCTGGGCTTCGGCTACGTGCTGGTCGGCCTCACGCTCTTCATGATGGGGCTCGAGCAGGCGATCTTCCCGATCGGCAAGACGATGGCCGCGCAGTTCACGGCGCCCGACTTCCTGGGGATCGGGCCGGGCGACGAAGCGGCCGTCGTGGACCCGAGTGAGTACGGATGGCTCTACGCCTTCGCGTTCTCGATCGGATTCGGCACCACGATGGCCGAGCCTTCGCTGATCGCGGTGGCGCTCAAGGCGCGCGAGCTCACGGCCGGGGCGATCAGCTCCTGGGGGCTTCGCATTGCCGTCGCGATCGGCGTCGCCGTGGGGATCACGCTCGGCGTATACCGGATCGTGAGCGGCGCTTCGCTGCCCCTCTTCATCATCGCCTGCTACGTGGTGGTCCTGATCCAGACCCTCTTCGCACCCAAGCTCATCATCCCGCTGGCCTATGACTCCGGGGGTGTGACCACCTCGACCATCACGGTCCCGCTCGTCGCGGGGCTCGGGCTCGGGCTCGCGGAGTCGATCCCGGGCCGAAGTCCGCTGACCGACGGGTTCGGACTGATCGCCTTCGCCAGCGTCTTTCCCATGATCACGGTCATGGGCTATGCACAGGCCTCGGAGTGGTGGGCCGCGAAGAGCGCAAAGCCCGACGCTCCGGACGAGACGGGGCTGGATGCAGCAGAGGAGGGACGAGCGTGAGATTCAAGCTGCTTGTGGCCATGGTCGACGACCATCTGACGGCGGACATCACCGATGCGGCCCGTGAGGCGGGCTCGACGGGCTGCACCGTGGTGACGAACGCCCGCGGCGAGGGACTGAAGAAGAAGAAGACCTTCCTCGGTCTCAGCCTCGAGACGCAGCGCGACCTGGTGCTCCTGCTCGTCGAGGAGCATCGGGCGCGCCACATCCTGGAGACGATCGGCGAGGTCGGCCGGTTCGACACGAATCCAGGTACCGGCATCGCCTTTCAGATCGACGTCGAGGATGCCGTCGGCGTCGCCCACCAGGTGGCTTCGATCACGCCCACGCTCGAGGAGGAAGATCTGTGACGAACCAGCCCATCGTACGCGTCGAGGACGTGATGGAGCAGGACTACGCCATCGTCGATGGCGTAGTCACCGTGGCCGAGGCGCTCGACGTCATGCGAGAGCACGGCGCCAAGTTCCTCATCGTCGCCAAGCGCCACGCCGATGACGAGTTCGGAGGCGTCTTCGTCGCAGACATCGCAAAGCAGGTCCTCGCACGAAACCGCGCGCCCGAGCGGACGAACATCTACGAGATCATGTCGAAGCCGGTGCTCAGCGTCAGGCCGAGCATGGACATCCGCTACTGTGCCCGGCTCTTCGAACGCTTCGGGATCTCGGCGGCCCCTGTGATCGACGATGACGAGGTGCGAGGCATCGTCGCCTACGACCAGCTCGTGCTGAAGGGGCTCCTGGTGCGCAGCTGAGCGCTGCGCCGCCAGGACTGCCGCGTCGGGGCGAGCCCAGGCCCCGCAGCGGATCCAGAGACTGCTCCCGAACGCGGAGGAGCAGGCGTCGGAGCATGGGGCACGCGGGCGATCCCCGTCGCGCCGGGCGTGCTCGCGACACCCGAGCTCAGAGTCCCACTGGCTCGCCGAAGCGCATCAGCTCGACCGCAACCGGTCGTGGCGCGGCCCCGTCGCGTGCCATGTCCTGCAGGCGTGCGAAGGTCTCGCTCACGTCCCCAGCCACGCGCGGAATGGGCACGATCTCTCCGTAGGGGCGCGTGAAGTCGTCCCAATGGACGGGGAAGACGCGGCGTGCGCGCGTGACCTCGACCATCTCGTGCCAGTAGGCCCGCGTGTACTCCGGGCTCAACCGCTCGAGCCCCCCGACGCCGAGAAAGACGTGATCGACCTGCTCACCGGCCAGCGCACCCTCCAGATAGCCGGCGCTCCCCTGGACGAGCAGGCGGGCGCCAGGATGGTCGATCAGGATCGAGTAGGCGCCACCGAGACGCCACGCGGTGATGGGCGCCGGCAGCTCGAGCGGAGACTCGATCTCGCCAGGCATGGGCGGCTCGCCGCCCACGAGCCGGACGTGCCTCGACTCGAGTAGACGCACTTCGAATGCACCGAACGCATAGCGCTGCCCGGGCACGGCCTCGATGATCTGCGCCTCACCCAACTTCGAGCCGCGCGCGGCATTGGCGGTGGAGCGCGAGCCGAGCACCTTCGCCCCGGTCTGTCGTGCCACCTCGCCCGAATCCATCGCGTGGTCATAGTGCGAGTGGGCGACCACGACGGCGGCGAGCCTGCTCGCGCCGACAGCTTCCAGCGCGTCGGCGATCTCACCCGGATCCGGCGCGACGGGCCGTGCCAGCACGAGATCGAGCAGTCCCGGCCTCGAGATGAAGCCATCGACGAGCACCTGGGTCTCGCCATCGTCGAAGAGCAGGGTGGATACACCGAGCCAGGTGGCAGAGAGACGCGGCTCACCCGCATCGGGCGAGGCCGCCGGGGTCGCGTAGCGCAGGCCGCTGCCTTGCGGATCGGGCCGATCGGAGAAGACCCAGCCCAAGGCGATCGTGATCAGGGCGACGATGGCCACGAAGATCAGGAGAATCCGACGAGAGGCGTTTCCCATGCTCCGAGGCTAGCGACTTCCGCTGCAATGAGACGATGTTTCTTCAATCAAAGCGTCCCGATGATTCACGCGAATGCCTCGTATGCCACGTAGTCTCCGCGGCTTCCCACTGACGAGGGCATCTGCGCCTCCCCAGGCCCAGACGCCTCAAACAGGAGTTCATCCGAATGCTGCAGCTCAACCCCGGTCGGCGCCAGCGCCGCACCATCCCCCTCTTCCTCTTCACCCTCTTCATCACGACGGCCCTCGCGGCGCAGGCCCAGGCCTTCGGCTTCTTCGACTTCCGGATCGTGAGCAGCGACGCCGACTCGGGCCGCGGCTCGTTCCGAGCCGCCGTGGAGGCCGCCAACCACCGCTCGAGCATCAGCCTCATCCTCTTCCTGCCGGGCGTGGACGCCACCCTCGAGAGCGACGTCGAGTACACCGGCTCGCAGCTCCTCGTCATCGCGGGCTTCGTCGCCATCGTGCGCGGCGCCGAGACCGCGACTCCGGCCGAGACCTGGGACGGCGGCTTGATCAAGGCCACCGGCGGCGGCGACCTCAAGATCTCGAGCCTGTCGCTGCTCAACAGCTTCAACAACGGCATCGGGGTCTTCGTGCCCGCCGACGCGACCGGCACCCAGAGCCTCACCCTGCACCGCGTGACCATCCGGGGCGCCCGCTTCCACGGCGTCTTCTTCGACGGCCAGCTCAGCACGGGCTTCAACACCGACGACGTGCTGCACCCCGAGTGCGAGGATCCCTACCCCTTCGACTCGGACGCCTCGCACTTCCTCACCATCGGTCAGTCCACGATCTCGGGCAACGGCACCCTCGCCGGCGGCTTCCAGACCGGCCCCGAGTTCGTGGTGGATGGCGTGACCTTCCTCAAGGGCTGCCCCGCCGACTTCGACGGCGTGCGCGTAGATGATGGCGGGCTGGGCGACATCACGGCCCTGGTCTCGTACAGCCATGTCGACGACAACCTGGCCGACGGCATCGAGTACGACGAGTCGGAGGATGGCAGTGTCAAGGCACTGATGTTCGGCTCCTCGGTCTCCCGCAATGGCGAGACGGGCACCGACGATCTCGACGACGGCTTCGACATCGACGAGGCTGGTGAAGGCGACCTCGAAGTGCTGGTCGTCAACTCGGAGTTCCTCGACAACCGAGACGAGGGTCTCGACTTCGACGAGGACGACGGCGGGTCGGTGGACGTCGCGCTCTACGGCGTCGTCTCCTCGCGAAACGAGGACGAGGGCTTCAAGATCGACGAGACCGGCGACGGCGACCTCGTCGCGCTGGTGCAAGACTCGGTGATCAACGAGAGCCTCAGTCAGCAGGGCATCGACCTGACGGAGGAGGACGAGGGCGACTACTCGGTCCAGATCATCGACAGCGCCGTGAAGTTCAACGATGACGAGGGCGTGGCGAGCGAGCAGGTGGCGCCGGGCACCGGCCTCCTCACGATCATCGACAGCGATCTGACGGAGAACGGGGACCCTTCGCTCGACCTCACGGGCGTGACGGCCGACATCACCAACAGCGACATCGACCTCTAGTCGCGACGCCGCGAGAGTCGGAAGGCCCCCTGTGATGGCGATGCCGTCACAGGGGGCCTTCTTCGTTCATTGTCTTCGCCTCCGCCCCACTCGCTTGGCATGGAGACAGTCCTCGATTCGACTGCTCCGGTGCACTGTCGAGCGCTGCTCGGGCGATTGCCCGGAGCCGAAGTCCGGACCCGAGCGCCTTCTCGCGCTGGAAGGGCTTCGGCTCGACAGCGCGCGCGACGTTCAAGGCCCTCTTCTGCCAGACCGATGATCGTGTGGAACAAGGAGACCACTCGATTTGGACTGGCCGATCATCGTCGCGAGCGTTCTGATGTGTCTCGCCGGAAGCATCGTGGGTGCCACGCTGCTGCGCCGGGCGCTCTCCACGGGAGTGCTCGCCGACTACCTGGTCGCCATCGGGCTGCTCGCCTACGGCCTGGTGGCGCAGGGGGGGCGCCTCCTCACGCTGCTGCTCGATCCGGACTCGGACCCGACGCTGCTCTTCCTCGCCCGTGCCTACCAGACACTGGGCTTCGGAACCGTCCTGGTCAGCCTCTCGCTCTTCACCCTTCTCGTCTTCGGGCGCGACACCATCTGGCGGATGCTGCTCTTCGCCGCGATCTCACTCACCGCGGTGATCTCCTGCGGCGTCATCCTGGACACCCTCTGGCGAAACGCGGAGGGCATGGGGGATTCCCTCAAGCCCTGGGCGGTCAACCTGGGCATCGCCTTCCTCGCAGCCTACTCCTGGACCGCTTCCGAGTCGCTCCGCTATCACGGCCTGATGCGCAGGCGTAGCGCGGTGGGACTGGCGGATCCGGTGGTCACCAACCGATTCCTGCTCTGGGGCGGGGGCTGCGCCGTGAGCACCGCCCTCGTGCTCTGCTCCGTGATGATGCTGGCGATCGGCCTGCCCCCGGGCAATCCGATCAGCGGCCTCTTCATCCTGGCGTCAGGGCTCGTCAACACCGTCGTCTGGTGGCTCAGCTTCATGCCGCCAAGGCCCTACACGGATTGGGTCCGGGCCGAGAACGCCGCGCAGGCCTGAGCCGCCCGGCTCAACGCGCCTCTTCGACCTTCTCCCGCTCGCCTTCGAGGGCCTGTCGCCGTCGCTCCTCGTACGCGCGCACCCTGGCATCGGCCGTCTCGAGCTCGGCGCGTAGCCGCTTGCCCGCAAGTGGGATGCGCTGCGCGACGAGGGCTTCGAGTCTCTTCAGAAAGCCCTGCTCGCCCCCAGCCGGCTCGAAGAAGCCGCCCGTCGGCGCGGCGATCTCCCAGTACTCGTAGGCGATGCGATTCTCGAAGTCGGAGGCGAAGGACTCGAGCCGGACGAGCACCGGGCGATGCACACCGCCGAGCGCCCGGCTCTCCAGCACGCGATAGCGCTTCAGCTTCGCGCCGCCGATCCCCTCGAACGCGACCTCCTGCACGATGCGCTTCTTCGCATCGATCAGGATGTCCAGTGCGCCGTACCCGAGCCGCCGGGCGCCCTCCTCGCTGCGCGGGCACGCCACGATCCTGCGCAGCCCCGCCTGCGGCTGCTTCCCACTGGATGGCTCGGCGAATGCGAAGTGATAGCGATCCGTCGCGATGAATCCGCGCGCGTCCTCGTAGCTGAGCGCCGTGCCCGCCACCAGGGTGCGCTCGACGTCGCCCTGCAGCTCTTCGAAGTGATCGAAGGCACGGAGGTAGAACCAGGTCTGATCCTCGCCGTGGCCGCCCGCGAGATCACGGATCAGCAGGCTCGTCCCTGCCATTCGTCCGGGCGCGCTGAAGACGAAGAGCATCCGTGTGTCGTTCGCATCACCGTTCGCGACGCCCCAGAGCGTGCGATCCGTGGGCGCGAGCCGCGTGCGCTCGCGGCCGCCCGCGAGCCCGTACTCGGTGTGAATCGCCATTCGAAACACCAGGGCCTGGGCTCGAACCGCCTCCTCGAGCGCGCGCATCAAGGCCATCGCCTCGGGATCGGACGCCGTGGGACAGCCGGCAGCACGAACGCCGCCCGCATCCAGCCCGAGCAGCAGGATCACCCCCGCCGCAGCCCCCGCCTTGCCCGACGCGCGAGCTGGAGACGCCCGGCGCTCGCTGTGGAGAAGCCCGCCGAGCGTGCGCAGCACCAGCGGCATCAGCAGGAAGGTCATTCCCGCGCAGAGCAGGGTCGCGCTGGCGAGGAGCAGACCCAGCGCGTGATTCGGCGCGAGTCGAGAGAGCGTCAGCACCGCGAAGCCCGCCGCGAGCACCATGGTGTTCCAGCGGATCGCGCGCCCACAGCCGGCGAAGCTGCGGAGCGTCGCCTGCTCGAAGCCCGCGCCGGCCTCCGCCGCGCGGCGATAGGCGTGGCCGAAGTGGATACCGAAGTCGACGCCGAGGCCGATGGAGAGGCTGGCGAACATGCTGGTCGCGATGCCGAGCGGCATGCCTGCCCAGCCCATACCGCCGAGCAGGCAGAGCGTCGCGACGGAGACCGGCAGCACGCAGACCCAGGCCCAGCGTCCACCACCGAGCACCAGCAGCAGCACGGTGACCAACGCCACGGCGGCGGCCACCGAGCGGAGCTGGTCGCGTACGATGGTGTCGACCATCGCAGTCGCCACCGCGAGCTCGCCGGCGGCAGAGATCTCGACGCCCGCCGCCGCTGCGTCCGACCGCAGGGGCGCCAGGCGCGCCTCGAGCGCGCCGAAGAGGGCCTGCGCCAGCGCGTAGTCGGCCCCACGGATGTAGAGTCTGACGCGTGTGACGGAGGCATCGTTCGTCATCAAGCGCGAGAGCCCTGCCCCCGCCGGCGCCATCTCCGCCGCGGTGAAGAGATCCCAGAGCGCCGAAGGGCCGAGGCTCGCAAGCGAGCCCGATGCACCGAGGGCGGCTGCGATCTCCGTGAGCGGATCGAGGATCGATCGCCGGCCCCCGACGCCCGGGAGCCCCTCGCTCACCTGCGCCACCCGCTCGACCCAGCGCAGCCCCTCCGGCGAGCGGAAGCGCCCCGGCTCGCCTTCCAGGACCAGGTCCAGGGAGTATCCGCCGGCGTGCTGTCGACCGAGCAGCTCTTCCATCTGCACCAGGTCGCTCTCGGGCGGGAAGTTGTCCACCCAGGCGTCGCTGGCCCGCAGTGCAAAGAGGCCGGGGAGCGACGCGCCGAGCAGCGCGGCCCCAGCCGCGAAGGCGACCCCGGGTCGCCGGGCGATGCCGCGCCCGAGGCCCCGATCCGCGCGCCGCTCCGCCGGACTCACCGGCGACGAGAGCCAGCGGGTGGGCAGGGAGACGAGCATCGCTGGAATCAAGCTGAAGGTCAGCCCCATCGCGAGCAGGATGCCGAAGGCCGCCAGCGCCCCGAAGTGGCGAAGCGGCGCAATGCTGGACGTGAGAAAGGAGAGGAAGCCCGCCGCCGTAGTCAGCGAGGTGAGGACGATCGGACGGCCCACCTCCTCGAAGGCGACGGGGATGCTCTCCGCCAGCGGCGAGCCCACCCGAGCCGCCTGCAGCCGCTCGAGGAGATGGATCTCGTCGCTGATGCACATGGCCATCAGCACCACGGGGAGGATCGTGGTCACGAGGGCCACGGGGATGCCCGCCCAGGCCATGACCCCCGCCGTCCAGAGCAGCACCACCAGCGTCTCGATCAACGGAATCAAGACGCCCGGCAACGAGCGGAAGATCACGGCGAGGATCAGCGCCATCATCAGAACCATGACGGGCACCAGCGTGGCGAGGTCGGCCAGCACGGAATCACCCAGGATCGTCTCGGCGAGGAGCGGGCCGCCCAGCAGCAGCGTCAGCCCGTCCGCCTCGTACCCGTCGACGAATCGCGTGAGGGCAGCCACGGCCTCACGCGTCGAGACGTCGGCCCGGATGGGCAGCGCGTGCAGCGCGCTGCGCCGATCCATCGCCAGCAGCCCGCCCGCCACACCCGGTCGCCCCTCCAGCTCTGCCATGAAGCGGCGCAACGCATCGGGCGAGTCGGGGATGGCATCGAGCGCGTTCCCCATCTGCAGCCCGGCCCCGGCGGCTGGAAGGGACGCCAGCGATTCGATGGCGCCGCCTTCCAGGACGGGCAGTCGCTCGAGCGCTTCGCCGAGCGAGCGGAGCGCGCGCAGCCCCTCGGCCCGCGCGAAGCCCTCGGCTCGAGGGCTGCGGGCCAGCAGCAGGATGAAGCGGGGCTCGCCGAAGCGCTCGCGCTCCAGAACGTCGCGCACCACCGCCGGATGCCCGGCCGGACGCAGCCACTCGCCGTCGGTGCGCAGCTCGAGGCGCGGCAGCCCGGCGACGAGCACCGCGGTCAGCACCAACGCCACACCCATCACGGTCCGGGGCCGGGAGATGGAGAGGCGCAGCAGCCAGTCCAACATGCGGCCCTAGGCTTCCTCGAAGCCGCGGAGGGCCTCTCGGAGGGCCTCGGGCCAGGGCTCGGGATCGGGCTTCCCGCCCGTTCGGCGCATGCAGGCCAGCTGCTGCTCGCCGCGCGCCACCAGCTCTCCCTCCCCGGGCAATGCGCCCTTTCGACCGGCGGTGCGCCAGTACTCGAAGCGGAGGGTCATCCGGCTGGGCGAGAGCTCGGCCAGGCCCATGCGCACACAGAGCTCGTCGAACGCCTCGAGCTCACCGAAGTACTCGCAGCCCACCTTCACCGTGACCAGCGCGAGGCCGCGCTCGAACTCCTCGAGGATCTCGGGCACGTACTCGCGCAGGAAGAGCTCTCGGCAGCGACCCTGCCAGAGCACGTGGTTGGCGTAGTAGACGTTGCCCACCACGTTGGTCTCTTCGAAGCCCACCACGTGGTGCATCTCAAACCAGCGCACGCTCGCCTCCGATGGCGTCGCCGCCATGGGCCGCCCCGGGGCCCGATGCGCGCCTGGGCTCGTCGACGCAGAGGGTGAGCATCAGCCTCGGCTCGCCTGGCGAGCCGCCGCCGACGGGATACGTGAAGACCCGGATCGAGCCTGCTGCGAGGATCGCCTGCTCGTCGGCAATGGCGGACTCGATGACGAGCGGTGCGCCCGGCGGAAGGCCGGCCTTCTTCAGCGCCTCGAGGGCGCCCCAGAGCCGAGTCGCGGCCACGTCGATCGACTCGCCGGTCTGGGCGGCGATCCGCTCGGCCAGGAGCCAGCGCTCTTCGCCGAGCAGATCGGCCCAGAGCGCCGCCGGGCGCGACTCAACGCGCTCCAGATCGCAGCCGAGGGCCGGGGCGTTCCCGCTGCACGCGAGCGTATGGTCTTCGGCATGGCTGATCGAGAGGGTCCGCTCGCCGGCGACGATCGGCTTTCCGTCGCCGCGATGCAGCAGGCGGGCCGCCCTGCCGTGGAGCCTTCGCGCAGCCTGCTCACTGGCTTCGCGATCCACCCCGGGCATCAGGCAGAGCCGAACACTCGCAAAGGGAAGCAGCTCGGAGAGCCGCTCTTCGAGATGGGGCGAAGCGAGCGAGAGCAGCGGCGCCCCGCGGCCGACCGGCCGCTCGACCTCGCGCAGGACGAGCCCGCGCCAAGCCTCGAGCAGCCCACCGCGGGCGTCGCGGATGGAGAGGTCGTAGCGGTACTCGCCCCCGCCGCGCATCCGCTCTCGTGCCTCGGCCACCAGCTCGCCTCCCTGGCCGTCTCCCGCCGTGAGCTCACCGAGGCGCTCGATGGTCTGCACCGACACCGGCAGCAGATCGCGATCCGGGATGCATGCCTGGATCGCGTGCAGGGCGGCGTCGCGCGCGCCGGGATCCCCGAGCAGCAGCGCGCTGGAGTGGAAGCCGCCGAAGAAGGGCGCGGCTTGCGTCGCGATCCGCGCCTCGCAGCCATCGAAGTGCAGCGCGCGATAGCCGCGCACGCGTGCGAAGCGTCCGCCGTGGAAGAAGAGCGGCCCGTAGAGCGGCGAGGCGTCGTCGATCGGCGCGCCCTCGCTCGGGTGCGGCGGGTCGGGCGCCGCTGCGTCATCGATCGTCGGGCCGGGGCGCAGCGTCGCCCGCATGTGATCCACCGCATAGCCCGTGCTCTCGCTTCGGAGCGCTACGCGCACATCGCCGCCTTCGTCCCGAAGCGCCGCCACGCGAATGCGCAGCGTGGCCTGTTCCGGCACCGCTACGGCCTGCAGGAAGGCGATGTCCTCGAGCCGTCCCACCCCCTCTTCGCCCGCGAGGGCCGCGGCGACCTGCGCCATGGCCTCGAGGCCCATCACCCCCGGCAGGATGGGCGTACCGCCGTGCACGTGATCCAGCAGGTAGGGATCGCTCTCGTGCGAGAGCTCGGCCTCGGTCACCAGCTCGACCTGTGGAGTGTGCTCGCGCACGTGCTCGAGGAAGCGCCAGACGGGCAGATCGCACTCCGCATGCTGCAGGGTGGGCGGCGAGCCATGGCGACCCGAGACGAAGACGCGATCGAAGCCCGGCGGCCCCTCCATGGCGCGCATCATCCAGTCGATGCCCTGCTCGGGCGTGATCGCCGTGATGTTGCGCGCGGCGAGCAGCTCGACGCGTCCGAGGCGCTCACCCATTCCTACGCCGGACCAGATCGACCAGTCGAGGCAGACGCAGCGGATGTCCGGGTGCAGCTGGGCGAAGTGCCGGAGCTGCTGGGCCATACGCTCGTTCGCGTAGGCGTAGTGGGCCTCGCCGGGCAGACCGAGCTCCGCGATCACCGAGCCGAAGCCCACCACCTGCTGGAGCGCGTCGGGATCGAGCGCGTCGAGCAGGTGCTCGAGGCCCGCGCACTTCGGGCGCAGCGTCTCGTCGAAGGCCGCGAGGTCGAGCGCCGAGAGTGAGCCGGGCGCGTTGCTCCCCGCCCCATGCACCAGGACGCTGATCGGCCCGAGCGTCTCGCTCAAGACGCGCACCGCGGTCGCGCAGGCCTCGCGATCACCGACGTCCGCGGATCGGTACGCGAAGCGGATCCGAGCCGCCTCGAGCCGAACGAGCTGCTCCGCAAGAACCGGATCGTCCTCAGGCGCGGCACGCCCCACCAGCGCGAGCGCGCACCCCGTCTCGCGGGCCAGCGCCAATGCGCACTCGGCGGCGATGCCTTTACCGCCCCCGGTCACGAGCACCACGTCGCCGCGCCCCAGCGGCGGCATCTCGCGCTCTGCGCGGGGCGGCGCGAGCGCCAGACGTCGCTCGAATCGGGCGCCCTCGCCATCTCGTCGCACTTCGAGGAAGGCCGCGGCCGCGCGCGCTTCTTCCAGCACCCCGCCGACGAAGTCCACCTCGGAGCTGGACCCGTCCGCGGCGGGCTCGGGCAGCTCGATGACTCGCGTGCTCAGCGAGCGCGCCTCCTGGTGCAGGGTTCGCGCGATCGCCACGCCCGGATGGCCGTGATGCACCAGCACGAAGGTCCGCGCATCCAGCCCCTCGAAGGCGGCGCGAGCGCCGGCGAGCAGGCTTCCGATCGCACTCGATTCGGGCTCACCCAGGACGCCATGATCCGCGCCATCGAAGGGGGGCAGGTAGACCAGCACCCCGGCGCCGCCGAGCTCCGCCTCGAGAGCAGTGCGGAGCTTCGACGCGAAGCGGCTCGAGCGGGGCTCGAAGAGCCGCCAATCGGCGCCCTGGCTCGCCGTCCTGGGACGCGCGGTCGCCGGCCGGGGGACGCGACGCGCGCACTCGACCACCTCGAAGGCCCGCACCCAGTCCGCCACTCCGGCCGCCCGCGCGCCGATCTGGGCCGTCCGCGTCTCGCTCTCGATGGCCTCGGCGAGCTCGATCACCGCCGCATCCGCGAACTCGTTGGGCGCGACCAGAGGCGGCTTGCCCAGGGCCTGGGCCACCGACGCCGCCAGCTCACCGACCGCGATGGAGGTGAGGTGCAGGTCGCTGAGGAATCGGTCGTGCTCGCCGATCGCGCCGATGGGCAGCTCGCAGCGCTCCGCGAGGCGCTCTCGCAGCAGCGCCAGCGCGCCGGAGGGCCCGTCGCCGCTCGGAGCCGGGGTCGGCGCCTGCTCGAGCCCGGTCAGTGGGGGCGGCGCCGAGCGCGCACAGGGGTTCGCGAGGAAGAGGGGATCGGCCTCGAGGTCGAAGGGCTTGACCGCCCGCCCCTCGAAGAGCCGCGGCCAGTCGAGATCGGCGCCCGCCGCGAAGGCGGCCGCCAGTGCGGCCTCGAGCCCGGCCCGGCCCTCGCCCCCGATGTCCATGGCCACCACCGGCACCCTCGAGCCTTCACCCACCAGGCTGGTGAGCATGCGCCCCGGCCCCACCTCGATGAGCAGAGAGACCTCCGCCGCCAGCTCGCCGAGCGCCTGGGCGAAACGCACGGGCTGCTCGAGCTGCTCCGCCAGGTGCTGCGCGAGATCCTGATGGGGATCGAGACGCTTGCCGGTTCGCGTCGAGAAGACGGCGCGCTCGGGGAGCGCGAACGAGGCGGTTTGCGACTGGATCGCCTCGCGCAGGGGCTCGACGCAGGGGGCCATGTGCGGGGAGTGGAAGGCGTGCGAGACCTCGAGGCGCTGGCAGTGCACGCCGCGCGCCTCGGCGAACCGGGCGAAGCGCTCGAGGACCGGCGCCGCGCCCGAGAGGACCTGGCGCCGCGGCCCGTTGAAGGCCGCCCAGGCGGGCTCGGCGCCCCGCCAGCCATGGTCGGCCATCAAGACGGCGAGCGTCTCGGCATCGGCGGCGACGCCGAGCATGGTGCCACCCGGCTCCGCCGCGCGGCTCATGATCCCGCCTCTCGTCTGTGCGAGCGAGACCGCGGCCTCGTCCGAGAGCGCACCCGCCCAGGCCAGCGCACCGATCTCCCCGACGCTGTGGCCAAGGGCCGCCTCGGCCTGCACGCCGAACGCCTCGAGCACACGCGCGCCGAGGAGCGAGGCGGCGATGATGGCCGGCTGCGCGATCGCGGTATCGACCGGGCCCGCAGCGGTGGGCGCGTCATCCAGGGCCCGCTGATGGGCGGCGGCGAGGCGGCGAAGCAGCTCGTGCTCTGCCAGCTCGTCGAGTCCGGAGAGCTCGCGGCGGACCGGTGCCGCCTGCCCGGGAAAGAGAAGACCGATGCGGGCCGGACCGGATGCGACTCGGAGGTGAACGCCGCGCGCCGTGTCGAGGCGCTCGTAGGCAGAGGTGTCGGAGCCCTGCCGCTCGCGCCAGCCCGCCAGCATCTCGCCGAGACGAGCCACGCCGCGCGCGACCTCCTCGGGCCGCCTCGCCACCATCGATGCGCGCCAATGCAGCGCGTCCTCGCCGAGCGCGGCGAGCGTGGACGCGCTGCGTGCCGCGAGATGTGCGGCCAGATCGCGCAGCTCCGCGCGGGAGATGCGCGGCGCGACCACCGCCAGCCGATCGAGCAGCCTCGCAAAGTCGTGCTCGTCCCGCGCGGCGATCGCGATCACCTCGGCCTCGGCTGCGCGTCGGCCCGACCGATGCGCGAGCGCCTCGCTGCCAGATCCCGTCCGGGCCCCCGCGGCGGCCTGTGAGGACTCGATCACCACGTGCAGGTCGATGCCGCCGAAGCCCATCGAGCTGATGCCCGCGCGAATTGCACCCTCGCCCGGCAGCGCCTCCGCGCGCGTCGCCACCCGGAGTCGCGCGCCGCGCTGGGGATCGACCAGCGGATGAGGCCGCTCGCAGGCGACCTGCGGCGGAATCAGACGATGGCTGACGACGCCGACCGCCTTGATCAGGCCCGCGATCCCCGACGCGGCCTTCGTATGGCCGATGTTCGCCTTCAGCGAGCCCACGGGCTTGGCGCGCTCCGCCGCGATGCCCGCGCGCGCCAGCAGTGAGTCCAGCGCACCCAGCTCGGTCTCGTCGCCGACGACCGTCCCCGTGCCGTGCCCCTCGAAGTAGTGGACGCCCTCGGCGCCGAAGCCCGCCCGCTCATAGGCACGCTCCAGCGCGCGCAGCTGCCCCGCCGCCTCCGGTCGCGAGATGCCCCCCCGACCGTCCGATGCGACCGCCCAGCCACGAATCGAGGCATGGATGTCCAGGGCGCGCGCCCGCGCGTCGGCCTCGCGCATGAGAACCACCACCCCGCACCCCTCACCGGGCCAGAAGCCCTCCCGGCGCTCGTCGTAGACGCGCATCTCGCGATCCGCCAGCGCGCCCGTCCGCGCGAAGCCCACCAGCTCGAAGGGATCGAGCGAGAGGGCGACGCCTCCGGCCAGCATCACGTCGGCGTCGCCCGCCACCAGCGCCGAGCAGGACTGAGCGATGGCGAGCAGCGAGGACGAGCAGGCGCCGTCGACGGTGAAGCCGCCGCCGCCCAGGTCGAAGTGATTGCAGATGCGGCCGGCGATGGTGTTCGCGAGCCCGCCGGCCAGGCTCTCGTCTCCGAAGGGCTCGAAGGGCGCCTTGTAGCGCGCCTCCATGGTCTCGAGGAGCTGCAGCGCAGGCGCGCCCCCGATGCCCTGCGCAGCCAGGCTCTCGCGCAGGGCATCGCGCACGAAGGGCCAGCGCAGGCGCATGGCCTGGGCACGCGAGAACTCACCGGTCAGCGTATTGCCGAGCACCACGCCGGTGCGCGTGCGGGGCAGCCCCTCACCTTCCGCGAAGCCCGCGTCGCGAAGCGCGCGATCGGCGACGTCCAGGGCCAGCCAGTGGGCGGGGTCCGCCGAGCGATAGGTGCTGCCCACCACCTTGAAGCGCACCCGGTCGAAGCGCCAGCCCTCCAGCAGCGCAGCCATACGCACCGTGGTGTGATCGACGTCCTCGGGATCGTCGCTCGCGTAGTCATCCAGCGGCAGTCGCTCGTCCGGAATCCGCCGGAACGCGCGGCGCCCGGCCATCACGTTCTCGAAGAGCTCCTCCGGCGTGCGCGCGTCGGGATACTCGCAAGCCATCCCCACGATGGCGATGGCATCCCGTCCGCTCATGGCTCAGCTCGCCCTCGGCACACCCACTGCGAACGTGGCCGCCTGCCGGGCAGAGGCCTCGCGCAAGCCGAGCGCATGGAGGTAGAGGCCACGGCACACGCAGACGATGACCAGGGAGAAGAAGAGCCCGAAGACCACGTGGAAGACCATCAGCAGGCCGTAGACCGCTGCCACGGACAGGCCGAAGGCGATCTGATTCAGCTTCTTCGCCGGCGTGGTCGGCGGGTCGGTCACCATATAGAAGGTGAAGAGCAGGAAGGCCAGGCCCGTCATCGGGACGAGGGTGGGAATGAGCGGCGCATCGAGGAAGACGTGCCTCAGCAGGGCCTGGAGGACGAAGCCCACCAGCCAGGCCGAGAGGAGCGGGATGCGCCGGGTGAACCGGATGTTGAGGAAGCTCCCGAGGCCGATCAGGATCAGCGGGAGCACCCAGTTCCCCCAGCCGAGCAGGTTCTCCGTGAATTGATAGGGCGGCGCAATGCCGACCTGGGGAAAGAGGATCAGCGTGGCTGCGATGCCGAAGTTGCTCGGGTTCAGCACGTGGCGGTCGCGACCGTCCACCTGTACGCGGACGATCACCTTCGACGCGACGGCCACCGCGGTCGCGAACATCACCGGCCAGAGTCGTTCGCCCGGGTAGAGGAGCATCGAGACCGCCATCGACGAGATGTGCGCGCTCAGCAGGAAGTCGACGAGCCCCATCGCTCCGCCGCCGCGATAGCGCGGTGCGCGACCCACGGCACGAGCATCGAGCCACTCGAGGAAGAGCTCGAGCGAGTAGCCGGTGGCCACGGCGGCGAAGGGGTGGGCCCAGGAGGTCTCGAACCCGAGATAGCCGTGGCCGAGCACGTTCAGCACCGTGATCGCGGTGGCGAAGCGCCGCAGTCCGCCCAGTCGCTGCTTCTGCCCCCAATCGACGGGCTGCGCCGCCGCGACCGGCGCGGCCAGGCCGTGCGTCTCGAGCGGCTCGCTGCCGATCAACACTCCCTCTTCGCTCGGACGCTCGTGGGCAGCAGCGCTCATCGCGGCAATCCTCCGGAAAGGCCTTCGGCTGAGACGGGCGGGGCGAGGCGTGCCCACGTCGAGGGCGCGTCGGGGAGCACGACGGTATGCCAGCCGGGCTCCAGCTCGAGGGCGAGGGTGCCGGGCACGCCGCGCCGATCGCGATAGCGGATCTCGACGGCCACGGGCTCTTCGGGCGCGCCCGCACCCGCCAGGCCGAAGTGGAGCTCGGGACTGCGCACGCCGGAGTGGCCGTTGCCGCCGTCCACCTGCAGCGTCTGGCGCTGGCCCGCGCGCTCCACGATGGCCGTGGCGCCCACCGCCACGCGCGGCGCAAAGTCCCCGCCAGGGCCGCCGGCATCCACGCGCGCGATGGCCAGGCCATCGCCGCCGGCCGGCAGGCGCAGGTGCAGCCCGATGAAGTCCGGGCGCTCGGCGCTGCGGTCGTTGCGATAGAGGATGGAGTCCTCCCACTGATTGGCGACCAC
>CAZQMY010000016.1:2138-31786 GCA_964594405.1 uncultured Spirochaetaceae bacterium | reverse complement strand
CAGCCGAGCTCGTCTCGCAGCTTCGTGTAGTCGATGGCGTAGCGGAGGTCGTGGCCCGCACGGTCCCGGACGTGCTCGAAGTCGTCCTTGTCCTTGCCGAGACCTTCGAGGATCAGCTCGATGACGTGTCGGTTGTTCAGCTCGCCATCGGCGCCGATCAGGTAGGTCTCGCCATTGCGGCCCCGCTCCAGGATCGCGTGCACGGCGCTGTTGTGGTCGTCCACGTGGATCCAGTCACGAACGTTGAGGCCCTCGCCGTAGAGCTTGGGCTTCTCGCCCATCAGCACGTTGGTGATCTGTCGCGGGATGAACTTCTCGACGTGCTGATAGGGACCGTAGTTGTTCGAGCAGTTGGAGAGCGTGGCCTGCACGCCGAAGGACCGTACCCAGGCCCGCACCAGCATGTCCGAGCCGGCCTTGGAGGCCGAGTAAGGACTGGAGGGGTTGTAGGGCGTGGTCTCCGAGAACATCGCGGGATCGTCGAGCTCGAGGTCGCCGTAGACCTCGTCGGTGGAGATGTGGTGCAGCCGCTTCTCGAAGCGACGGACGGCCTCGAGGATGCGGAAGGTGCCGATGAGGTTGGTCTCGTTGAAGGGGTAGGGGTCGTCCAGGGAGTTGTCGTTGTGAGACTCGGCGGCGAAGTGCACGACGATGTCGCAATCCCGGACCAGCGGATCGAGGACGTCGGTATCGACGATCGAGCCCTCGACGAAGCCGATCCTGTCCTCGACGGAGGCGAGGTTGGCGCGATTGCCCGCGTAGGTGAGCGCATCGAGCACGGTCACCTCGTGCTCGGGGAGGTTCCGCACCGTGTAGTGGACGAAGTTCGCGCCGATGAAGCCGGCTCCGCCCGTCACCAGGATCTTGGCCACTTGATTGACTCCCGTCCCCGTCGGTTTCTCGTTCGCTGGGTCGCCTGTATCGCATCGGGTGGGGCCCGATGGATCTGGAGGCGGAGGACGGTAACACAGCAGAGGGAAGGGTCTGTTCGGCGTCCGATGACGCGGCGAGTTGCGTACGCGCTGCGTGGCGCCGAGAGCACTGCGTCGCGCTTCGAGCGGGCCCGCGGGCGCTCGCTCAGCCCATCTCTCCACCCGCCCGCCCGAGGACCTCGGGGCGACTGGGGACGACCGTGAAGCGGGGCTTCATGTCGAGAAAGGGCTTCTCGAGGTAGCGATAGGACACGCTCGCGACGGCGATGGTGAGGGCGATGGAGGCGCCGTAGAGGAGCACGTTGAAGGTGAAGTAGGAGAGCGCGATCTGGCCCGACTCCATGAGCCGTCGGAGCAAGAGCAGGACGCCCGCCTCCGCGAAGGAGTGGTAGAGGTAGAGGCCGTACGAGATCCTACCGAGCCGCTCGAGCAGGGGGTGCTCCAGAGTGAGCAGGCTGCGCGGATTCGTTGCGACGTTCAGGATGAGCACGCCGAACGCGCCGCCCCAGACGATGTTGTCCACGGCGCCGAGGCGGGCCCCCGTCCACAGAGCGATCACGACGAAGCCCATCGAAAGGACCTGCGCGACTGGATGTCGGAGCGTGGCGAGCACGCGCTTCCGGTCCGCGTGGACCAGCTGGGCGAGCAGGCCGCCGATGGCCATGCACTCCAGCTTCAACGTATCGAAGAAGGCCAGGCCGATCTCCCACGACGGACTCAGGACACCGGCGGGATGGAGCGTCGTCGCCATGGCGGGCAGACCGATGCGCGCGGCCACCAGGAGCGCGATCACGCCCGACAGCAACGGCACGACGCGCCGCCGGAGGCCGCGCAGCAGCGCCGGCCAGATCAGGTAGAACTGCTCCTCCACGCCGACGGACCAGAGCGGGTTGACGAAGGGAATGGTGCCGAAGGCGACCCAGGAGAGGTTCGGTAGCAGCGCCGCATAGAGGGCGATCTGCGGGGCGAGCGGCCTGGAGATGGCCTCGGGAAAGCCGAGCCTTGCGGCCAGAGGCCAGGCGAGCGCGAAGCCCAATACCAGCACGAAATAGTAGAGCGGCCAGATCCGCAGGATGCGCCGCAGGTAGAACTTGCGCAGGTCGATCCTGCCCCGACGGCCCTGCTCCTCGAGCAGGAGGTAGGTGATCAGGAACCCGCTCAGCACGAAGAAGCAGACGACCCCCTGCGGTCCGAGCACCTGCCAGAACGGGTGCGTGACCTCGCTCTTCACGCCCGAGAAGGTCTTGAAGACCTCCACGTGGTAGATCATCACCGCGAAGGCGGCGAAGAACCTCACCCCGTTGAGCCCCGGGAAGTGGATCGGGCGTCCCTCATCGCGCTGCAGCGGTCGGGGCTCGGTGGATGGCTCGATGGGCGACCGCATCGGATCGGCGACGATTCCTCCGCCGACCGATCCCTGCTCGGCTCCTCCCGATGGGACGTGCGGCGCGGGCGGATGATACCCTCAGCGCCCCGTGTGCCGAAGCCGCGCGCGCCCACCCAGCGCGAGCAGACCCGCGAGCGCGGTGCTGCCCAGCAGGCCGAGCGCCGGCACCGGCGCGGGCGGCTCGGGCAGCGGGTCCGCCGCGACGCTCATCTGCGCGATGCGGAAGGCGCTCGCCCCCGAGTTCTCCGCCACCACCAGCCAGTGCTCGGAGCTGCCGAAGGGGCCGTTGAAGGTCTCCTGACCCGAGCAGCTGACGCCGCTGCAATCGTCCTGACCCGCGAAGACCCAGGCGCCGTCCTCCCAGTACCACCAGGTGATGTCGTCGGGCCCCTCCATGGCGGAGAGGATCAGCTGATCGAGGCGCACACGCACATCGAAGCTGATGCGCACCGCGTCCTCGCCGCCAGGGGCGATCAGGTCGCATTGCGCGATTCCGCAGCCGAGTCCGCGTAGTCCGAAGACGTTCGAGTTCGGAAACGCACCGTCGATGTTCACCTGGATCTGCGTCGTGCCGGCCTCGCCGGGGATCGTATCCGGCGTGATCGTGTCCTGCGGCTCGGTGATGCCGCCGAAGGCCTCGGCGGTGGCGGTGATTCCGCCGTTCTCGAGGCTGATCGCGTTGGCGGGCCCCTGGTCCGAGAGCGCCTCCCACTCGATCACCACGGCAGCCGAGGTCTGAGCGAGCAGCAGGCAGGCCAGCGCAGGGACGAGCGAAGGGAGGGCGGACTCGCGCGATCTGAAGGGCGTCATCGGAGCATCTCCATGGAGCCAGCGGGAGCGGGCGGGGGGGCGCAGGGTGCGGGCGTGGGGTGTGGGTGGTCGGGTTCAGACCCGAGCACCCTAATCGTCTGATCCGCTGAGATCAAGAAAATATGTGGGTGAGCGAATATGGGCCCCGGAAACTTACTTGGGAAGTCTATTGGTTCGGCGTCGGCCTATACCGCCGGCGAGGTGCCCTCCGTCGCGGGTGGCCAGCAGAGCTACGGCCGCGACCAGGCGCTCTTCGACGACGCCTTCGGCAAGAAGGTGGGCGGCATCGAGAAGAATCCGCTCTGCTGCGGCCGTTCGGCGGTGCATGATCGCCGGGCCTTCGCCGCGCGACGCTAGAGCGCCTCGAGGATCGCCTCCGCGCTGCTCACCTCGAAGGCCATGGGCTTCTCGACGGCGAGCTTCGTCACCACGCCGTCATCGATGATCATCGCGAAGCGCTGCGCGCGGATGCCGAAGCCGATCTCGCTGCCGTCGAAGTCGAGGCCGAGCGCCTTCGCGAAGTCGCCGTTGCCGTCGGCCACCATGCGGACCTCGTCGCCCGCACCGCGATCCTCGCCCCAGGCCTTCATCACGAAGGCGTCGTTCACGGACATGCAGACGATCTCGTCGACGCCCTTGGCCTTGAGCTCGCCGGCCTTCGCGATGAAGCCGGGAAGGTGCTGCTCGCTGCACGTCGGGGTGAAGGCGCCGGGCACGGCGAAGAGCACCACCTTCTTGCCCGCGCAGAGCTCTGCGGTGGAGAGGTTCGACATGTCCGTGGCCTTGATGGTCACGTCGGGGATCTTCTCGCCTTCCTGGATCATGATTCGATGCTCCTTGCCGCGGCATGCGCCGTGGCGGGTGGGGTGGAGGAGATGAGGGTCGGACGACTCGCGTCCGAGGCGCCGATGCTACCGCACGCCGGCGCCGCGCACCTCGGCATGCGTGCGGGCTATAGTGGTCGACCGTCTCGCCGCCCGGCGGCGGGGCGCCAGGCGGGAGACGAAGGTGTTCGAGATCGATGCGCCCACGGTGTTGTCGCCGGAAGATCTGGACGCGCGGCTCGCGGCGGGCTGGTTCCGCAGTGGCCCGATGATGGTGCGCAGCGACCTGCTCTGTCTCGACCACCGTGTTCGCGGTCTCGTGAATCTGCGCCTGCCCCTCGATGACCACCGCCACCGCCGCAGCCACCGCCGCACCCTTCGTCGCGCCCGCGAGCACTTCCGCTGCGAGATCGGTGAGGCGCGGGTGGATGCCGAGCGGCGCCGGCTCTATCGCGAGATGAAGCCGCGATTCATGAGCTTCGTGTCGAGCGAGCTCGAGCCTCTGGTGCTCGGCCGTGGCCCCCATCCCTTCGACAGCTACGAGTGCGCGGTCTACGAGGACGATCGCCTGGTGGCTGTGAGCTACTTCGATCTCGGACGAGAGGGGATGGTGAGTCAGCTCGGTCTCTACGATCCCGCCTATCGGCGCTTCGGCCTCGGCACCTATACGATGCTCGAGGAGATCGAGTTCGGCATCGAGCGCGGAATGCGCTTCTACTATCCCGGCTACGTGGTGCCGGGTGTGCCGGCCTTCGACTACAAGACGCGGCTCGGCGACGTGCAGTATCTGGACGGCTCTGGCCGATGGCGCCGACGGGCGCGACCGCCGCGCCGCGCCGCCGCCGCCGAGCGCCACGACACGCGGCTGCGCGCGCTGCGAGGCGCCCTGGACGCCGCGGCCCTCGCCTACGAGACGCGACTCTACCCCGGCTTCCCGCTCGCGAAGCTCGATCCCCAGGGCGAGCACCCGCCCCACTATCTCCGCGGGCTGGTCGTCGTGCGGCTCGACGCGGCGCCCGACGAAGGGGGGCCGCTCGTGATCGAGTACCTGCACGATCGTGACGAGTTCGTGCTCAGCCGGATCGGTGTCGACCACGAGATCGATCTGCTCGAGGGCATGGATCCGGTGGACCACTTCCCGGACGTCTACGACTTCCGCGCGCTCTTCTATCGCGAGATCCTCATCGCGACGGATCGCCCGAAGGAGATCGTGCGCGCGGCCGCGGCGAGGCTCCCGGGCTGATCGAGCGATCCGGGCGCGGGCCTCACGGACAGCTGGGCAGCGCGTCGATCCAGTCTTCGATCAGCGTCGTCCCCTCGCTGTCGACGACGCTGCTCGCGAGGGGCGGCATGCGCGTCCCGTCCAGGCGGAGCATGCGCTCGAGCAACACCGAGCGCCCGGGCTCGCCCGGGGAGACCACGCGCGGGTCGTCGAGGCCGAGCCCTCCGATCGTTGGCTCGTCGCAGAGGCCGGAGTCGGCCAGAGCGGTGGCGTAGCGGAGATCCAGGTCGCCGCGGCCACCTCCGCCCGGCCGATGACAGTGCGAGCAGTTCGAATGGAGATAGGCCCGGGCCCGATCGGCCAGCGGCGCGCTCTCGTCGTCGTAGCCGGGCAGGATCTCGTATTCGGGCGGCGTCGAGGCGGGCAGCAGCCGGAGGCCGCGCAGCGCCGCGAGCTGATTGACCGGGCGATCGAAGAGGGCGAAGCCCGCTGCGGGATAGTCGAAGTCGCGATCGAGCTGGCCCAGCTCGGGGCCGAGCGCCCGGCCCGCGGCCACGGTATGGCATGCTCGACACTGTGACGGGCTCGGATAGAGCCAGTCCTGTCCGCCGAATTCCACCACCTCCGCATCTCTCAAGAGCTCAGCGTCGGTGCCTTCGACGTTCCACGCGTACGAGTAGCCGCGCCAGCCCGAGGGATGACGCTTGAAGAGCCGCGTCTCGATGGGCTCGTCGTCGAGGTAGAACTGCTTCACGCGCACCGTGCCCACCGGGAACTCGAGGTCGCCGTCGGCGCCGATGGTGAGCGTCGCTCCGTCCGGCAGCGCCATCCCGCGAGACTTGGCTGCGCCATCGCTGTGGAAGGGGGCACGGATCGCATAGGGGACGACGCCGCTCGCCAGCCTCTCCGGGTCGTCCTCCATCACGCAGCCCGACTCGGAGAGCAGGGCCGGGGAGGCATCCGGATCCTCGTCTGGCCCCGGGTCGGAGGCGGGGACGATCTTGTAGATGGCCACGTCGCCGCCGAAGAGGTGCAGGTCGAGGACATAGATCTCGCCGTCGCGGTCCTGGGCGAATGAGGAGATCTGTAGCGCCGAGTCGATCAGGAGGCTGCCCTGGGGATCGGACTGGTCGAATCCCTGGACCGCCCAGATGTTGCCCGATCCGTAGTCGCCCAGGATATAGAGCCCCTGGAGCGAGGGGATGGTGGTCCCCCGGTAGACATAGCCTCCCGTGGTCGAGTAGCCCAGGGAGCGGCCGTACTCGAAGATGGGATCGATCACGTCGAGCCCGTCGCATGGGTCGGTCACGGGGCGGAAGCAGGTCGATCCCTCCTTGAGGGGCCACCCGTAGTTTCCGCCTCTGACGATGAGGTTCGCCTCCTCCACGGCGCCCTGACCCACGTCCGCGGCGAGCAGGGCGCCGGTGCCGGGATCGAAGCCCATGCGCCAGGGATTGCGAAGGCCGTAGGCCCAGATCTCGTCCGCCCCGTCCTCGTCCACGAAGGGGTTGTCGGACGGGATGCCATAGGGCTGTGTCGGGTCCGACACGTCGATCCTCAGGATCGCGCCGAACAAGCTGTTCTTGTTCTGTCCATGACGGAATGGATCGCCGCCGCCACCACCGTCTCCGAAGGCGATGTAGAGGTAGCCGTCGGGCCCGAAGGCGATGTCGCCGCCGTTGTGGTTCGCTGCCGGCTGCGGGAAGCGCATCACCTCGGGGTTCGCATGTGGACTGAAGGTGAGGCCGCCATCGCTGGATTCGATGCGCCCGACCACGCTGTCGCCGTAGCTGCCGGTCCGATCGGTGTAGGAGACATAGGCGATGCCGCTCGTGGCGAAGTCCGGCGCGAAGGCCATCGAGAGCAGGCCCTGCTCGTAGCCACTGCCCACGCTGGTGAGCTCGATGGCGAGTGCGCGGCTGCCCGGAGGGTCCGAGGCGAGAAAGGTCTCGATCTGCCCCCGCTGTCGCACCACGTACCAGCGATCGTCGTCGGTGGGGTGCTGGATCAGCTTGATCTGGTTGCGGAAGAGCTCGCCGTCGAAGGCCTCCTCGAGCTCGATGTCGACGTCAGCGGGCGGCGGGTCCTCCAGGGCGAGACAGCTCGTGTTGACCAGCGCGCCCAGCGGCTCTTCGGTGGGCGGCAGCTCGTCGTCCGAGGGCGGCTCCTCGGCCGGGACCTCCACGCAGGCGACCAGGAGGGCGAGGAAAGGCATCAGCAGAAGCGGCACCGAAGGGCGTCGAGAGGAGTGCATGGTGCTTTCCAACGAATGGACGATCGGGCACATCATCGTAGCGGAGCACCACCCGGGCCGATGTGATCCGTGACCGGGGGGACGCGGCACCCCTGAGTCCGGATCGGCCGAGAGACGAGCGGTTCCGAGAGGCTTCGCTGCGCGCAGCAGGAAGCAGGCAGCAGGCAGCACGGCTACGGGCGACCCCTGCTCGACCGGTTGCTGCCGCATGGAGGCCCCCGGTGAACGCTCGATGTCGGATGGGGGAAGACGCCGAATGGCGCGGACGGTTATGCCTCGGTGATGTGCAGCAGCGCGTGCCTGGCCTCCCTGCGCGGGCGCCTCGGATATCCTGGGCCACCGCTCCAGTCCGCGCCGGCACGAGGGGTTGGCCCGGGTTGCTCATCGAACGGGGGGATCTGCTTGAGCGTCGTATTGGTGACCGGATCGGCCGGCTTGATCGGGTCGGAGACCACGCGCTTCTTCGCCGAGAAGGGGCTCGAGGTCGTCGGCATCGACAACGACATGCGCCGCCGCTTATTCGAGGACGAGGCGAGCACCGCCTGGAATCGCGAACGGCTCGAGCAGGAGGTGCTCGGCTATCGGCACGAGAGCGTCGACATCCGCGACGCGGCGGGCGTCGAAGCCGTCTTCCAGAGGTACCGGCGGTCCATCCGCTGCGTCGTTCACACCGCGGCCCAGCCCTCGCACGACTGGGCGGCTCGCGACCCCCGGACGGACTTCACCGTCAACGCCAACGGCACCCTGAACCTGCTCGAGGCGACGCGCACGCACTGCCCCGATGCGGTCTTCATCTTCACGAGCACGAACAAGGTCTACGGCGACGCCCCGAACCGCCTGCCCCTGATGGAGCGGGAGACCCGATGGGAGCCGCGCGAGGAGCACCCCTACGCCGCACACGGCATCGACGAAGGCATGAGCATCGATGCCTGCACCCACAGCCTCTTCGGCGCCTCGAAGGCCGCGGCCGATCTGCTGGTCCAGGAGTACGGGCGCTGCTTCGGCCTGCGCACTACGGTCTTCCGGGGGGGCTGCCTGACCGGGCCCGGCCACTCGGGCACCGCGCTGCACGGATTCCTCGCCTACCTCGTGAAGTGCGCCGTCACCGGCAAGCCCTACACCGTGCTGGGCTACGAGGGCAAGCAGGTGCGCGACAACATCCACGCCCACGATCTGGTGAGCGCCTTCTGGCAGGTCTTCCGGGCGCCGCGAGTCGCCGAGGTCTACAACATCGGCGGCGGTCGCCACTCCCACTGCTCGCTCCGCGAGGCCATCGCGGACTGCGAGCAGCTGACCGGGCGCCCGATGCAGTGGCGCTACGACGAGACGCCACGCACTGGAGACCACATCTGGTGGATCTCAGACGTGCGCAAGTTCCAGTCCCACTATCCGGATTGGAAGTATCGCTACGACCACCGGGGGATCCTGAGCGAGATCTACGAGGCGCTCGTCGAACGGGCCGGCTGATCCGCGTCGCCGGCCCGCGTCGACTCACTCGCTGAGGCTCGCCTCGAAACGCGCCTGTGCCTGGTAGCGGCCGACGTGGTGGTCGGCGTCTCCGAAGAGGCCCTGAAGCACGCGCACGCGCTTGAAGAAGAGGCCCTCGTCCTGCTCATCGGTCACGCCGATTCCGCCGTGAAGCTGGATGGCGTTCTCCTGGATGAACCAGCCACCGTCCTGCAGCTGCACCTTGGCGGTCGAGATGGCCGACTTCCGCTCCTCGGCATCCTCGGCGTCCGCCTGGATGGCGGCGAGGATCATCGTGGCCTTGCAGAGCTCGAGCTCGGCATACATGTCGGCAGCGCGGTGCTGGAGCGCCTGGAAGCTCCCGATGCGCACGCCGAACTGCTCGCGCTGCTTGATGTAGGCGATCGTTCGCTCGAAGAGCTCGGCCAGCTCGCCCTGCGCCTCGGCGCAGGCCGCCGCCGCCCCGCGGTCGACCGCCCACTCGATATCCGCCAGGGCGCCGCCCTCGACGCCGAGGATACGATCCGCAGCGACGCGCACGCCCGAGAGGCGCAGCACGGCAGAGCGCTGGCCGTCCATGCCGCGGACGTTCGTCTTCTCGAGGCCCGCCGCGTCCCCGTCCACGATGAAGAGCGTGAGGCCCTCGTGATCGAGCTGGCCGCCCGAGGTGCGGGCGACCACGAGGATCTGGTCCGCGAAGGCGCCGTTCTGGACCCAGACCTTCTCGCCGTCGAGGACGTAGTCGTCGCCGTCCCGCCTGGCGCCAGTGAGGCAGTCGTTCAGGTTGTAGCGGCTCTGACGCTCGTCGTACGCCAGGGCGAGGGAGGCGCGCCCTTCCATCATGGGCACGAGGTAGGCATCGATCTGCTCGGCGCTGCCGAGCCGGGAGATCAGACTGCCGGCGAGCACGACGCTGGGGATGTAGGGCTCCGGGACGAGTCCGCGCCCGAGCTGCTCGAGGATCAGCGCCATGTCTACCATCCGGCCGCCGAAGCCGCCCTGCTCTTCGGGGATGGCCACCCCGAGCCATCCCACCTCGCCCATGGTCTGCCATACGGCGGGATCCCAGCCCCGCTCGCTCTCGCGGAGCTCGCGGAAGCGGCTCACGGGCGAGTCGTTGGCCACGAACTTGGCCACTGACTCGACGATCATCTGTTGCTCTTCGGTCTGATCGAAATTCATCTTCTTCTCTTCTCTCGGATCCACTCTCGATGCGTTCGTGACGCGCTCGGATTCTTCGCCTCGCCTCGATCTCGGGGCGCTCAGCTCATGGGAAGGCCGAGGATCTGCTTGGCGATGATGTTCTTCTGGATCTCGTTGCTGCCGCCGTAGATCGTGGCGGCGCGGTTGTAGTTGAACTGGGCGGCGACGTCGCGCTCGTGTGGGCGCAGCGCGTTCTCGGGCGCATCGCTCCAGCCCATGGCCGCCGGCCCGAGCGCATCCATGGCCAGCTCGTTGATCTCCTGATAGGTCTCGGTGCCGATGATCTTCATGATCGAGCTCTCGGGGCCGGGCGCGCGGCCGAGCTGGGCGTCGGCCAGGGCGCGCTTCATCACCATGTCGAGGGCGCCCAGCCGCATCTCGATACGCGCGATGCGTCGGCGGAAGCTCTCCGATTCGAGCAGCGTCCCCGTCCCGACCGGCGTCTCCTGCGCGATGCGCTTGATGAGGTTGATCCAGCGCGTCGACTCGGCGACGCCTCCCATGCCTGCCCGCTCGTGCCCGAGCAGGGCCTTGGCCATCGACCATCCGCCGTTCTCCGGACCGACGCGGTTCTCGACGGGGACGCGGGCGTCCTTGAACCAGGTCTCCGAGAAGGCCATGGTGCCACCCGTGGTCATGAAGGGCTTCACCTCGATGCCCTCGGTGTTGCGGATGTCGGCCAGCAGGAAGGAGATGCCCTCCTGCTTCTTGCCCTCGGTGCTCGTCCGGCACAGCACGAAGATCCAGTCGGCGTACTGCGCGTAGGTGGTCCAGGTCTTCTGGCCGTTGAGGACGTAGTCGTCGCCGTCGCGCTCGGCGCGCAGCTGCAGGCTGGCGAGGTCCGAGCCCGCGTTCGGTTCGGAGTAGCCCTGGCACCAGATCTCTTCGCCCGAGTAGATCCTGGGCAGGAAGCGCTCCTTCTGGGCGTCGGTGCCGAACTGGATGATCAGCGGCCCGACCATGGCGATGCCGAAGGGCGAGAGTGAAGGCGCATTGGCGCGGGCGGACTCTTCGCTGAAGATGTTGCGCTGAGTGACGTCCCAGCCGGTGCCGCCCACCTCCTTCGGCCAGTTCGGCGCGACCCAGCCCTTCTCGGCGAGCACCTTGTGCCAGATCATCTGCTCTTCCTGGGTGAAGCTCTGGAAGCTCTCCGCCTTCTTCTTGATTTCGGGCGGCATGGCAGACCGGATCCAGCGCCTGACCTCCTGTCGGAAGGCAGCGTGTTCGGGGGATTCGCTCAGGTCCATCGACGGGTCCTCTCATCGGGGCGACCGCGGATGGGTCGCGGGGGCGTGAAGTCGGCGCCTCGCTCCGTTCGCGGCAGGGCGGGCGAGCCCGAGCCCGAAGACTAGCAACGCGGGAACGAGCTCGTACGCGATGGAAACTTGTTGCGTACGAGGTGCAGCTCGGCGGCGCCGACAGAGCGACTCGCGGTCACCTCTCCTTCGGGCGCTGGCCGGCCAGTGGCGGGCCGATCCGCTCGGTGGCGGCCTCGTCCCAGCCGAAGCGCTCGAAGAGCTCGCCGAGCTCCGACCGGATGGCATGGGCCTCGAGGCCGAACTCCTCGAGGCTGTACCGGTGTCCCGATCGGTGCGCGCTCGCCCGCCTGCCGCGCGCGGCCAGGCCCTCGCGATGCGCGGCGGAGAGCTCGAGCCCGAGCGCGAGGTAGACCTTCTCGATGGCGGCGGCGGGGTCGGCGGCGAGCGCCCGGTAGTCGACGACGGCGGAGGGCGCATCCGGATGCTTCGCCAGGACCTCGAGCGGATGGCGGTAGGTATGGAAGGACTGGTGGGCGAGCACCGCCAGGCAGCGCCTCTGTCGCGCTTCGTCCCAGCCCAGGCGCTTCCAGCCCGCGCGCATCAGCTTCAGGAGGCTGGGGATGGTCTCGTAGGGATTCCGGACCGGAACGACGATGCGCGCGTCGGGGAAGGTCTCGAGCAGCGCGGCCACGCGGCCCGCGAAGATCGGATTCTTCGAGAGGTGGACCTTGTTCGGGCCGTTCAGGTAGAGCTGCCGCCTGACGCACTGCCGGTAGAAGCGCATCAGGCGCCGGCGTCTGCGCTCGGGCCATTCGTCGACATAGTAGAAGTCGAGATCGCCCATCCAGGGCAGCTTCGTGATCCAGAAGCCCGAGGCCATCGAGTAGTAGAGGACGATGTCGTCCTCCTCGAGATGCGTGAGGCCCATCTCGTGCATGTCGCGCATGGCCGCATAGTGGCGATCGCTCCACGCCATGACGCGCGCCTCGAGGTGGCCGCCTAGCCTCCGATCGAGCGCCGCGATCCTGCGGATCACCCACTTCTGCAGGAGCGAAGGGAAGTACAGCTCGTAGAGCATGAACGCGCTGAAGCGGCCTTCGTCCTCGCTCATCAGGCGATGGATCAGCGTGGTGCCGCTACGCGCATGGCCTACGATGAAGATCGGCTCTCGAATCTGCGTGGCATGCAGTCCCGGGAAGAGGAGGCCGTCGAGGAAGAAGCAGAGCGCATGGAAGGTGGCGACGGGCGGGATCCACAGGAGCAGGATCGAGAGGGAGTAGGTCCGTACCCGGGCGTTCGGCTCGCGCCAGGCCAGCCGGAGCAGGGTGAAGTAGTTGTGGAAGTCGAAGTGGAAGAGCATGGCTAGCGGTGGGCTCGGCCCCAGCATAGGAGAAGGGCATGCTGCGGACTGCCGGCGCCTCAGGCGCTCAGCGCGCGGCGCAGCTCGGGAAGGACGGGGACGTCCGCATCGGCCCAGTCGAGGTCGTCGATCTGGGCGGCGTCCACCCATCGCAGCGCTGCGTGCTCCCGCGCTTCGGGCACGCCGGCGACGATCCTGGCGAGGTGGACGTCCAATGCGATCCGGCGATCGCGGATCCGGGCCTCGCCCCGGCCGAGCCAGCGCCCGATCTCGCACTCGACGCCGAGCTCCTCGCGCAGCTCGCGGGCGAGCGCATCGTCCGGGCGCTCACCGGCCTCGACCTTGCCCCCCGGAAACTCCCAGCGCCCGCCCTGATCCATGGTCTCGCTGCGAAGAGCGACCAGGCAGCGGCGGTCCTCGACGATGGCCGCGCCGACCACATGAATCGTGCCTCGCTCGCCGTGCTGCATGGCAGGAAACGTTGCACTGAATGGCGCAGACCGCTCGGCCGATGGCCGGGCGCGCGCTGTGGGCCCCAACGAGCCGGCCTGGCGAGGGGCGGCGCTCACGGGGAGTCGAGCTGTGGCCTCGATGGCTCGAGGAGGACTCTCAGAGCGGGATCATCTCGACGCCCGACAGGCGCTGATCGGTGACCACGCTCAGCCCCGGCAGGCCGGTGGCGGGCAGGGCGACGTCGCGGCGCGCGAGTCGCGCCAGGGCTTCGGCCTTCTCGGGCCCCGTCGCCACCAGGATCGACCGAGGGGCTGTGCCGAGCAGATCGCGGGTCAGCGAGATGCGCCGAGGCGGAGGCTTGGGGCTCTCGTCGACGAAGATCGCACGCTCGTTCCCGTCGCCGTGCCAACGTCGTCCCGGGAAGAGCGAGGCGATGTGCCCGTCCTCGCCCAGGCCGAGGAGATTCACGTCGATCGCGCCTGCGAAGGCCTCGCCGAGCATGCGATCCACGCGCACCGCCGCCTGCTCGGGCGCCTCGTCTTCCTCGAAGAGCGGCAGCTCGAGCGCGCAGGGATGATCGCTTCGCAGCGCCCCGCTTCGATGCGCCTCGCCCCGGTTCGAGTCGGGGCTGGAGGACGCGACGCATCGCTCGTCCACCCAGGTGAGCGAGACCCGGGACCAGCCTGCCCCGAGCGCCTCGCGCGCGGCGCCGACGGCGGCGAGCGCGGAGCCGCCGGGAATGGCCAGCCTCGCTCGTCCATGTCGCTCGACCAGCTCCAGCAGCGCTCGGGTGAGGAGCCCGGCAGCGGCTCGTGCCGGCTGATCCGAGGCGTGGAAGAAGAGGAGCGATTCAGCCACGTGACCCGTCGCCCTGGAGCGGAGCGAAGAGTGCCTGGGCGGACTCGGGGCCCCAGGTTCCGGCCTCGTAGGACTCGAGGGGCACGGCGCCTGCGGAGGTCCAGGTCTCGTGCACCCGATCCGCGTAGCGCCACGAGGCCTCGATCTCGTCCGAGCGCAGGAAGAGCGTCTGATCGCCGATCAGCGCATCGAGGAGGAGTCGGTCGTAGGCATCGGGCGGGGCCGAGCCGAAGTGCTCGAGATAGTCGAAGGCGAGGTTGGCCGGCGACATGTTCATGGTCGGGCCCGGCTTCTTCACGCCGAAGGAGAGCCGGATGGACTCGCGCGGCTGGAGCACGATGCGCAGCACGTTGGGGTGCATGTGGCAGAGCGCATCCGCCTCCTCGAGGGCCCGGAACTCGTCGTCGCTCATGTCGCTCGGGCGGTTGAAGAGCTGGAGCGGCGGGCGGCGGAAGAGGACCCGGATCTCGGTGAGCTTCTCGGGCATCCGCTTGCCATGCCGCAGAAGGAAGGGCACGCCTTTCCAGCGCCAGTTGTCGACCTCCGCGCGCAGGGCGACGAAGGTCTCGGTCTGCGAGTCCTTCGCGACGCCTTCTTCTTCGAGATAGCCGCGGGCCCTGCCTTCCTCCACGTCGCCCGCCACGTAGTGGGCGCGAACGGCGCTCGGCCAGCGCGGACTGCCGTTGGGATGCCGGAGCGCGCGCAGCACCTCCACCTTCTGGTTGCGGATCGCCTCCGGCGCGAGCGACGACGGCGGCTCCATCGCGACCATGGAGAGCACCTGGAGCATGTGGTTCTGCACCATGTCCCGCAGCGCGCCGGTGCCGTCGTAGTACGTCCCTCGCCCGTGTTCCACACCGATCGACTCCGCCACCGTGATCTGGACCAGCTCGACGTGGTGCCGATTCCAGATCGGCTCGAAGATCGCGTTGTGGAAGCGGAAGCCGAGGATGTTCTGGACGGTCTCCTTGCCGAGGTAGTGGTCGATGCGATAGATCTGCTGCTCGCGCAGGCGTTCGTGAAGCTCGTCGTTGAGGGCTCGCGCGCTCGCGAGATCGTGGCCGAAGGGCTTCTCGATCACGACGCGCCGGAACGCGATCTGCTCGTTGGCCCCGCAGGCGAGCATGCCCGCCTGCTCGAGCTCGGAGACCGCGAGCCCGAAGAGGTCCGGCGCCAGTGAGAGGTAGAAGACCCGGCCCGTGACGCGCGGATCGGAGAGATCGTCGAGCCGATCGTTCAGGGCGGCCACCGAGGCCGGATCACCCACGTCGCCCCGCTGATAGAAGATCGCGCCGGCGATGGCCTCGATCTCCTTTCGCGTCGGGTCCTCGGAGGCCTCGATGAGCTTCCGGCGGAACTCCGCGTCGCTCATCGGGCGCCTCGCCACGCCGATGATCTGCAGGCCCGGATCCACGCGACCGGCGGCCTGGATGCGCGCCAGGGCGGGAACGAGCTTGCGCCGCGTCAGATCGCCGCTGGCGCCGAGGATGACGAGCTGCCGCGGCTTGCTCATGGGCGGGCGACCTCGCCGAGCTTCACCAGCTCCGTCTCGATGTTGGGCGCGGTGGTCTCCGCCATCAGGAATCGCCAGAAGATCATCCCGCTCTCGAGCCCGGCGGCGTCGAGCCAGTTGGGGACGCCCGGGTCGCGATGTGCGACGAAGATCTCGAAGCGGCCGTCCGCTTCCGGGCGGATCTGTCGGCGGTTCAAGGAGACCTTGCGTCCGATATAGGGAGGCGTCTGCAGACGATGATTCCAGAGCACCACGTTCGCGAAGCGACAGCGGGGGAACTCGCCGCGCATGATCAGGGCCTCGTCGAGGCCGATCTCGTAGACCGTCTGTCGATAGTCGTTGTCCACCGCCGCATAGCCGATCTCCTTGTTGCTCTCGCCGTCGATCTCCGGTGGAGAGAAGCGGTTGACCTCGTTGGAGACCCAGGCGGGCATGATCTCGGGCGGCAGGACCGGGAAGCCGAGGGTGATCCCGCGGACGAAGTTGATCACGCGGCGCACCCCCGCCGCGATGGCCGCGTCATCCATCGGCGGCGCCGGGCCCGGGTCGTCGAGATTCTCGATCCAGAGCGGAACGTGGAGGCCCGGGTCCGCGGCCGGGCTGCGTTCCCACTCCCAATAGTGTCGGGTCGTGATGCTGCCCGCCGTCGGCGCGAGCGCGAGCCAGTTGCGCGGCTGCGGCTTCGCGCTGGCGATCAGCTCGTAGCTCCCATCGGCCTCGACGTCGAACTCGTCGTCGTTGAGCGTGGCGAGGACGCCCTGGGAGAGATTGCCGTCGCGCGCACCCGCCTCGCCGGCGAACGAGGTGTAGCAGGCGCCCTGGATGTTGCCGCGGATCCGATAGCGCTGCGTCGGATCGACGACGGCGCCGTAGTAGACCGCGTCCGGGTTGTCGCCGAGCATCTTCTTCGTGGGCCCGAGCCATTTCTGGAAGGTCGGTCGCATGGCGTCGGCTTCGAACCAGCACTGGAAGCCGTGCTGCAGAGCGTTGGCCACGAGGTAGCGTGCCGCGGCGCGCCCGGCCGGCGTGTCCGTGCGCCTCTCCGCCGTGAAGTACTGGGCCTCGATCTCTTCGAGGAGCGCCCCCAGCTCGGCGTAGGCCCGGGCCGCTTCGTCCCGCTTCGCGTCGCTCATCCTCATTCTCCGCGCGTCACTTCGCGCCGGGAATGATGCCGGGCGCTACGCTCCGTCGCCACGTCGCGCATGCGAAGATCGCGTCGCTCGCGCGAGGAGCGCGAGGAGCGCGAGGAGGACGATGAGCGAGCTGATCCGACTCACAGACCTGGGCGCGCCCCGATTCAGCGAAGAGATCCTGGCGCTCCGGGCGGGGATGTCCGCCATGGCCGAGACGCTCGACCTCGACCCGGACCGGATGCGCGCCGCGGCCAGCGCCGAGCTCGGCCTCGACGACTTCGGCGACCCGGGATACGAGGCGCCCTTCCGCGTCCTGGCGTCGGCCGTCGACGAGAGCACGCTGCTCTCGGACGTCGGAAGGGTGATGATGCACGCCCAGCTCTTGCAGCTGCTGAAGAACCGTCTCCTCCTCGAGGACCTGATCGGACGTCACCCGGAGATCGATGAGATCGAGATCGAGCGGCCCATCGTGATCTGCGGGCTGCCGCGAACCGGCACCACGCACCTGCACAACCTCATCGCGGCAGACGATTCGCTCCGCTCGCTCCCCTATTGGGAGAGCCTCGAGCCGATCCCCCTCCCCACCGAGACCGGGCTCGATCCGGATCCCCGGCTGGCGCGCTGCGAGGCGGGGCTGGGCTTCGTCAACGCTGCAATGCCCCATTTCAAGTGCATGCACGAGATGACCACCTGGCACGTGCACGAGGAGATCCAGCTGCTGGCCATGGACTTCTCGACGATGCTCTTCGAGAGCGTCACCCTCCTGCCCGATTGGCGGGACCACTACATGGAGCACGACCAGACGCCTCACTATCGCTACCTGCGGCGGGTCCTGGCGGCGCTGCAGTTCCTGCGTGGTCCAGGCCGCTGGGTGCTCAAGTCACCCCAGCACCTCGAGCAGCTCGGGCCGCTCCGAGCGGTCTTTCCGGACGCCATCTACGTGGTGACCCATCGCGAGCCCGCAGCGGTGGTCACATCCATGGCGACCATGGCCGCCTACACCGCACGCATGTATCACGACCCGGTCGACCCGAGCCTGTTCGGCGACTACTGGGCCGATCGCCTCGAGGTGATGCTGCGCGCCTGCGTACGGGATCGCGACATCCTCCCCCAGACGCAGTCCATCGACGTGCGCTTCGACGACTTCATGGCCGACGACGTGGGGATGGTCGAGCGCATCTATCGGCTCGCGGACCAGCCCTACGACGAGGCCGTGCGCGCCCGGATGCAGCGCTACATGGCCGAGCATCCGCAGGGCCGCCATGGCCGAATCGACTACCGCGCCGAAGACGTCGGGCTCGAGCGCGAGGCACTCGCCCGCCGCTTCGACTTCTATACGCGCCGCTTCCTCACGGACGAGCGGGCAGGATCGTAGACCCTGCCCGCTCGCGCGGTGGTCCGGTGCTCGCCGCGAGCGAGTGCAGGCGAACTCCGCGGGAGATGACTACGGGGCCATCGCGGCGGGCGGCGGTGGAGCCTGCCCAGCCTGCGGTCCTTCGTCCTGCGATGCGGGCGCGGGCATCGTGGGCGTCTCGTTGCTCGCGATGGGCACCGCCTGGTCGCCGAGTCGGGCGGTGGCGAGCTGGAGGTTCTTCTCCACCGTCTCGCGCATCGCGTGCCTCCCGTCCGCCTGATTCATTGCACTCCGCTGCGACTCCGAGAGCGCGTCGTAGGCCGCGAGCGCATGGCGGTAGTCCTCGACCGCGCCCTCCCAGTCCCGGAGCTTCATACGCACGTACGCGCGGTTGTTGAGGTGCTTCCAGTGACGGTCGCCCTCGATCTTCACCGCGCGATCGCAGTAGCGCAGGGCCCTGCGCGCGTTGAGGTGGTCGGCCTGTACGACGCAGAGCAGGTGCAGCGCGATCATCTTCTCCCGACGCGTGATGGGCTCGCGCAGGGCCTCGCGCGCCAGACCGATGGCGTCTCGATAGTGCTGGCGCTGCCAGGCGAGGACGGCCGAGCCGACGCCGCTGGTGGAGTACATGCGCTCGCCCCTGGCGAGGATCGAAGTGGGGGTGCCGAGGACGAAGGTGAGCGTCAGGGCGGCGAGCCCGACGTGGCGGGTGAGGGCCTTGACGGCGGCCGTGGGCAGTCTGCTGATCATGTCGGTCTCCCATCCCACACGAGATCTGGGGGGGCAGGGTGAGGGGGCGTCGCCCGCGGCCTGGCGGTCGACGCACGCCGTACACTTTCGTGGTGCGACTTCAGGCGGGGCATCGGCGGGCGGTCGACCGAACACGAGCGCTTCCTGGGCGATCCACCCTCGATGCAACGGAGTACTGCACCGCGCTGCAGTCCGGGCGCAAGCCTGCGCGCAGGCCGCATGCGCTCGCTGCGCAGCTGCCGCTCTCACGCAGTCGCAGACGCCGCCGTGTGGCCCGGGTTGCGTGCCGGCAGACGGTCGTCGCTGCGTGCAAGCGCGCGCGCAGCGGCCTGGGGTGCGAGGCAGTGCGCTACTGCGCCTGCGCGGCCGCCTCGCCCTTCTCCGGCGTCTCATCCTTCGGCGCCGCGGCCTCGTCTTCCGCTGGGCAGGTCGCCTTCATCTCGGCGAGGGCCTTCTGCTCACCCGGGGTGCTGTGCAGCCCGTAGCGTTTCTTGGTCCGCTCGAATGTGCGGGCGTACCAGCACCAGCTGCTCTCGAGCGGCGGGCGCCAGCGCTCGGGCCCCTTGCCCCGTCGGCTGCGGTTGGTCCGGGCGGCCACGGCGAAGATGTGATCCGGATCCTCGAGATCGTTGGTGTATCGCTGTCGCTGGGCGCTCCTCCACGCGAAGCCCCCGCTCAGGTAGGCGTTCTCGAGCGGGACGATGTGCGCGATGTGCATGCCCTTCTGCGCGGTGGCCTTCTCGCCTGTCAGCGGACAGGTCCACGCTCCCGTGCCCACCCAGCACTTCTCACGGTCGCGATGGACGACAGGCACCTCGCTCTCGGCGATCAGCACCTCGTGTCGTGTATTGATGCAATCGCCGTCCAGGTCGGGCCAGTGCTTCCGCCAGGCGCGTCGATCGAAGTCCGGGATGAGCTCGACCTGGTCTACGGCCATCCATCCGATCTCGAGGGCATTCGTCTCCATCCGGATCATCCCCTTCTCCGTGGTCGGGACGAGGATCTTCCCCCACTCGTGGGGCTCGAGATCGCGGATCTTCGTTCCGCCCGGGTCCTCCTCCTCGAAGCGCGCGGCCTTCTCCTGGACGATGGCGTACTCGGCCCAGGCGGGGGACGTGAACGAGAGCAGGAGCAGTAGCGTGAAGGCCGGGCCGGGTCGGTGCAGCCGGTCGGGATGGGGTGAGGGCGGCTGGCGATGGATTCGCTTCATGGGCATCCTGGGAATCGACACCCGACCATGCGGCGAGTGCCCGGGCGCTCACTGTACCATCCCGCACGGACGCCGCGTCGGCCTTCGAGCGCCCGGATCGCCTCGGCCGACTTCGGAGGATCAGCATGGCGCTGGAATTGATCGGTGCTGGCTTCGGCCGGACGGGCACCCTCTCCTTGAAGACCGCCATCGAGCGGCTCGGCCACGGGCCCTGCTACCACATGATGGAGGTCGGGCGGAACGCCGGCCACGACGAGGCGTGGCACGCGCTGGCCGACGGGGGACCCCGGGACTGGGCGGGGCTCTTCGCTGGATATCGCGCCACCGTCGACTGGCCCGCCTGCGCGTTCTGGCGCGAGCTGGTGGAGGCCTACCCCGATGCGAAGGTGTTGCTCAGCCTGCGCGACTCCGATCGATGGTGGCGGAGCGTCCACGACACGATCTACCAGTCGATGACGCAGCCGGTGCCAGGCGACGGCGGGCCGCTCGCTCGTCACCTCGCCATGGCGAGGAAGCTGGTGCTCGAGGACACCTTCGACGGGCGCTTCCTCGATCGGGATCACGCGATCGCCGTCTTCGAAGCGCACAACCAGGCCGTGATCGATGCGGTCCCGGGGGAGCGGCTGCTCGTCTATCGCCCGGGCGATGGTTGGGAGCCCCTCTGCGAGTTCCTCGACGCTGCGGTCCCGAAAGAGGACTATCCGCACGTGAACTCCACCGAGGACTTCCGCGGCGTCCTGCGCGAGATGCGCAAGGGCCTCGAGGCGTAGCGCCGGACGCAGCCGTTTCTCGCCGCCCTCCCCCCAACCACTTCGGGAAGAGGCTAGAAGCGCAGCCCGATCGCGACCCCGCCGACCACCGGGATCTCTCCATTCATCTGCTCGGAGAGCACGCGGGCGCGAAGGGAGATGTCGATGTTGACGAGCGCGTCGCGCACCAGCAGCAGGCCCATGGAGGTGCCGAACGCGAAGCCCGTCCTGCTCGAGCGGCTGGCCCCGATGTTCTCGCGCAGGTAGCCGATGCCCCCCTCGATCCCGTTGTAGATCGCCGCGTTGCCCCAATCGAGCCAGACGTAGTCCCAGCCGAGGGTACCCGTGAAGCCGAAGACGTCCCGATCGTCGGCGCCGACCAGGAAGTCCGTGCGCAGCTCGATCAGATACTTGCCGTAGTCCCAACCGAAGCCGATCCCGAAGTCATAGAGCGTGCCGCGGGTCTCGAGTGCGTCCGTCATGCCCCACGACGGCCCGAGGTGGGCGCTGAAGGCGGTCCGCCCGCGCCGCGGCCGCTGCGGGTCGGGCTGCTCGATCGGCGCGGGTGGGAGCGCATCTCCCGCCGGATCCATCTCCCGGGAGGCGAAGATGACCTCGTCCACGAGGTCTGCGATGGCCACGTCCACGTCGCGGAACTCCGTGGCGCGCGTATTTCGGCTGATCGGCGGTGCGCTCGGCCGATCCAGCTCGACGATCAGGATCAGCCCCTGGCCCCAGCGGCTCACCTCGGCGTCGATGATGCTCACGGGGCCACGGGCGGACTCGTCGACCACGATGACACCGGGCTGCTGCCGGAGCTGGCTCTGGAGCAGGCTGCGCACGGTGGCGATCTCGCTCGGGGAGAGGTCGTTGCCGCGCACGTCTCCGATCCGCACCTGCTCGGCGAGAGCGGGCAGTGCGAGCAGAATCGAAGTCAGGAACGAGATTGCCGTCGGTGCGAACGAGCGCATCCAGCTCATCATCCGGGATCGTCCTCTCCTGCCTGCATCGCGCGCCGCGCGACTCAGCCCAAGTCCTCGAAGGCCCGATCGTAGACCGTCCGACCCGATAAGCCATCGAGGGCGCCGGCTTCGAGCTCGATGTACTGGAGCGCGGCGTCCATGTGGGGGTCGCCATAGGTGAATCCCCGTGGCGCAGCGAGCTGGAAGCCGAAGCGCGCGTAGTATTCCGGTGATCCCACCAGGAAGACCGCCCGGAAGCCCGCTTCGCGGCAGCGCTCCAATCCGGCCCGGATCAGCGCGGCCCCGATTCCGCGTCCCTGGTGGTCCGGGTCGACGGCCAGCGGTGCCAGGCCACAGATCGCGGGCGCGTCATCGTCGCCTTCGAGCGTGATCGGCGAGAAGGAGACGTGCCCCACGAGCTCGCCTTCGTGCTCGGCCACCAGCGAGATCCATGGCGAGACGCGATCGCGCAGGGCGTCGACGATGCGCGCTTCGCTCTCCTGTCCGAAGGCGCGCGTCTCCGCGGCGTAGATCCGGGCACGATCGTGCGGCATCTCTTCTCGAATCGAGATCGACTCGCCCAGCGCCGCGCGAGCCCTGCCGGCCGGGACGGAAGCCACGGGCGGCGTGCGGTCGCGCAGCCAGATCGCCTGCGGCAGGTCCCAGAGCGTGGCGACCCCATCCCGCAGCCAGTACCAGAGGGCAGACCGCAGGCGCATCGGAAACGCGCCCCCCTCGATCCACAGCGCCCGGGCCGGCAGCCCGAGCGCCCTGAAGAGTGCGGTGGTCCGCAACACATGGAAGCGGTCGGTGCAGACGTCGACCCGCTCGACGCGCGCGCTCCGATCGGCCATGAGCGCGGCGCAGAGACGAACCGAGCTGAGCGTGTCGGTGCCCTCGCGCTCGAGGAGCACCCGGTGCGCGGGCACTCCGTACTCGACCAGGCCCTCGGCGATCACATCCGCCTCACTGGGCGGATGCTCCCCCACCGCGCCGGTGGCGATCACCCACAGCGCGGGGTCGCCGAGGGCGTGCTGGGCGCCGGCACGGATGCGCCGCGCCAGAGCCCCGCTCGGGCGTCCGTCCCGGCGGACCTTTGCACCCATCACCACGAGATAGCTCGACACCTCAGGCAACCCCCCGCGCGCCGGCCTGATCCGCCGGGTCGACGGGACTCCCGAGGACATGGGTGTCCGCCGGGCGCCACGGTTCCATCCGTCGCTGATCCTTGCTTGCATTTAGTTGACGATGGAGTCAATAGTCAACTCAATCATGAAATAGGAGGAGGCGCCATGAGCGAGCGATTCGAGCAGTGCATCATTCCCTATCTCACCTACGACGACGCGAGTGCGGCCATCGACTTCCTCTGTGAGGCGCTCGGCTTCGAGGAGGAATCGAGGATGGAGATGCCCGATGGTCGCATCGGCCACGCGGAGCTCAGCCTCGCGGGCCACTCGATCTACCTCGCCTCGGCCTTCGAGGAGATGGGGCTCGCGGCTCCGCTGAACCTCGACGGAGTGCACACGCAGGTCCTGGTCTACGTGGACGACGTCGACGGTCACCATGCCCACGCCCGCGAGCGGGGCGCGACGATCGCGCGCCCGCCGGAGGATCAGCCTCATGGTGATCGCATGTATCGCGTCGTCGACCCGGGCGGCCATCGCTGGATCTTCAGCTCGCGAGGCCCGGTGGAGGAGGCGTGATGGGCGAAGTCGGAGCGAGCGTCGACAGGGCACGCCTGGACCGCACGCTCGCCGCGCTGGCGGACCCGACGCGCCGGCGGGTCGTGGACCTGCGGGGCGAGCGGCCCAGGCGCGCGGGCGAGCTCGCCCGCGAGGCCAGGACGAGCGCACCGGCGATGAGTCGACATCTTCGGGTGTTACGTCGCGAGGGCCTCGTCGCGGAAGATCGCGACGAGGGCGACGCGCGCGCTCGGATCTACCGACTGCGCGCCGAGCCCTTCGGAGAGCTTCACGAGTGGCTGGAGCGTGTGGAGCGCTTCTGGACGGATCAGCTGGATGCCTTCAAGATGCACGTGGAGAGGACTCGGGGGGCAGAGTGATCGACCCGGACGAGGATGTCGTCGTCGTGACCACGACCGTGGCGGTCCCTCCCGATGTCGCGTTCGAAGCCTTCACGGAGGAGGTCGACCTCTGGTGGCGCCGTGGGCCGCGCTTCAGGTGGCTGGTGGAAGGGCGAGGGCGCCTGCGCTTCGAGCCCTGCGAGGGCGGGCGTCTGATCGAGGAAGCCATCGAGCCCGGCCGGGAGCACATCGTCGTGGGGGAGGTTCGCGTCTGGAAGCCGGGTGAGCGGCTCGAACTCGAGGTGCGCGACCGCGCCAATGCGTGGGGAGAGACCACCACGGTCGAGATCGAGTTCGCAGCAGAGGGCGCGCGGACCCGGGTCACGGTGCGCCATCGAGGCTTCGGCCGGCTCGCCGCCGACCACCCCGTCCGGCGCGGGCTCGGCGTCGGCCCAGCGTTCGACGCGATGATGGGGCTCTGGTGGGGCGATCTGCTCACGGTCTTCGGCGCGCACCTCCGGCCGAGAGGTCGGCGGCGATGAACGAGGGCGGAGCGGGCGCGCCCCTCGTCTCTGACCGGAGCGCTCTTGTTCGTTGCGATGGGGGTCGTGTCCTCCGTCCCGGCTCACGCCCAGCGCCGCCGTGCGCTGCGCAGCGCCGCCGGGCGGAAGGAGGTGGCGGGCGCGCCCCCCGCCAGGCGCGGCCGCGGTTGCCCCCCCAACGCGGGGACAGGGCACACTCGCGGACGCCGCATTTCTCATGATGGAATTCCGTAGCCGACAGCGAACACCTTCGAATTCGGAAAGTTGCGTGGTCCTCATGCCGATGAGGGGTTGCCGGACGTCGCGATCACGCCCGGCGCCGCGGGCGGACAGCCCGAGCGAGGGGAGGGGATCGATCGCCAATGGCGATTCGCGATTTCGAGTCGGGACCGGAGCTGTTGCGGTGGGCCTTCTGGTTCACCGTGTTCAACGCGCTGGCGGCGATCCCGCTGGCGGTGCTCTACGTCTATTCGATCGTCCCCTTCGATGCAGCGAGATTTCGTCTCCTGATGCTGACGCTCGCTGGTGTCATCATCGTCGCCCTCGGGATCGCGCGCCCGGCCGTGGCGTGGCTATGCCGTCCGATGGTCCGCTACCTGGACCGATCGCGGGATGTCGAGCCCGATCCCGGGCTGGTCGCGGATGCGCTGGCCGCGGTCGTCGCCCTGCCCACCAGGGTCTTCGTGATCGCCTGCACGCTCTACTTCCTCGGCGGTCTCGCGATCATCGTCGTGATGAACCTCCTCGTGGCTTCGTTCACCGGCTTCGCGAGCTTCAGCATCATGGTCGCTGCGTCGTCCGCCGGAATCATCTCGCAGGTCCTCTACTATGCGCGGATGAAGGCTGGGCTCTCGCGCCTGCGTGGAGAGCTGGTCGCCGGCGTCTCCGACGTCGAGGTTCGCAATCGCGTGGTCCGCACGGTCCCCGTCGCGTCCAAGCTGGCGGTGTCGATGCTCGGCGTGCTGATGGTGACGCTGGTCTTCTCGCTGAGTCTCGCCCAGGTCCGAACCACCGCTCGCGGAGACCAGGAGTGGTTCGAGCTCGGTGAGGGACTGCTTCGCCGCTTCGAGGAGGGCGCGAGGGCGGGTCGTCCGATGGCCGATGTGCTCGAGTCGGTGACGAGGTGGCTCCCCGAGGACGCCATCACGATCCACCTGATCGACCCGCGCCTCGCCTCCGCGAGGGCGCTCGAGGCGGAGACCGGGATCGCCGCCGACGACATCCACTGGGTGCTGGATCATCCCGAGGGCGGAGACAGCCACGATCTGATCACGGACGAGCGCTTCATCTGGACGACGCCAGGCCCCGAATCCCCCATCGTGCTCGTCCACGTGCCGCGCCGCGCCTCGGCCGGCACGATGGCTCGGGTCGTGTACGACTACGGCATCCTGAGCGCGGTCTCCCTCTTCGTCACCCTCGGCGTCGCCTACCTGATGGGGCGCGACATCCGCGCTTCGAGCAGGGCCCTGCGCAGCGAGGTGGATCGGGTGGCCGACGGCGACCTCTCGCTCGAGTGCAGCTTCGAGTCCGAGGACGAGTTCGGCGGGCTGGCGCGAAGCATCTCGCGCATGTCCCGCTCGCTGCGCGACCAGGTCTCCCGGATCGCCCTGCTCGCCACGGACATGGAGGGCGTCGCGAGCCGGGCGCTCGAGGTGACCAGCGGGATCGTGCACGCCTCGCAGAGCCAGTCACAGGACGCGGAGCACGCCAGCTCTGCGATGGAGGTCGTGCGCGACCAGGTCCTCGGCATCAGCGAAGCCGTGGACAGCGTGGCCACCTCGGTCGAGAGCTCTTCCGCGGCGATCACGCAGATCGGGTCCAGCAGCAACGATCTCTCCCGCAGCTCGGAGTCGCTCAGCGAGCGCATCACCAGCGTGGCGGAGTCCGCCGAGCGGATGGCGGCCAGCATCAGCGCAGTGGCCGCGCGCGCGACCGGGCTCGGCGAGTCCGCCTCGCGCACCTCCGAGAGCATGGAGGAGATGGCCGCCTCGGTCCGGCTCATCGACGCGGCGACGGCAGAGACGGCCAAGCTGGCCGCGCGCGTGATGGAGAGCGCCGAAGAGGGCCGCGGCATCGTCGACGGGACCAATGCGGGCATGCGGGAGATCGAGAGTGCCACGGGCTCGGTCGAGGAGGCGGTCGCCCACCTGGTCACTGAGGCCGAGCGCATCGGCGAGATCCTGAGCGTGATCGAATCCGTCGCGGACGAGACGGGCCTGCTCGCGCTGAACGCTGCGATCATCGCCGCGCAGTCCGGAGATCATGGCCGCGGCTTCAAGGTGGTGGCCGATCAGGTCAAGTCGCTGGCCGGTCGCGTGCTCGAGAGCACCATGGAGGTGAGCGACCTCATCAACTCGGTGCGCGAGGACAGCCAGAACGCCGAGCGCGCGATCAAGGAGAGCACGAAGCGGGTCGGGGAAGGCGTTTCGTTGACCGAAGGCGCCAAGTCTTCTCTGGAGGAGATCAGCCGACTCGCCACGCAGAGCGGACAGAGACTGGACGGCGTCGTAGAGAGCGTGCGTGGGCACTCGGACTCTGCGCTCGCCGTCGTCGAGCTGATGGACAAGGTCAACGACGACGCCGAGGCCATCATGCGAACGGGCGAGGGCCAGCAGGAGGTGTCGCGGGTGGTCATGCAGAGCTCTCGGGCAATGAGCGAGATCGCCGTCCTGCTGCGCGACGGGACGGCCGAGCAGGCGCGCAGCATCGCCGAGATTCGGGGCAACGTCGCCGCCGTCCAGCGCGCCATCGACGCGATCCTCGCGGCCCTGCGCCAGCAGAACGACCAATCCACCATGGTGGCCGAGTTCCTCGAACGGGTTCGCGAGGGCAGCAAGGCGAACGAGCTGGGCGCCGGCGAGCTCGGTCAGGCCATGTCCGGGCTGCACGAGGAGGCCGCCCGCCTGCGGGCCAGCATCGCCCATTTCAAGCTGGGCGCCTCGGGGCAGAGTCCCGGTTGGAGTCCCGGTCCGAGTCCCGGTCAGAGCGCCGAGCCGTCGCTGGGCCCCACAGAATACCGGGCAGATTGATCATACCGGGCAGATCGATCGTACCGGGCGGATTGAGCGTGCCGGGCAGATCGATCGTGCCCGGCAGAGTGGATGTGGGTGCGCCGCTCACCGAAGAGCGAGCCGCCTTCTCGCGGACGCAGCCGCTCCTGCGCGTGATCCGGGGAATGCGACCGTGCGCAGCCTGATCGCGGTCGGGTCGCTCGAGCGCTCGAAACGCCTCGATCGGCTCGACGCCCCGCGCGCCCCCCGGGCGGAGCGCAGGGGTTCTCCAAGTCATTGATTTTGTTGGTCTCCTTCAGCTTGGGTTCAGGTTCGTCTCCGTATCCTGAGGTCGTTCGGTGGGCAGAGCGAGTCGGCGCAGCCCGAATCGAATCCAGACCCGCATCGAACCCAGATCGAACCCAGATAGAGGAGACGAGGCAATGACCAAGAAGATCCTTCCGATCACGCTGATCATCATGCTCCTGGCCAACGCTGCCCTGGCGGGCGGCCACCGCGATCGCCGGCATCACCACGGCGAGCGGCACGGCCGCGCCTGGGCCAGGGTGGTCGACGTCCATCCGATTCGTGAGCGCATCCGCGTGGTGACGCCCCGCGAGCTCTGCCGCACGGACGTCGTGCGTGAGCACCACGTGCGCCGCCGGAGCCACGCGGGACCCACGATCCTCGGCGCCGGCATCGGCGGGGCCATCGGCAGCCGGATCGGCGGCCGTGACCGCGGCAGCCGCATCGTCGGCGGCGCGATGGGTGCGATCATCGGTGGCGTGGTGGGCAACGAGCTGAGCAGGGCACATGGCCGTGACCATCGGCGCCATCGGTACTCGGTTCGCCGCCACGAGGTGAGGCGCTGCAAGACCGTCGACGAGGTGAGCTGGGAGCGTCATGTGGTGGGCTACCGCGTGGCTTACAAGTATGCCGGTCGGATCTACCATACCCACATGGAAGAGCGCCCCGGCCGTCGCATCCGCGTGAACGTGGACGTGAGGCCGCGGCATCGGTTCTAGGCGTCCGGCGTGGCCGATGGCCCGGCTCGAGGGTGCGGCCGCCGGCAGCGGGGCGGTCGTGCCCATCCGGCGGATGCGACGGGCCGGCGGGCCCGGCGATTCGGGACTGGTCCGATCGGGACCGCGAGGGGGGCAGGGGGGAGTGCTGGCGATGACGAGGCATGAAGGTATCCAGGCGAGCGGGCTCGCAAGGTGGGGCGCGCGCCTCGTGCTGCTCTCGGTGCTCGTCTCGATGCTCGCTCTCCCCATGCTCGCTCGGGCGGGAGCTGCGGACGACGCGGCCAGGCGGGTGGCGGCGCAGTATGGCGGTCGCGTGCTCAAGGTCGAGGACAAGGGCGAGAGCTATCGCATCAAGCTCCTGCTCCCCTCCGGCCAGGTCAAGGTCGTCCTGGTTCCGGGTCAAGGGGGCGGAACGCCGGTGGGCGGCGATCGCGAGGACGAGCGCAAGGGCGACGCCACCCAATCGAAGGGCGGATTTCCGCGGAGCGCCGGATTCGACCATCCCGTCAGCGGGGAGCGCCCCTAGCGTGCGGCTGCTCATCGTGGAGGACGAGCGCGGGCTGCGTGAGCAGCTCGAGGGCGAGCTCGCGCGCAGCGGCTTCGCCGTCGATGGCGCCGAGGACGGCGAGCGCGCGCTGGTGCTGGCCCGCGACAATCCCTACGACCTGGCCATCGTCGACCTCGGTCTGCCGAAGCTCGATGGGGTCAGCGTGATCGAGGCGCTGCGCGCGCGCGGCATCGCGGCACCCATCCTGATCCTCACGGCGCGAAGTGAGTGGCAGGAGAAGGTGCGGGGGCTCGAGGCGGGGGCCGACGACTACCTCACGAAGCCCTTCCATCTGGAGGAGCTGAAGGCGCGTCTCTCGGCGCTGCTGCGGCGATCCGGTGGACACGCGAGCCCGGTCCTCCGCTTCGGCCCCATCGAAGTCGATACGAATGCGAAGGTGGTGAAGCGCGATGGGGAGGCCGTCGAGCTCACGGGCTACGAGTACAATGCGCTCGAGTACATGATCCATCGCCCAGGCAAGGTGATCTCGAAGACCGAGTTCACCGAGCACCTCTATCACCAGCACTTCGATCGTGACAGCAACGTGATCGAGGTCTTCATCGGCCGCCTGCGCAAGAAGCTCGATCCGGACGGCGCGCTGCGCCCCATCAAGACGATCCGCGGACAGGGCTACCGCTTCGAGCTCGAGAAGGATCGGGCTTGAGGTTCGGCTCGATCAGCGCTCGACTGATCGCGGCGTCGGTGGTTGCGCTTCCGATCTTCCTGGGCCTGGGCGGCTACGGCCTCGACCGCGCCTTCGGCCGGGCGCTCCTCGAGGCCGAGCGAGAGAAGCTCCAGGTGCAGGTCTACCTGCTGCTCGG